>JAUVGW010000407.1 GCA_030593565.1 Phycisphaerae bacterium | reverse complement strand
GGCGATCGGACTAGTTTTCGTGAGGTTTGGACCGCCAGGGAATAAACTGGACCTGACAAGACGCCGGGCTCTTAATCCGACTGAACGCCGCCAGTTATCGCCGTTGCGACACACCACGACATACGACGGCATTCGATGGCGCTGGTGCGTCCTGAAAATGTTCCGCCACGCACAGCCCGAATACGCCGACATCCTCCTCGATGTGTTCAGTCGTGGCCTGTCTTTGCAGGAGGCAGCGCAGAAGCGAAACGTATCGATAAAACGATGCCAAAAGCGTCTGGTTGTGGCGTTGAAGGAATTCGACTCGTGGTGGTTTCGGGGCGAGTCCGTGGCATTGCCCTGACTCGATGGTGGAATAGGCTGGACAGACTTCGTCAACCAGGTAAGAGCGCACCGATCATGAGAAAGAAGCCTATCGAAGTGCTCGAAACGCTCAGCTCGCCCGAGGAGTTAGAGAAGTCGGTATCTCGCCTTTCTGGGAGATTCCGTGTTGATAAGGAGATCGCCCAGGAAGTCGCCGCAGCCAGCCGGGCGGTGGTCCTTGAACGACTGAGCGATGGCAAAACCATCTATAATGTCGGAGGATACCTTCGCACCACGGAAGATCACAAGATGCTCGCCGAACTCCGGCGACGAGGACAATTCCGAGAGGAAGACCTCGCGTGCGTTGAGACGCGTGACATCGCCACCGATATCGCGGCATGCCGCCGTGAGGAGATCGCTATTGCTCGCCTCTTGGTCAACAAACTCAGAACGCACGAGCAACAAAAATACTATGAACTCTATAAACTGCGGTTTGTGGAGTCTCTAACGTTTAACGAGATTGCCAGACGGTGGAAGGTGAGTGAACCTAGCGTTTACACCATGCTAACACGCATGCTTGGGCTGCTCGCAAAATGGGCCGACGAGGACGGCAGGCATAGGCAACTCGGCTTGCGACCTCCAGCGGGGACCGGCGACGCATCAAGCCACTACACTCCGAAGAGGTTAGGCTCGGCATCATCCACAACAGGGGAAGCGGGTTCCTTCGGCATCACCAGCCCCAGATGATCATACGCCCGATGCGTCGCACACCGCCCCTGACGCGTTCGCGTCAGAAAGCCCTGCTGCAACAGGAACGGCTCGACCATATCCTCCAACGTGTCGCGCGACTGCCCCATCGTTGCCGCCAGCGCCTCGATGCCGGCTGGCCCGCCGCGATATGTCTCGATCAACGCCCGCAGAAACGCCCGGTCCAACTTGTCCAGACCGAGCCCGTCAATCTCCTCAATCCCCAGCGCCTGCTCGACCACGCCTTCACTCAATCGTCCATCCGCCCGCACCTGGGCATAGTCCCGCACTCGCCGCAGCAACCGGTTCGCCACGCGCGGCGTCCCACGCGATCGCTCCGCGATCATCCGCAGTGCCCCGTCATCCGCGTCGATCTCGAGCTTGCCCGCCGAACGATGCAGAATCGTAACCAAGTCACCCGCATCGTAGAAATCAAGATGGTATCGAAGACCAAATCGGTCGCGCATCGCCGCCGTCAGCATCCCCGCCCGTGTCGTCGCGCCGATCAATGTGAAACGCTTCAATCGGAAGTTCACCGTCCGCCCGCCAAGCCCGCCCTCGATCGTGTAGTCGACCCGAAAATCCTCCATCGCCGGATACAAAAACTCCTCGACGATATTGTTCAGCCGATGAACCTCGTCGATGAACAGCACGTCCCCCTCCTCCAGGTTCGTCAGCGTGCTCATCAAGTCGGCTTGCTTCACAATCGCCGGCCCGCTCGTCACACGAACGCGATCCGCAACCCCCATCTCCTCCGCGATCACATGCGCGAACGTCGTCTTGCCCAGCCCCGGTGGACCATCCAGCAGCACATGCTCCAACGGTTCGCCGCGCTGCTTCGCCGCACTGATCGCGATCCCCAGTTGTTCGATCACCTGACGCTGGCCGATGCACTCCGCCAGCCGTCGTGGACGCAGCGCCCAGTTCGACTGCTCCTCGCGCTCGCCGCCCGCCTCGCCACTGATAGTCCGCTGTCTCGTCATATTGACCTATCGCATCGACGCGGTTGGCTCCTCAGCTAACCGACCGCCAATCTGGCACCTGCATCCCTAGGCATCGCTTACGAATGACGTACCCGATTACGCCGGTTGGCCAGCCTATTGGCTTGCCGTTTGGCGGATCAACCGTTCCAGTCATCCTTGCGGGGTCCCCTACTTATTCTACGTCTCCGCGCCGCCCTTGATCCGATACGCCGCCCGCACCCAATCCTCGGGGCTCGCAAGGTCATCGTGCAACTGCCCCGCCCGCGCGATCCACCGCTCCACATCCGCCCGCGAATCGCCCCAGGCAACCAGGATTTCGATCGCATCCCGCTGATGACTGCTCAACTCGCCCTTGCTCGCGGCCGGAACATCCTCCCCCGCGTACGCATGTGCCGATACCTTGCCGCGCAATTCCGCGACAATCTGTTCGGCCATCCGCTTGCCAATACCCGGCAACTGCGTCAAGGCCGTCGTGTCACCGGACTCGATCTGTGACGCGATCCGCGCCACCGGCGCCGCGAGCGCGCGAAGCCCCTTCCGCACACCAAGGCCCTTGACCGTAATGAACTGCTGAAAAAACGCCCGATCCTCCGGATGCAAAAACCCGATCATCCGCGGCGTCATGTTCCCACCAGTTGTGCTCCCCTCGAGATATTGCAGCGTGTGCAACGTCACATCCAATCCGCGACGGGCCGACAACTCGGTCACGGCGTAACTCGGCACGAAGATCTCATACGCCATCCCGTCGCGATCCACGACCGCCGACGACTCGCCGATCTCACTAAGCTGTCCCGCAACACGCACGATCATCGTGACTGCCAATTCTCATCACTCGCCCGAACATCGATCCGGCTCAGCTCATCCACGCTCCGACTTCGCCCCCACCGCCCTCGTCGAAACCCCATAAAACGCACCCGCCATCGCGTCCGCAACATCAGCCGGCTCCGGCGCGACTGACAAGCCGAACGTCGACATGATCGCTGCCTGAACCTGGCGCTTGCTCGCGTGGCCGTTGCCGGTCAACGCCTTCTTGATCCTCGTAGCCGACACGTTCAAAACATCAATCCCACGCCGCGCCGCCGCCAACAGAATCACGCCCCGTGCGTGCCCCATCAGAATCGCCGTCCGCGGATGCTTGTAGTGGGCGAACAGATCCTCCACCACCAACAGCTCCACCGCATGCTCCGACAGAACGTCCTCGACCCCCCCCTCGATCTCGCACAATCGAGTCGCCAGCGCGGCCTTCGTCGTCGAACGAATCACGCCGGCGTCATACAGACGCGCGTCTTCAGCGCCCACCACGGCATATCCCGTGCAGTCCAGGCCGGGATCGATGCCCAGGACCTTCGCGTTGCCAGGCGTGGCCCCGTCGGATTCCGCCCGCAACGATCCGCCTTGCTGCCTTCTTGCCGCTCGAGTCACTCGATACGCCATCCCGTGCCGTCCGGACGATCCTCCAACACGATCCCCAACTCCGACATGCCGTCCCGCACGCGGTCCGCAAGTTCGAACTGCTTGGCCGCCCGAGCCATCTGCCGGACCTCCACCAACAGATCCGCCAGCTTAGCCGTCTTGTCGTCGCCGCCAAGACCGGCCACCGCGGGCCGCTCGACCAGGAGCCCCAGAATCCGCGCGAACGACATGAATGTCCCGCCCCCCGCCTGCGCCATCGCGCGCAACTGATCGTCCGAATGCGTCTCCAGACGGCTCTCATCCAAAAACCGATTGATCGCCCCCGCCAACTCGAACAGGACTCCGATCGCGCCGGCCGTATTGAAATCGTCGTCCATCGCCTCCATGAAACGCAGTCGCAACGAGAAAACCTCGTCCATGAACTTCTGGCCAGCCGGTTCCGGCTTCGAATCACGCATCTCCTCGATCCGCATCGTGACATTGTACGGATCCACACCCGTGACCCGCTGCAAACGATCCAGTACTCGATAAAACGTATTGAGCCCGGTCTTCGCGGAACGTAGCGTCTCGTCGGAAAAATCGATCGGCGATCGATACTGCGAACTCAGTATCAAGAACCGCAGGAATTCCGGCGAATGCACCGACAACAGATGATTCAATTGCAGTGAAGCCATGATCTTCTCGAACTCGGGATCAGACTTCGATATCTTCTTCGTGTTGAATCGCGTCAGTCCGTTGTGAAGCCAGTACTTCACAAACGGCTCGCCCGTCGCCGACTCCGCCTGCGCAATCTCGT
>JAUVGW010000123.1 GCA_030593565.1 Phycisphaerae bacterium | reverse complement strand
ATGGCGCTCCTTGCACAGCAACCCTATCCCACCACGCCCGACTGGATATCGTCCGACACGCCGTATAGCACCGGCGCCGCCCTCGTCGACCTCGATCGGGACGGGTGGCCCGACCTCGTCGTCTCAAACGGCAACGACATGCGGCCGGAGCGACTCGTCGTGTACTACAACCAGGGCGACGGCACATTCCCCACCTCGCCCGATTGGCAATCCGCCGACACCGCCTATCATGGCCACCTCGACGTCGCGGACGTCAATGCCGACGGATGGCCCGATGTCGCGGTCGCCCTGCTGCTCAACGAAGGCGGCCCGGCCGCGAAGCTCTATCTCAACAACAGCGGCACCCTGTCCACGCTGCCGGACTGGACCGCCGCCGAGGCCGCCCGTGCCTTCGACGTCGCATTCGGTGACATGAACGGCGACGGCCAGCCGGATCTCGCCGTCGCCACCGGCTGGCCCTACAGCTCGGGCTACGACGCGCGGAACACCGTGCATCTGAATATCGACGGTAAACTCGAGGCCGTCGCGAGTTGGCAGTCCGACGACATGTACCACCTCATGGGCGTCCTATGGGTCGATGCGGACGATGACGGTTGGCTCGACCTCATCGGCGTCGGCACTCACACATACACGTGGGCCTATCGCAATCTCGGCGGCACGCTGGAAACCACGGCGAGCTGGAACACAACCGACAACGACGACCAATACGCCATCATGGCGACCGCCGGTGATGTTGACGGCGACGGCCTGCCCGAGTTGTTCGTCACCGACAACACGCAGCTCGGCGCCGGGACGGGCTACTTCCGGCAATACGACGGTCTCGCGGCAGGCTTCTTCACGCAGATGCCGAGTTGGAGTTACTTGGAAGGCTACGGCTCGGCCGTAGCCATGGCCGACGTCAACGCCGACGGCCTACTCGATCTTGCCACGGGCGCGTGGTGGGATTACACACGCGTTTTCTTCAACGACGGTGACGGCTTTGGCGCATCGGCGGATTGGAGTTCCGGCGGGACCAGCGTCGTCGAGAAGATCGTCTTCGCAGACGTCGACAAGAACGGCCTGCGACCGGTCGTCGACACGTTCGGCCCGAGCGGCACGAACCTGTTCTACCTGTCGCACGCGCCCGTTCAGGAGATCACCGCCGTCACACTGGACGGCATCGCTTTGCAGCCGTCGCAGTTCACCTTCAACCGCGAGCACGGCTGGGTCAGCGTCGCCTCGCCGCCCGCCGCCGGATTGGAGGTCGCGTACACCTGTTCCAGCAAGCTCGACATGGCCGTGTCAAACTGGGACGACAGCATGGGTAATTACCTGTACTTTAATCAGCTCGTCGTCAAAGGAGACGCCAATTGCGACGGGGCCGTCGATGAGCAGGACATCCCCCTCTTTGCCCTCCTCCTCGTGGATCGCGCGGCCTACGACGATGACTACCCCGATTGCGATGCCGACACGTTCTGCGACATGGACAAGGACACGGCCCTTGACGGCCGCGATATCCAGTTGTTTGCTGCGGCATTCTTCGACAAGTAAACGAACCCGTTGGCCGCTCCCCTCGTCAGGCAATAGCAGCCCGTGGCAAAGCAACTGTGGCACCGGCGTCTCGCCGGTGGTTCTCGGGCCTGGGCAGGATGCATTACACGTCAAGGTAAAGCTGATATTCGTACGGATGTGGACGGGCGGCGATGTGATCGGTTTCCTCGCGTCGCTTGGTCTCGATCCAATGCTTGATGAAGGACTCTGAGAACACGTCACCGTTCAGCAGAAAGGCGTGATCCTCGCCCAGCGCGTCCATTGCGTCGTAGAGAGACCGCGGCAACGGTGTGATCTTGCTCAAGAACGCCTCATCGCGCTTGGAAATGTCCACGTCGAACGGGCCGAAGTGACTTGCCTCCACGTCGATTCTCGACTCGATCCCGTCCAACCCGGCCATCAACATGCCTGACAGCGTCAGGTAGATATTGCCCGTGAAATCGGGCGGCCGGTATTCAATACGCTTGTCTTCCGGTTGGATGGCATACTTCGGCACGCGGATCGCCGCGGACCGATTCGCCAACGAGAAAAACAGATTCACGGGCGCTTCGTTGCCCGCCTCCAATCGCTTGAAGGAATTGGTGGATGGATTCGTCAGGCCCGTCAACGCACAGCCGTGCCGGAGCAAGCCGCCGATGTAGTGCAACGCCAGGTCGCTGAGGTGGGCGTAGTTCTTCTTCGCCGCGTCGAAGAACAGCGGTTTCCCGTCCTTGTCGAGTTTCTGGTGAACGTGCATGCCGTTGCCCGCTTCACCGTACACGGGCTTCGGCATGAATGTCGCCAGCTTCCCGTGTCGCCGGGCGACATTCTTCACCACATACTTGATCAGCATCGTCCGGTCGGCGACCTGAACCAGCGGTCCCAGGTCGATCTCGATCTCGCACTGCCCCGGAGCGCCGACCTCGTGGTGGTGGTAACGCACGGGAATCCGCATCTCCTCCAGGATCAGCGCGATCTCGGAGCGCATGTCGTGAAGGTGCTCCGCCGGCGGCACCGCCAGATATCCCCGCTTGTGCTGAATCGCCGGCCCGGTCCCGTCCGTCTCGACCTCGGATGAGTGAATAGAGACAACAGTCTGATATGGGTCGTTCACCACGTCCAGCCTGTCGAATACGTTGAACTCGAATTCCGGCCCCATCAACGCCTCGTCGGCGACGCCGGCATTTCGCATATACGCCTCTGCACGCTGGGCGATTGCCCGCGGATCACTCGCGAGCGAGGCCTTGGTATCCGCCGCGACCGTGCCACATATAAAGCTGATCGTCGGCTTCTCCCAAAAAGGATCCACAAAGGCCGTCGTCGGTTCAGGCATGGCAGCCACGTCGCCGTCCTCGACGGTGCTGAAACCGGAACCCGACGAACCGTCGTAGCCCACGCCTTCCTCGAAATGTTTCCGTGTAAAGCTCCGCGCGGGGATGGTGATGTGCATCCACTGTCCGGCGACGCCGACCACCTTCAAATCGACCATCGCGATGCGCTGATCCGTGATATACTTGAGGGCCTCTCGGGCGGATGCAAACATGAAACCCTTTCTCCTGTCGCCTTGGCGATCCTGATCACCTTCTCAAAATGACCGATTCTTGCCACGCGAAGCCGCGGACTTCAGCCCGCGCGGGCTAACAGCCCGTGGCAAAAGTCGGCTGCACCCATGGACTGTAGCGGCCGACCCCCGTGTCGGCCGTAGAGTACGGGAAAACAGCCGCTCACGGGCTCGGCCGACCCGGGTGTCGGCCGCTACATTACTTTTGCCACGGGCTGCTAAGGCCCGCGGCTCCTTGGATTAACCAGTCGCCGAAAGACCAAACCGCTCAGTTCCTGAGTTCCTGTGGCCATTCTACCACAGGATTGAAGTCGATACGAAACCACGGGGCGCCTCGGTTTGAATGGCTCAATGTCGGATTTGGGTTATGCAATGCCAAAATCGCGCGTTTTCAGCAGGACAGCTCCCGCAGATCCGTGACAGTTTCGGCGGTCAGCGATCTGTTTAGCCGCGACCCGCAGGGGAGCGCGCCCTCCACGCGCTCCCCTGTGGGCCGCGGCTAAACGACGGAGTCGGTAGATTTCGGCTGCGGGGGGCCGCCGTGCCGTTGACCCTCATGTGCCGCCGAACTATCACACCCTCCCGCCTTCAGCCTCCCACGATCCGCTTGACGCGCCCCGCCCCCCCTCCTATCCTCCACGAATTGGTCGAGGCGGCCCGGTGGCCGCCTGGCTATCGAACGGCTGAACAGGTCGGGGGCCGCGCACAACCGGCACTCGACGTGTGAAGGAGTACACATCATGGCGGCGATCAAAGTCGGCATCAACGGTTTCGGGCGGATTGGAAGGCTCGTGGCACGAGCGATGGCCATGCGAAAGGGCGAGTTCGACATCGTCGCCATCAACGACGTCGGCTCCTCAGCCAGGGTCCACTCCCATCTATTCAAATACGACTCGGCGCAAGGAAGATTCAACGGCACCGTCGAGCACGACGAAACTGCCCTCGTCATCAACGGCGACCGCATCAACGTCCTGACCGAACGCAATCCCGCCAAGCTCCCGTGGGGCAAACTCGGCGCCACCGTCGTCCTGGAATCGACAGGCGCCTTCAGGAAGAAAGGCGACGACAGCAAGCCCGGCTACGGCCACCACATCAAGGCCGGCGCGAAGAAGGTCATCCTGTCCGCCCCCGCCAGTGACAAGATCGACGCCACGGTCGTCCTCGGCGTCAACGACGAAGACCTCAAGCCCGAGCACACCTTTGTCAGCAACGGAAGCTGCACGACCAACTGCCTCGCCCCGCTCATCAAGGTCATGGTCGACAACCCCGATGTCTTCGGCACGAATATCAACGGCATGATGACGACCATCCACGCCTACACCAACGACCAGCGCGTCCTCGACATGGTCCACGGCGAGGATGTCCTCCGGGCCCGTGCAGCCGCGATGAACATCATTCCGTCTACGACAGGTGCCGCCAAGGCCATCAGCCTCGTCATCCCCAGCGACAACATCCACCTCGACGGCTTCGCCTTCCGCGTCCCCGTCCTCGACGGCAGCGTCGTTGATCTGACGGTCACGCTCGACAAGAACGTCTCCATCGACCAGGCCAACGCCGTCTTCCGCAAGGCCGCCGACAACGGCCGCTTCAAGGGCATCCTCGCCTACAATGACGAGGGCATCGTCAGCAGCGACGTCATCGGCAACGCCTACAGCAGCGTCTTCGACGGCACCCGCACCATGTCGATGGGCAATATGCTCAAGCTCGTAAGCTGGTACGACAACGAATGGGGCTTCTCCGAGCGCGTCTGCGACCTCGCCCTGCGGCTGGCAAGTATGTAGAAGCCGGCAAGACAAAAACATGAAGCGCGATCAAACCGCGCGACCAAGCGATGCGAGCAACCCTCGCCACCAAGCCCACGGACAAACACTTCCTGATTCGCGTCGGGGGCAACGTCAGTCTGATCACCGGCCTGTGGCCCGACGCCGCCTTGCGGCGCGATGGCAATCTCGTTCACGCCTGGCCCAAGCTTCATCAGAAGCAGGTGGCCCCGCTGACGCTGCGCCTGATCCGCATCGGACGATGTCACAACGCGGTATACCTTCTGACCAATGTGCTCGACTCGAATCGGCTCTCGAAACAGGCCGCCGGGGCGATCTATCGTCTGCGTTGGGGCGTGGAGTTGCTCTTTCGCACGCTCAAACGAACGCTCGGGTACGCGAAGCCGCGCAGCAAGGCCGGGCGTCGGGCGCGAATCGAAAGGGAATGGGGGCTCATAACGATGACGATCTTCGCCTCGTTGGGGATTGATGCGCTGCGGCGACGTCGCCGAGACCCGCGTCGCTTGAGCCCCGCGGCGATGATCCACGCGCTGCGGGACTCCCTCCTGCACGCCGCGAATAAATCTCCGGCGCGGGCAACGGCCGCCTTGAATCGGGCACTGGCAAATGCGGTGAAAGATGATTATCACCGCCATCGCTCCAAACGCTCACGCCACCGACGCATCACCAAAAACACGCCCCGCCCGTTGACCCTCAATCCGCCACGCATCCGGTCCGCCCTCCCCAGGAACGAAAACTCGCCCAGAAATGCCGCAATACCATCGCTGCTTAGTTTACGGCGTTGCCCGTTGGGGGCTGCGGATTTCGTGATCCGGTGATCCAGGGCTCGCTGCGCTTCGCCCTGGGCTTTATTCCGTCGCCGCTCCGCGGCTGAAATCCGGTGAACAAGACAACTTTGCGCTGTAGGGGGTAAAGATGGAAGCATGAAAAAGGTCACGGTCTACACCGATGGCGCTTGTCATGGCAACCCAGGCCCGGGAGGATGGGGGGCTATCCTCATTTATGGCAAGACCCGCCGGGAGATTGCCGGCTCCTGTCTGGCCACGACCAACAACCGCATGGAACTGACTGCCGCGATCGAGGCCCTTCGTGCGTTGAAAGAGCCGTGCGAGGTGAACCTTCATACCGATTCGATGTACCTTCGCCAGGGCATGACCGAATGGCTTCCCAATTGGAGGGCCCGTGGCTGGCGGCGATCAGGGAAAGCCAGGAAGCTCGTCAAGAATGTGGACCTCTGGAAGGCGCTCGATGGCGAAACCAGTCGGCACACCACGCATTGGCACTGGGTCAAAGGGCACGATTTTCATCCGGAGAACGAACGCTGCGATCACTTGGCAGGCCAGGCGATCGAGACGTTGCGGGGAAAACACGATGACGGCACGCTGAGCCAAGCCCTGTCCACATTCCAAGCCGAACAGGAACAGTCCGGCAACAGTGCGCGCTGTGCCATTTTCGGCTGCGCGCACCAACCGCCGTTTGGCACAGTTACTAAGGGGTAACCAGGATGCAGCACACTTGCCAGCAGGTTCTGCCTTGTTCTGCGGGCTTGTAGCGACGCGGATGTGTCCCATGTTGTTTACCCGTTAGTAACTGTGCCAAACAGAAGGCATCCCGCAAGCAGCTTGTCCATAGCGACCTACGGGATGCCTACTGTGTCAAACGGAGAGGGAGGGATTCGAACCCCCGCTACGGTTACCCGCAGACCGCATTTCGAATGCGGCTCCTTCAGCCACTCGGACACCTCTCCACATGGAGAATACCGGTACGGCACGTCCCCACAAGCACATCCACGTCGCCGGCAAGGCGATCGGCGCCATCGGCCATCGCAAAGCGACGAAGCGATATTACATCATGGACCACCGCGGACGCAAGCGGCTTTCCGGCTCCAGTTTCAAGTCAGAATCGCCCGACGAGAATTGGTTCGCCAATGCCGGCGACAACCAGCTCCTGTGTGTCGGGGAGCGAAACGGGCGGGACGGGTCTCCAGATTCGAGGATTTGGACCGCCCGCCTATTGGATGATCTCCAGAACCTGAATCACCTCAACCGTCTTTCCCATCGGGCACCCGACAGTGAGGTCCCTGCGTATCTCCAGCCGCAGGCGGGACGTCACACCCGGCGTCGTGACGCGGTCGAAGTCTTCGTTGGATATCACCTCGTTTTGAAACAGGTGGTAGACCACGCCGGTCGTGTCCACCCAGACGGGACACGGGGCCTGAAGGAAGGCTGCTCGTTCCTCGAATGTCCCCTTGACGATGAAGGGCGCGCTGATCGGGAACAGATCCGGCAAGCCGATATTGCAGGCCGAAACGCCGATCACCATGGTGAGCAACAATACGAAAACCTTTCGTCGATACACAGCGCATCCCCCCCCGTACTGGTGGTTTCGTTGTGAACTTCCGGTTATCCCCCCCGATGATCAGGCTCGGCGGTGATGCCGACACCTCTGCCTGCCCTATTCTAGGCGTGCGACGCAGCGCGTGTCGGTCAACATGAGAAACGTCGCGGGTTCGCCACCCCTCCGGACGTCCATGTTCCGATATGGAACTTCGTTCGGCGACGCTCGCCCACCATGCACCTGTTTTCAGTTGGTCCGAAGGTCCGTGTGGACATGGTGCGATAATCGACTACCGGTTCGCATACCGCAGCCCCGACGTCACCCGAGACACCAGCCAGGCGTAGCCCGCAAAACAGAGCAAGTTCGGCGCCACCCACACCAGGAAGTGGAGGAGATCTCGGTCCGGATAGACGTGACGAGCCACCTCGCGGACGATGTCCTCCGCGGCGATGTCGATCGCCAGCCACGCGAACGCGAACGCCACCCACGCGACCAAGTAGCCCGTCAAGAAACATCCCGCCTGTATAGCGCCGGCCGTCAGGTTTCGCCCGGTCCTGATGCGATGCCACATGCCGACCAGCCCGGCAGTCAGCGTCGTGAGGAATACCAACATCACTACGATGAAGTACGCGGCAGTGGGCGCCACGGCCCAGAGAACCTGCGGATTACGTTGCATCTGCCAGTCGCCGCTTGCCGCGACGTATACCCCGATGAACCCACACCACGCGACCAGGAAAACCGCCGGCAGCCCCGCAGCCATGAACCAGCGATGGTCCGATCGGGCCGTCGAAAGCCGCAACTGTCTGCCAAACCGCATCGGTCGGAACACGGCATCCGCCGTGCAACGCCACAACGCCCGCCAACGACCCACGACATCACGCCGATGCCAGCTCGTCTCCGGCCGGGCTTTTGGGCCGAGCGACTCCACGACCGCAAATCCGCATTCGGGGCACCGACCTTCCATTGATATGCCGGTCAGATTATACCCGCACTGCTCGCACATCGGCGGCCGCGCAATCGGGCTCGCGTCGCGAGGCGCGCCCACAAAGCGAAGCAGCCCCCACAACCACCATGCACCCAACGTGAAGTAGACGAACACGGCGATTTCATCATCGTGCCGCGCCCACCACAACTGCTGACTTCGCACGCGATTGTAGGCTGCCTGATTTTCATTCCAGGTCTCCCAATGCTCCTGCAAGGCTTGCGTTGTCGGCGGGTGGCCCGCCGGATACGCCGGTGCTTTGGCGACGAACTCGGCAAGACGTCGGTCGAAGGCCCATTCGGCGCGGAACAGCGGCACCGTCAGAACGCCCGCTACCACGATGGCCGTCAGAACGTGCGGCGTGTGCAACCATGTCCGCCGTATGGCATGGCGAGCGCCGGCGCCGAAGGCTTCGTCCGCGGCCCCCCACGACGCCACGACTAACGCCAGGAGCACGTAGCTGCCTTCAATGCCGAGAACGATCAAGACCAAGGCGATGACGGCAGATGCGACCTCGTCCTCAGTAATTCCCTGAGACTCCGAGATCGCCATCTCAGCCAGCTCGCCGAAGACAGTCTCGATCGAAGCCGGACCATCAACTTGCTCCCACGCCACGAAGGTGAAAATGGAACATGTCGCGGCGATAGCCGCCACAAAATGAACGAGATACGCACGCCATAACGAGAAGTGTTGCGTCCGCCGCGCCGTCATCCCGGGCAACACGCCGGCCGTCAGGAGCGCCATCGGCGCTTGCCACCGTACCTCGCGCTTGGCAAGCCGTGTCTCCGACGCCGACGCTGAATCCGCCGTCGCGGATTGGTCCTCGGGTGCCAGGCTGTCATCGACGGTCTTCATCGCGAGGGACCATTCTACACGCCCGGCGCCCTCGCGTAGACGCACGACATCACGGTCACATCCAAGACCAAACACGCCGCGCATGGAACCGTCGTCGTCGTCCTGTTGGCCCGTCACCTCGTCCAACAATGTGAACGCGCCCACGGTGCTCACGCCGCGGATGCGATCGCGCCGGTCATGCGTCGTCGCCCCGGCCAGGCTCGCCGGCGACGAGAAGGCGATGCGCCGCCACTGCGACGAGGCCCTCGCCATCTGCAACGCCCCCGACTGCGGCTGCGCCTGGGCCAAACAAGAGGCCCAAGCCCTCCTCGACGAATAGCCCTGTAGGGTGCGTCCCTTGACGCACCATTTTGATGCCCAAGAGCCCCCGAGCTTGCTCGGGGGGTACGCTTCCCCTTGCTGTAAGCAACCCCCCGACCAAGGTCGGGGGCTCTTGAGATGCGGCTCTGAGATGGTGCGTCCGGGACGCACCCTACGATTCGGCCGGGATGCAGCCTGCCAATGGGCATGTTCCGGAAGCCCTTGAATCACTTATGACGGGCAACGCGCTGCTTCCATCGGGCAACGCGCCGCGTTAGACTGCGTTGCGCCCGTTTTCGAGGCTGCGGCGCACCTACAGGGAAGCCGTAACACCTGTAACGATGATAGGTTACAGGGTCGCGCGCGAGTGGCGGAACTGGCAGACGCGCAGGATTTAGGATGTGGTCTGAATCAATTACCAGAGGCCGCAATCGCCTTCTCGATACCGTGAAGGCGGATCAGCGCGCAACTGGGGTAACCTCGCGCAACTGATATTCAGGCGCGTTGTCGCGTAACTGTCGCGTAACGCGCTGGTCAGCAGAAACCACGAGGCCCGTGTCCCAGCGATGCGGGCCTTTTCCATGTCGTCGTAGACCGCTTCTAGGGTAGGCCTTCCTGGGGCAGAAACGGGGCGTCACGCGATTCTTGTTTTTCGTTTGGATCGGGGTGTTGGGCCTGGAGATCGCTTAGGGGGGGCTTATTCGGCGTCTGGGGGGGATGCGCGTCTTTCTCGACCGCTGTCCGTCTGGTTCGGCACTCGCCGGTGGAGCCATGTTGCACACGGCAGCGACGACAGGGCCGCGGTACTTGGCCTTGTAGCCAGCGTGGCCGGCGCGGTATCATGAGAATTGTAAGAAGGGAGGAAACCAGAAGGAGCAGGCCAGCGCGTCCGCCGGGTTCGATGCGCCGAGTCCGATATCCCAGCACAATCAATCCGCTTCAAACGGTCGGCCGATCCCGATCGCACAGGAGGATATGAAGATGCGAAACTCCCGTCAGACACTTGTTCTCTTCGTTCTAGCATTCATCTTCGTCACTGCGGCGACAACGTCCTTCGCGCAACCGCCCAGTTCCTTCGACCTGCGCGACGTGGACGGCGTCAACTACGTGACGTCCGTCAAGAGCCAGTCCGGCGGCACTTGCTGGGCGCACGGTGCCATGGCGGCCATGGAAGGCAACCTCCTGATGACCGGCAACTGGGCGGCCGCTGGGGAAACCTACGAGCCCAACCTCGCCGAGTACCACCTTGATTGGTGGAACGGCTTCAATCAGCACAACAACGACGACTGCCCGGGCTGCGGCGGGTTGGAAGTGCATATGGGCGGCGACTACCGCGTGACGGCCGCGTATCTCGCGCGGGGCGAAGGGGCCGTACGGGATATCGACGGGCAATCGTACAGCAGCCCGCCACCTCGATCCGATCCCAGCTTCCACACCTATTACCCACGGGACATCGAATGGTACGTGGCCGGGGCGGACTTGAGCAATATCGACCTGATCAAGAACAAGATCATGACCGAAGGTGTCATGGGTACGTGCATGTGCTCTGACGGCTCTTTCATTTCGGGTACCAGGCACTACCAGCCGCCCAGCAGTCCCGACGACCCCAATCACGCAATCGGCATCGTGGGCTGGGATGACAGCATGAACATGCAGGGTGCGGGACCCTCGGACCCGCCAGGGCCCGGCGCTTGGCTCTGCAAGAATAGTTGGGGAAGCGGTTGGGGCGATGACGGCTACTTCTGGATTTCATACTACGACAAGTGGTGCTGTCAACAACCACAGATGGGCGCGGTGTCGTTCCAGGATGTCGAGCCCTTGGCCTACGATCACTTCTACTATCACGATTACCACGGCTGGCGGGACACCATGCCGGACTGCACCGAGGCTTTTAATGCATTCACGGCAACCGGTGGCGAATCGGGAACGGAACTGCTCGCCGCCGTCAGCTTCTTCACGGCAGTGGACAACGCATCCTACGTGGTGCGGGTTTACGACCGGTTTGAGGGCGGCGAACTGCTGGACGAGGTTTCCACGAAGACCGGCACGTTCGAGTATCTAGGCTTCCATACGGTGGATCTTGATGCCGGCGTTACTCTGTCGGCGGGCGACGACATTTACATCTACCTCGAGCTCTCGGAAGGCGGCCATCCGTACGACCGGACTTCCGACGTTCCCGTGTTGCTGGGCGCCAGTGCCCGTGTCATCGTCGATTCCGCTGCCGGCCCCGGTGAGAGCTACTACAAGAGCGACTCGACTTGGTTGGACCTCCAGGATTACGACGACCCGCCTTGGACCAGTACCGCCAATTTCTGCATCAAGGCCCTCACCGTCGATCCGGGCCTGCGCGTTCGCTTTAGCGACGAACTGCGAAGCGAAGGCCCTCTCGGCGGGTCGTTTTCCCCCGCGAGCATTTCCTATCGCCTGAGTAACAAGGACGTCTCTCCTATCGACTATGAAGTCGCGCTCCAGGTCCCCACAGAATGGGCCACGCTCACCGGTGCAACGACCGGCACCTTGACACCGGATGGAACAGCCGAGGTCATAATACAGATCAACGACGCAGCCTCGCTACAAGACCTGGGCGAGCATGTCGCGACGGTCGCATTCACGAACCTCACTGACCACCAGGGTGATACGACACGTGACGCCGTCCTCGCCGTGGGCGGAGCTACAGTGCATGTGCCTTCCGAACACACGACGATCCAGGCGGCCATTGATGCCGCACTGGCTTACGACATTGTCGTCGTTGCCGATGGCACCTATACAGGGGCAGGCAACAAAGACATTGAGTTTCGTGGGAAGGCCCTTACTCTGAAAAGCGAAAATGGGCCGGAGTACTGTGTCATCGACTGCGAGAGCGACGGCCGAGCCTTCTACTTCCACGACGGCGAAACAACCACATCAGCGGTTGACGGCTTCACCATCCAAAACGGGCGCGTGGATGCGACCAGCGTCGGAGGCTACTACGGTGGCGGCATTCGCTGCGATGACTGCAGCCCCAGCATCACAAACTGCATTCTCAGATACAACTCGGCACTGGGAGCCCTCAGTCGGGGTGGTGGTCTCTACTTTCATGGCAGCCATTCCTTCGTGTCCAACTGCATCATTGCCGACAATACGGCTTATCAAGACGGTGGTGGTGTGTATTGCTCGTGGAGTGCGCCCACGATTGCCCACTGTACGATTGCCAATAATGTGGCTGTTTCCGGCGCAAGTATCAGTTGTCTTTCGTCAAGCAATCCGATCCTCGTCAACAGCATCGTATGGCACGATTCGCCCTTTCCCGAACACATCTACATCGGACCTTCGTGGACGCCATCCACACTGACCGTCTCCTTCTCCGATATCCGAGATGGAGAGGCCGCGGTGTCAGTGGATGATGGTTCCACCCTCATCTGGGGCGATGGGAACATCGACATCGATCCATCCTTCGCCTTCGCGGACGACCCACATCTTATGCCAAGTTCACCGTGCATCGATGCGGGAACAAACACTCCGCCCGGTGGACTACCATCAGCCGATCCAGACGGCAGCATTCGCCCCATCGACGGAAACGGTGATACCGTTCCGACGGCTGATATGGGCGCGTACGAATACGATCCGCTCTCGCCTACCATTGCCGTCTCTCCCTTGATGTTCAGGTTCCTCGCAATAGAGGATGGAGCCAATCCCGAGAGTCAATTCCTATCGATCCGAAACTCAGGTGGAGGAACGCTATCTTGGGCTGCCACCGAGGATTGTTCATGGCTTCAGGCCGACCCTGCCGCTGGTGACTCTCAGGGAGAGGTCGATGAGGCAACCCTCACTGCAAGCGATAGCGGCCTTACTCCTGGCAAGTACACCTGCACTCTCGAAGTCACAGCTCCGTCGGCCGTCAACACCCCCCGCCATGTCGAGGTGGTTCTGTATGTTGTGCACACGCTCCACGTGCCTTCCGAATACCCGACCATTCAGAATGCGATCGATGCCGCCGAAGAGCATGACATCGTATTGCTTGCCGATGGCATCTATACCGGCGTCGGGAACAAAGACATCGATTTCGGTGGAAAGAACTTGACCGTCCGAAGTGAGAACGGCCCCGAGGATTGCATCATCGATTGTGAAGGCGACGGACGGGGCCTCTATTTCCACAGTGGCGAAACCACAGATGCCAGGGTGGAGGGCCTCACCATACGGAACGGTTTCATCGTTGCCGATAGTTGGCAGGATGACGGCGGTGGGGGCATCTTCTGCGATAGCAGCAGTCCGACAATCGTCGGCTGCTGGATCATGAACAACGAAGTTGGGGGCGGCTCCGCCAGAGGTGGAGGGGTTTCTTGCCGGAGTGCCAACCCCACAATCATCGACTGCATGGTCATGCAGAACAACGCGAACGGCGACCAAGGGAAGGGCGGCGGCCTCTACACGTATCAAAGCCGCCCGATACTGCTCAACACGACGATATCCGGCAACACAGCGAGACGTGGCGCCGGCCTATACGTTTACAGGAGCAACCCGACCATTGTGAGCTGTACGGTCTCACTGAATACTGCAGGGGACAACGGTGGCGGTGCCTATATGAGTCAAAGCGCCCCACTCATCTCCAACTCGATCTTGGAGGGCAACGTTGGCCACCAGGGTGGAGGTGCGTACTGCTATGAAGGCAATCCCACTTTCCTCAATTGCCTCATTGCGGAAAACGAGGCGGGCAACACTGGTGGGGGCATCAGCTTTGGAGGGTTTTACGCTAGCTACGGGACGATTCTCGGTTGCACCATCACGGAAAACGATGGCGGCGTCGCAGGCGGAGGAATCCGGTGCTGGTCAAATGCCAGCCCGGCAATCACCAATTGCGTCATCTGGGCCAACACCGCAGCTTACGACGCGGGAATAGACACCAGCTCTAGTTCCTCCCCGTCGGTTTCCTACTCCTGCATTCAAGGCGGCTACGAGGGCGATGGCAACATCGACGCCGATCCGCTGTTTGTCGATCCCGACAACGAGGACTATCACCTCCTGCCGCTGTCGCCCTGCATCGACACCGGCGATCCTGCGTCGGACTTCAGCCTGGAGCCTGAGCCGGATGGCGGGCGGGTCAATATGGGGGCGTATGGCAATACACCCGAGGCAGCGTGCAAGGCGTGGTTGTACATTACGGATTACGGGTTGGTCGGCAGGACGCGCGTCGGCCGGACGACGTTCAGGTATGAACTCGACATCACCGTCGCCAACCAAAGCGGCGACGATATGACGGACGTCTGGGCGGAGTTGC
>JAUVGW010000276.1 GCA_030593565.1 Phycisphaerae bacterium | reverse complement strand
GCCTATTACGCGTACGGCATGTACAGAGCCAACTGGATCACGACGTGGATTACCTGGACCAGCTTGGCAGCGCGGCGGACCCGGCGTCGGGGGGTTGATGATTCATCCGATGCATTCCTCGCTTGAGGCATATCGTCTGGTTGATGAAGGCGACCGGCGGGTCAGTGTGCTTGCCAACGGCATGACGGTCGTCGTGCAGCGGCACGAGGTCGCGCCTGTGGCGGCCGTTCGCGTGTACGTTCGGGGCGGGAGCGTGTTCGAGGGACCGTACGGGGGGGGCGGAATCAGCCACCTGCTGGAACACATGGTCACGGGCGACGCCGCGGCGGGCAGTAGCGAACAGGCATTGCTGGAACTGGCCGATTCGATCGGCGGCCTGGTCAACGCATACACGGCTTGCGATCACATCTGCTATCACGCCAACGTGTCGTGCGAGCATCTCGCGACGGTCGTGAAGTTGCTGGCTGATTGGGTTGTGCGCCCCGCGTTGTCGCGTGAAGTTTTCGCTCGCGAGTTGGGGGTGGTACAGCGTGAACTCGAGCGGGACCGTGACGATCCCGAGACGCAGTTGGAAGAACTGCTGCACGAGCTGGTTTACCGGGGACATCCCCTGCGGCATCCCGTGATCGGACATCCTGCCGGGCTTGGGCGTCTGACGCACGAGGATCTCGTGGGGCATCACGGGCGCGTCCATTCGCCCGAGAACATCACGGTCGCGATCGCCGGTGACGTCCTGCTTGACGAGTCCGTTGGGGTGGTACAGGCGGCGTTCGCCGGTTTGGAGCGGCGCCCGGGGGCCGGTATCGAGCTTCCCGAGCCTCGGCGGCTGATCGGGCCGTTGCGTGCGATCAAGCGAATGGCAGTGGAATCGACATCGCTGTTGATGGCTTGGCCGACCGTGCGGGAGGTGGAGGCGGACGACGTTGCGCTGGATTTGCTGTCGTCGGTGCTCCTGGATGGCGACAGCGCGCGGCTGGTGGCGGAGTTGCGTTGGCGGCGGTCGTTGGTGTATGGGATATCGGGCACGCACGACAGCTCGTGGCACACGCGCGGGACGTTTCAGATTGCCGCGCAGCTCGACGCGACCAAGCTTGACGCGGTGGAGCGGGCCGTGCTGGACGTGATCGAGCGCCTGGAGAAGGAGCCGATCACGGAAGCCGAGTTGGCCACGGCCAAGCGGCTGAACGTCGTGGCGGTGCGAATGCAGCGGCAGACGGCTGAAGGGCTGGCCACGCAGCTCGGGGAGGATTTCCTGGCGAGTGGGGACGTGAACTACTCGGATGTCTATGTCGCACGCATCGAGTCGGCAACGGTGGATGATTTGATGCGCGTCGCCCGGCGGCACCTGTTTCCGCAAGGCCGAGTCCTGGTCGCGGTCGTGCCGGAACAGGCGAAGGCGGCCGCCACTCGCTCCATGCGGCGTGGCGGCGTGGCGGCGACGGACCGTGCGGAACTCGGAAACGGGCTGACCTGTCTGACACGACAGATGTGGGGTACGGAGTTCGTTGCGATTTCGACGTGCTTTGCGGGCGGCTTGCGGTGTGAGACCGCGGAGACGAACGGGTTGTTCAACCTGATGACCGAGTCGATGCTCCGCGGCACGACTTCTCAGAGCGGCGAGGCCATCGCCGAATTGTTTGCCAGCCGCGGCAGTACGCTGATGGCCGGGAGCGGGGCCGACGCGTTTGGTTTCGACTGTGTCGCGCCGGCGGAAGATGCCGAAGCGCTGTTCGAGGCGCTCGCCGAGGTGGCGGCGTCGCCCGCGTTCGACCCGTCGGAGGTCGATAAGGTGAAGCCGGCGATCCGCGACGCGATCGCCCGGATCGACGAGGATTGGCGGTCCGACCTGATCCGTTTCGCGCGGGGACGGTTCTTCCGGTACAGTCCGTATCGATTCGTCCGTCTAGGGTCTCGGGACAACATCGAGCGGTTTGATGCCGAGATGTTGCGGGATGTTCACGGTCGATTTGCGTGCGGCCGGCGCGGGGTCGTTTCGGTGGCCGGCGACATCGAGCCCGATCACGCCGCGGATTGGACACGGCGGTTTTTTGGGGAGCTTCCTCGCGGCAAAGACTGGGCAGGCGTTGCCGTGGCAGACGAACCCCCGCCCACGCGGGATCGACTGTTTGTCAAACGAGCGGCCGACGGTCGGGAGGCAGCCGGCATCTTCATTGGCTTTCCGGGATACCGCGTGACGGATCGGGAGATTCGCGGCGCCTTGACGGTGATGGGCACGATGTTGGTGGGCTACGGTCTTTCCGGTGGGCGACTCTATACCGCGCTGCGCAGCGGCGACCGGGATTTGGTGTATGAAGTGTCCGGGGCGGGATTCGCCGGTGTGCTGCCGGGCTATCTTGCGGTGATCGCCGCGTGTGTGCCAAGCCGCGTGAACGAAGTTCATGGGATCATCCGTGAACAGATCGACGCCGTGAAGGCCGGGCGGTTTGACGATGATGAACTGGATCGGGCCAGGAACATGGTGGTGACGGGCGAGCTGGACCAGATGCAGGCACCCATTGATTTCGCCAGGCGGACGGCTTACGACGAGCTGGTCGGTCTGGACCGCGACGATTGGCGGACGCTGCTGGATGAAGTGCGGGATGTATCGCGGGAAGACATCGTCCAGGTGGCGGAGCGGCTTTTAGATCACGCCACCATCGCGGTGGTGACCGCGCAGCCTGAGTGCGTGGACCTCGGGATTGAGGCGACGGGGGACTTGTGACCGGCGAGGATCGGGCGCGAAACGTGTTGCGGTGGCGTTCACTGCATGGAGCGTTCACGGACAAGCTCCGTTTTCCGGTTTGCCGTATGGGCGCTTGGATTGAACACCGCCTTCCGAATTAACGTCGCCTCGTCTCACCCGCTTGTTCGTGCCACCCCTCCGAGAGCAGCGGCATATTGCCGCCAAACGGCAAGCCGTGTGGCGAGGGGGCTTCCGCGTGGGAAGGACGGGTGATATCGTCCGTCGCGCTCATCAGTTCGCTGCAACTGGCCGATGTATCGATGGTGAACGATGCATCTGACGCAGCTACAGCATGGTGAGCAGCCCGGCGTTGCCGGCATGGACCGTCTGGACGCGACGGACCTGCCGGGGATCGAACATTGGCTCGCGAAGGAAACGCCACGGCCTATCGCGAATGTGCTGACCATCGATCTCGAGGACTGGCCTGTTGCCGTGCTCGGGCCGGAGCACGACATCACGGGTCGCGTCATCGAAAACACGCGACGCCTGCTGCACATTCTGCGATGGCATCAGGTCAAGGCGACGTTCTTTACGCTGGGACGCGTGGCTGAACGGTTCCCGCCATTGATCCGGGAAATTCACGACGCCGGTCACGAGATCGCATCGCACGGCTATGGACACGAACTGCTGACCGACATCGACCCGCGTCGGTTTGAGGATGACGTCCGGCGGAGCGTGGGCATCCTGACCGCAATCGTTGGGGAGCGCCCGATCGGGTATCGCGCGCCGGCTTTCAGCGTCGTGCCTTCGACGCGGTGGGCGGGCCCGATTCTCGCGGATCTGGGCTTCAAATACAGTTCAAGTGTCTTTCCAATCCGGCACCGGCGCTACGGCATCCCCGATGCCCCGAGACATCCGCACCACTGGAAGGACTGCGGTTTGATCGAGTGTCCACCGGCGACGGTTCGATGGCTGGGTCGAAATTGGCCTATCGCCGGGGGGGGATACTTCCGGCTGCTGCCCGGGCCGATCGCCAGACTGGCGATCCGCAGGCTCAATCGGGCTGACATGCCCGCAATCTTATACGTACATCCGTACGAGCTGGATGTCGAGGGGATACGCTGCCACATGGACCACGGCATCGAGGTTGGGATTAAACGGCATCTGATGCAGCGGCTGTTTCGCAGTCGAATGGAAGGACGGCTGCACTGCTTGTGCGAGCAATTTCGGTTTACGACCATGCGGGAGTTGTTGCGGTACGCGGTGTAGCGTTGCCCCCGAGCCATTCATACCACAGCTATTATGTGACATGCGTGGGGAGGTCATCATCAGTTGGCCGCAGTTTCAGCCGTGGCCGCCAAACGGCAAGCCGTGTGGCGAGGTTATTCGGCTGAACGGCAAGGCGTGTGGCGAGGTTGCTTGATCTGCGTCGAATGCCACGCCCGATGTCACGACCGATGTCACGATGGCGCCAGTCCAATCAGGACGAGAACCAACAGTACGCACGCCAACAGCAACATGGCAATGCGAAATGAATCCGTGCGAGGTTCTTCCTGAATCACGTATTCGGCATGGACGGGTGTTTCGGCGTCTTCCATCGCTGCAGGAGGGACGTGTCCACACTCATACTCAACCGCACGGACAATCAGCCGGGCCTCGAACGAGTCGATGCCGAGCCTTCGGCCGAACCGAACAAGTGATCGACGTTGGCGCGAACCCAGCGGACGGTCTTCGATCTCCCCCTTGACCATCTCCCGGAAGATTCGTCGCGGATTGACTCGGTCCCCGGCATCATCGGGCGATGCCGTCTGTTCCGAACCGTACCCTGACGGGTTCGGTAAGCGCTCTTCCCCCATGACCTTCCCTCCTACCTGACGATAGGCCGCCGGCAGGCCGTCGCCAAGGCAAAACGAGCCTACATCCCACACGTCCGGTATGATGCTCCCCCCCCGAGCGGCGGAGCACTTGTCATGGGACCGACTGTCTTCTATGATGTGGTTTCCGGCGAAGCCCTGGTGGGTTGAGCCAGTTAATCGAGACACCTATGCATCGACATCCGGACCTGCCCCAAGCATTCGCCGACCTTGGCCTCGAAGTTCCTATCTTGCGTGCGCTCGCCGCCCTGGACTACCGCGAGCCGACGCCGATTCAGCGCGAACTCGTGCCCCTCGTCCTTGCCGGCAAGGACGTGCTCGGCCAGGCGCGCACCGGCACCGGCAAGACCGCGGCCTTCGGCATGCCGGCGCTGCAATTGATCAATCCCGCGGACCGGCTTCAATTCCTTGTTCTCACACCGACCCGGGAGCTGGCCGCGCAGGTCGTCGGCGAGTTTCGCCGTCTTGCCCAGTTCATGGAGATCCACTGTGTCCCCGTTTATGGCGGGACCAACATGAGGGAGCAGCTTCACCAACTCGGTCGCCGGCCCCATGTTGTCGTGGGCACGCCCGGTCGTATGCTCGACGTCATTCGCCGGAGGGCCTTGCGCCTCGACACCGTTCGGTTCGCCGTTCTCGATGAAGTCGACCGAATGCTCGACATCGGATTCCGTGACGACATCCAGCGGATCCTCGGCGAGATCAGACATCCCCACCAGACGATGTTCGTCTCCGCCACGCTTGAAGGCGAGATCAATCACCTCGCCCGCAAGTACATGACGGATCCCGTCGAGGTCAATGTGTCACGCGATGAATTGACCGTCGCCGAGGTCTCGCAGCATTATTGCACAGTGGAACCGTGGGATAAATTCCGCCTGTTGAGGCAGGTACTAAAACAGGAAAAACCCCGACTCGCGATCATCTTCACGAACACGAAACATGCCGCCCGCAAGCTCGCCAAACGGCTTCATGGCGAAGGCATCAACGCACGCGAAATCCACGGCGACCTGATACAGCAAAAGCGCGAGCACATCATGGATCGCTTCAAGAAGCACAAGATTCCCGTGCTCGTGGCGACCGATCTTGCCGCCCGTGGCATTGATGTCCATGACATCACGCACATCATCAACTATGACTCGCCGCAGGACATCGAAATCTACGTCCATCGAATCGGGCGAACCGCGAGAATGGGCGCAACCGGAAAGGCGATCACGTTCATACAGCCCGACCAGGGCGAGCAACTATTCGAGATCGAGAAATTGATCAACAAGGAGATCGCGCAGCTTCAAGTGGAAGGCTTCAAGGCGACGCCGCCGCCTCGTGAAGAAGATCGTGCGGGGCGTACGCCGCTCGCTGCGGTCGAGGCCGCCCCCGCGTCGCCGAAAGACGCGACGCCCGCGCCCGCCGTGCAGGGACCGAGCCTGTCCGGAAAGTACCCCGTCCCGCGGAGGTTCCGGCGCCGCTAGGCCAGCGCAATCCG
Source organism: Phycisphaerae bacterium (assembly GCA_030593565.1). GTDB lineage: Bacteria > Planctomycetota > Phycisphaerae > UBA1845 > UTPLA1 > JAFGQA01. The sequence goes on along the minus strand of JAUVGW010000276.1, from coordinate 1,104 downwards.
TATCAATCACCTATCGCGGATTCAAGATGACCGTAGCGTCCGACCCCCGTGTCGGACGTAGCATCATCGAACAAACCACGACCGACAGGGGCGTCGGCCGGTACAGAAAAACGTAAAATGCTCTATTCGCCTGGGTCCTCGGTCGTGCCGCATCGCGCTTGCTCCCAGCGCGTACTGAGCCCATGCGGCACGCCGAGAAGATCACAAAGCCGGCCGACGACGAAATCCACCAAGTCCCCAACACTTCGCGGCGTCATATAGAACCCCGGTGAGGCGGGACAGATGATTCCGCCGGCCTGCGAGACGTCCAGCATGTTTTGCAGGTCGATCCGCGAAACCGGCATCTCCCGTGTCAGCAACACCAGGCGGCGAGCTTCTTTCAAGTGGACCGCTGCGGATCGGGTGATCAGGTTTGAGGCCGTCCCGGCGGCAACCGACGCAAGCGTGTTGCTGCTGCACGGGCAAATCACCATTCCGTCCGTCAGGAACGAACCCGACGCGGGCGGCGCGGCGAGATCGTCGTAGGGGTGCATCGTGACGGCCCCCGCCGCCTCCCGGCCGACGAGTGATTCCGGTGTTGCCTCGGGCATCCCCAATTCGTGCTGCAACAACATCCGTCCGTGCGGCGAGATGACGACGTGGATATCGACGCCGCTCGCCGCCAGACACCCAACAAGTCGCCCGGCATAGGCCGCGCCGCTCGCCCCCGTGATACCCACAACGATCTTCTTACTCATCGCGGTTCGAACCTGTTTTGCACGAAAGCGGATTCAAGGTAATCGTGGCGTCCGCCCCCCGTGTCGGCCGCGGGGTTCAGGGCCTAACCTAAGAAGGCGGTTTGCCTGTTTTCGTAGCGTCCGACGCCCCTGTCGGCCGCTGAAAGCCATTGGTCTTCAACGTCCGACACGGGGGTTGGACGCTACGCGTTCACGCCGCCGAGACGGCGGGTATGTGTTTAGCGTTTACCCGTGGGAACACCTCGAAGTGCCATTCCCACGGGTAAGCTCAGCCGCTTAGCGCGGCTTCGCTAACCCATGCCACCCCGGCTAAACACGTGCGACGGCGGTGTCACAGTGACTTCGCGGGATTCAGGACGCGATCTTA
>JAUVGW010000426.1 GCA_030593565.1 Phycisphaerae bacterium | reverse complement strand
TGGGGTGGTTGGCAAACGCGTGGGACGTCGGGCATTTCAAAGAGCCAGCTATATCGCCGAACACGGCCGGATTTCAGCCAAGGCCGGCTTTCGTCGGCATCGTGTTCATCTTCAGCCATGCGAACCGGAATGAAAGCAGGCGACGATGTGCCGCGTCGAGCTCGTTGTGACTTCGACGTCGTCTTTCGGAAAGCCTGGCGGTTCCGCCGGGCCTGTTGCCTGCCGCGTCGTGCCGGCGGCGTCTGCTCCGCATCGCGTCGAGCCAGTTCCCGACGCCACCAGTGGAACGTGGCCTCACACACCTGCTGATTCAAACACCGAGCCCGGGCCGTCAAACCGCTACGAGCCTGCCTGCGAATCTGTCGTCGTCAGGATGCTTCCTTCTTCGGATCTCGTTGCTTGTGGGCCATGCACCATGCCTCCTTTCAAGGGAAGGCATAATGACACGCAAGGGAGGCAGTTTGAAGATGTACTTCACCGGATGCCTACGTTGGGATGGCGTATAAAAAACGTGGTTTCCACTTGGAGAACCGCGATCTTAAATGGATCGGTGATCCGTGGGCTTTTCTTGCGCGGGTCCGACATTTTCGCGCCGTCGCGTATAATCCGCGCATGTCCAATTCGGCCAGTCACAACCTGACGCCTGGTGATGCCGAGCCTCGCTGGAAGACGTGGGGATGCTTGGTGCTGTTGCTCGTCGGCCTGCATCTTGTAGCGGGACCGCGCGTCCGTCTTTCGCGGTGGAGCATCTCGCGCGGGGCCAATGCGGCGATGGATGAAGCCCTGCAATGGAAACAGGGAACGATGGCCCTGTCGGACGCCAATCCCAATTGGGAAGCCCCCGAGATCGACGGCAAGAAGTACAACCCCGTCGGCTTGCCGTTCGTGCTGGTCTCGGTTGTCGGCACGACGCTCAGCGATTGGGCCGGCGCTCCGCCGGGATCATTCTATGCGCCCTACTTCGTGGCTTTTGTAGCGTTGCCGTTGCCGTTTGTGGGGTTTTGGGCGTTTCGCCAGGTCGTCGCCTCGTCGGCCTGGGCCGCCGTGCTGACGGTGTACCTGATCGCCGGCACGTGCCTGTTGCCCGTGTTGAAGGACTGTGGCGGCGGTAGTCTGTACCACATCAATCATGCGATGGCGGTGGTCGGGCTGCTGCTTTTCGGCGCTGACATGCTGGGCGACCGGCGGATCTGGCCCGCCGTGATCGGTCTTGCGCTGGCCGTGTGGTCGCGGCAGATGACGTGTTTGTATGTCTTGCCTATGTTGTGGATCGCTTGGCGCAATCCAGCGTTTGGCGTTTTGGTGGCGCGGTCACAGGCGGGACGCCTGTGCCACAGTTCGGCTGCGGCCGAAGGCCGCGCTGCGCCGCCATCTTGCGGAATAGCGCCGCCATCTTGCGGAACAGCGGCAGCGGCCGAGACCGAATCTGGTGGTCGGGAAGACGCTGTAAAGTCACCCGTTGCCCGGCGGTGGCGGCCGGTCTATCTGGCGCTGGCCGGCGTTGCGTTTCTGGCGGTCGTCCCGATGACGCTGAACGCGATCAAGTTCGGCAGCCCGTTCGATACCGGGTATGTGCGGATGTACGAGGACCGAGGCGTCCGGGAAACCGACTTCATCGGGAGGCAGGCGCGCGAGTGTTTCTTCGGTCCCCGGTGGATCAAGAAGCACGCCTGGGCAATGAACGTGTCGTTCCCGCGTCCTGACATTCGAGGCGGGACGTTCTATCTGGACCGCGCGGGCGTGAATGGGGCCAGCATCTGGTTGACGAGTCCGCTGCTTCTCGGCGTCTTCGTGACGTGGCGCCGCTGGTGGTCCGATCCCCATCGTCGTGCGTTGATGCTGGCTTCGGTGGCCGTCATCCTCGGCCTGTGGTGCTACCATACGACTGCATCTTACGATACGCCGTATTATCGCTACTCGCTGGATTTCATCCCCATCTGGCTGCTCGTGATCGCACCGTACACCACGGGGCGGCGGGCCGTTCCCTGGACAGTGGGCTGTCTAGCGTACAGCTTGTTGTACTATAGCCTGCTGCCGTCCATGCAGGCCATGACACGGTGACGAGGTCGGCAGGGGCCACAGGGCAATCGCAAGAATGGCGGATGTAGCGGCCGACGCCCGTGTCGGCCGTAGAACACCAACGGTTTCCGACGGCCGACACGGGCGTCGGCCGCTACACGAGCGCGCAAACCGCTGCAAAGACCACCGCCCGGCCATTCTTGCGATTGCCCTGGCAGGGGCCATGACAGATTCACCGTGGCGCTTCGATGCAACGGGGCGCATCGATGCTACGAGGTGTAGTGTCGGCCCCCTGTGGCCAACGGATCAATCGCGAAGGATGGGCAATCTTGCCCATCTGCTGACCAGCTCAACAGATGGGCAAGATTGCCCATCCTACAACTGAGGGGTTCTTCCACGCATACGTCGGCCACGGGGGGGCGACGCTACATTCGGTGTCGCAGTCCGCCGAATCTGTGACGCCCAGATCGGCATGCGGACCTAGACCGTGCGATAATGGTGTCTTTGCCTTTGCCTGAACGGTGAAGCCCCGCTGATCGGTGGACGGCAGGCGTTTTGTGAAGGTATACTTCAGCAGGGAACGCGGGAGACGCATCATTGTCAGGGGGGATCGACGATGACAGACGACACAGCCAACGCACGACTCGCCGAGCTTGAATCCCGAATCGCTGCCATGTCCGAGGAGCGGCAGGCGGAACTGCGACCTGTGCTCGAGGAGACGCGTCAACGCCACGACCTGATCAGGCAGTGCAGCGACGCCGCCAGGAGCGCCCTGGCCGACTGGCGGATTGCCATGAAGTACAGGATTTTCGATCTGGAAGCGCGGCTGCGCGAAGCTGGGTAGCGATACGTCTGTCCTTTGATCGGCTGATCGGCCTCGTGCCGGGATTGAATCCGTGCATGACGGTCGCAACCTCCCGCATGCCGATCAACATCGAGCTGTCGTCAATACTGACTATGTTGACTTTCATCAGCGAAATTCAGCGCTGTCAGCCGCTGCCGTCTTCTCCGTGATCGGAGTCCAGGCGACATTTGCCAAGTCAAACACGGCAAACTTGGTGTTGTGATATGCTCGGTTCAGGCGACTGACGTCTCCGCGGTGTTCCGACGCGTGGGTTACGAGATAGCGGGCCCCGTACCGGCGGGACAACGCGGTCGCTCCCGTGACGTCCATTCTCAGGAATTCGCATCTTGCGTGGTGTTCATCCTTGATGTCGGCTCCGATGAGGTCCGTGATCCTGCGGCGCCACTCAATGGTGTCCTTGGGGAGGACGGGGATGCATTTCCAATCTGCGACAATGGCGCGCCCGGCTCCGAGGCGGAATCCGACAAGATCAGGCGGCGTGATGAAAACGGTGTCGCGATCTGTGTTGGCGCGACACCACTCATACATTGCGAGTTCGTCGGCGGGTTGCGGCGGTGGGCCGAAGAAGTCCTTGCGTGACAGACCGATGCGCATGGCGAAGGCCGCGATCACCAACGGCACGACGAATCGGCCCCATAGGAGCGGGCGAATCCATACGGTCGTTGCCCGGGTCGAGCGTTGCGCGATTCGCCAGACCACCGCGCCGGCGACAAACGCGCCGGCGAATGCCAAGCCGCCGCGTTCCACCCCGAGGCAAAGCAGTGCGACCAGCACACCGCCGAGCACGAGGATGATCGTCGGCGTGGACAGCTCCCGTTGCCGAACGACTCGTCCCGCCATCAGCGGCACCAGGACGACGCCAAGACACAACAGGCCGTATCGACTGACGCCGCTGACATATAGCAGCACCGCGAGCACCGCCCATAGAACGAAGGTTCGGAGCAAAGCCGGC
>JAUVGW010000196.1 GCA_030593565.1 Phycisphaerae bacterium | reverse complement strand
GAGGGCGTTGAGGACGCTCTCCTTGATCGAACGGGCCTCGGTCGCGTACAGGCGAAAGGTGAGGCTGACATCCTCGAGCGTGATGAAGTTGTCTTCCATGCGTGCGTTCATGCTGTCATAGGTTGAAGATGAGCTGGTTTTCGTATCGGCGGAAGACGGCGACGCCCAAGCCCAGGCAGACGATAGCGATGCCGGACGCGGTGAGGAACTCGGTGCGCGTGGGGAATCGGCCGTCGTAGATCGGCCGGTGAAACATCTCGATGATCGGATACATGGGGTTCAGCTTGAAGTAGGACCGGTACCTGAACGGGATCAGCCCGCCGTCGTCGTCGGTGCGTTTGTTTCGTACGGGCTTGGCGGTATGGCCTGACTCCGTGTGTGTGGCCTGTGCGGCGGCGCGTTGCTCCGGGGCTTGGGCGGGCTCCTTGACTTCGAGCGGCCAGATGATCGGCGTGAGGTAGAACCAGACGCTGATGAAGACGGAGATCAGGTGTTGCGTGTCGCGGAAGTAGACCGTCAGGACGGCGGCGATCGCCCCGATGCCCAGCGCGACGCACGTGATATACAGGAACGACAGCGGCAGGACGACCAGGGCCGCCGTCACCTTGAATCCGGTCACGGGGGCCAACACGCACACGAGGACCGTGAGTGACAGGAAGAACGTGACGAGATTCTGCATCACGATGCTGAGCGGGAAGACCAGCTTCGGGAAGTACTGCCGCTTGAGCAGGCCCTCGGCCGAGATGATGCTCATGCTGCATCCGTCGATCGTGGATGCCACGAAGCTCCATGGCACGAGGCCGCTAAGGACGTACAGGGCGTAGTTGCGAACGTTGAACTTGAACAGGAGCGAGAAGACCAGGCTGATGACGATCATCTGCAACAACGGGTTGAGCAGCGACCAGAAGAAGCCCAGGTAGGAACGGCGATATTTGACCTTGAGGTCCTGTGAGACGAAGTTCTTGACGACCTCGCGAAATCGCCAGACTTCTTTGAACGTGGAGCCTGTTTCCATGCGCGTTCCTTGCGGCCTGTTCGCCGGGCCTCCGTGCGAGTTCCCCCCGGTTTCCGTCGGATGGGGCGAGCGACGAGTATTGGGGGCGGGTTGGGCGGTGTCAAGGCGGGGGGAATGGGATCGTCGCGTCGACCGGAAGCCCATGGATTGCGATCCATTGGATTGGGACGCGCTCCCCCGTTGGGTCGCGGCTAAACATCGAGGCGCGTCCTTGAAAGGATGTTTACAGCGCAGGAAGAATGGTCCATCCTACGGGGGTGAATTGGTCCGTGTGGCTGCGGTTGAGACGGGCACGGGTGAATTGCCGGACGGATCAACGATTCTAATGTTGAACAGGAGTGCGCATCGCCATGGGAATGGACAAAAACTCGCTGCCGCCATTGAGGGTTGTCTGGTCGGACGAGGCACTGCTGATTCGTGGGCGCGAGGCGGTGATCGACGGCGTGCGGGCGCGGCGGGCGCGCGTGTTGCCGGATGAACGCGGGCGACTCGGCGAGATCATCCGGGCGGATGACCCGTGGTTCGAGAAGTTTGGGCAGGTCTATTTCACGACGACGATCCCGGGTATGGTCAAGGCGTGGCACTATCACAAGATCCAGACTGACCATTTTTACTGCGTTCGCGGGGCGATCAAGCTGGGGCTGTACGACGGCCGGGCGGATTCATCCACGCAGGGTGAGGTGAACGAGATCTACCTGTCGGAACACCTACCGGGCTTGGTGCGAATTCCGCCGGGGGTGTATCACGGCTGGATGTGCGTGTCGGATGCCGAGTGCATCGTCGTGAACATGACGACGGAGTGCTACGACTACAAGAATCCGGACGAGTTCCGCGCGCCGCCGCATGACAACGATATTCCATACGACTGGACGCGGCGGGACGGGTAGCCGTACTTCCATCGGCGGAACGTAGCCTGCCCCGTGCGGAGATCAACCGCCATGAGAAGACAGTGGATTTGCGCATCGTTCGTGATCGTGGTCTGCCTGTCTTCGAGTCCATTGACCATATTCGCTCAGCCCGATCGACCCGTTAAGAGGCAGAGCTATGAACAACGCGTGCGGAGGCTGGCTCGTGAATCCGAGGACCAGCTACTGGACAAGACCGCGCGGAACGCGCCGACGATTGCCGCCGTCATTCGGAAAGACAGGACGCTCAAGGCGCAGATCGGCGAAGACGGGTTCGGGAGGGCCCTCGCGCAGGTTTGCCTACTTGTCGAAAGCCCGGACCCCGATTGCCAGGAGGCCCTGCGGATCATTGGTGATACCGTCCCGCGCACCAAGGCCAGGGTTGGCAAGATTTCCATAAACGGCAAGTCCGGCGAGTGGCGCAAGATACTCCCGAAACCTAGCGGCCGGGCATGGGGCCGCGAGACGGTGGACCGCGCACGCGAGTTCTGGGCGAAGGGCGTCGCGGGTGTGGTCCGTGAAAATCGCCTGTACATCATGGCGGGCATGACCGACCAGGAATACTTCGACCGGCCCTACAACAAGCTGATCGTCAGGGCGGATTGCATCGGGGACACCAGGCGGGATGTCCAGTTGAATATCGTCCGCCGGGAGGGCCGTTGGGAGGGCGTGTTCGAATGCCAGGGCGATTGGAAACATCAGAACCCCAAGCCGATTCCGATCACGGGCTTGAAGGTGGCGGTCGGCAAGGTTGTCGAATTCGCCATGGACATAGACGACTTCGCGCCGCCGTCCGTCGCCAAGCCCATATGGACCATCTACCTGAAAGCCCGGACGGAGACGGCCGGCAAGGTCATGTACCCGAGAACGCGGAACGTCCCCATCTTCAACGAGACGGCCGAGGCCGGCGTCGCTGCCGGGGCATATGTGCGAAATCTGATGCTGTTGGCGGCGGATGTCGGTCTGCGGGAGTCCGACCGGACGGCGGCCGCGATCGCGATCACTGCGGCGACGATGCAGGCGACCGGCGACGATGCTGTCCGCGAACAATTGAGGCTAGACAATGCCGCGCTGCTGGAATTCGCCCGTGAGACGATGGCGCGGCAGCGCCGGCTGAAGGCGGATTATTGCCTGGATCAGTATCCGTTGGAGGCGCAGCTTGCCTGGTCCAATCGGCTCGTTTGGCTGGGCGTGAAGTACCTCAGTTGGAACAGGGCGCGCGACTCGGTCAACGACCTGGAGAATTACGAGTGGGCGCTTGTCGATATCGAGACGCTGCGCGACTTACGCGACCTCGCCACGGAGGCAGGTCTTGTTGACGCAAGTGCGGCGCAAACGGCCAAGAACATCGACAAGTGGGTAAGCAGCAAGATGGTCTTCAGGTATTGGATACACCACCTCCCACGGGAGATCAACCGGCACGAGGACGATCCCGCGCGCGTCGCGGAGCTGAAACGGAAATATGAGGAGTTGCTCGCGCTGCGGGAGTCGGGAGCCGCCACACTCGGCTATTTCAAGGGCGAGCCGGTGTATGAGGTTTTTGCCCGCAATACGAGGGCCTACCTGGCATTGATGCGGGAGAAGGGGCATTTTTACGGCGGATGCCCGGATCATACGTGGTTTTGCCAGGATATGATGCGTGCGGTGGGTCTGGCGCCGCTGGCGTTCAGTGTTCACTCGTCGCGCGTGGACAAGACCGGGCATTGCTGGGCCGGATTCTACGATCCTACGAGGGGGCGCTGGGGTTCGTCTCAAGCGGGCCGGAGCGGTTCGGTCTGGTGGCTTCTGGACATCGATCGCATTGCGATCTATCCCTATGCGGCAATGGCCCAGCGGGTCGGAGGAGAAAAAGCGTTGCCGTTTCCGCTGTTCTACAAGCGTGAAATGCAAGGGCGACGGATCAAGGACCTGACGCAGAAGGGCATCCGGACCGACAAGATACGCCGGTGGATGCTGACGCCGTGTTTCTAGGGGGAGGCTTCGCTATGCCGATTCCTCGCCTTCGGCGGGCTCCCAGACCGGAAAGGACAAGCTCATGAAGTCGATCAGGCGGTGGTTCATCCGTTGGGTATGGGTCGGCCGGGCTCCGCATTTGACGACGTAGAAGCCGGAGACCTTGTCGTGCCAGGCCTGCTTACGCTTGTCGAAGATGATCCAGATGTGATCGAGGCAGAAGAACCATAGCAGGAAAACGGCCATGACCGCGCGATAGAGGATCGTGACGACTGACGGCTTTCCATCGAGGGCGTAGGCGTAGCGGATGCGGACGATTCTGTAGCCGAGTGTCCCGGATTCGAAGAGGCGCATGCCGACCATGTAGAGGATGATGGCCATGGACACGCCAAATTGGCACCAAGCCTCGACTTGAGGCGTGAACGAGCCGTCCGGCATTTCCCAACTTGCGGGTGCGGAGATTGACAGGGAGGTCAGGAACATCGTCGCCCCCGCATACACGATGACGAAATCGAGAAGATTGGCCACGGTACGGCGGATGAAGCCGGCGTAGTCCTGTTTCGCGTAGACGGGGCCGACGAGCTCGCTCATCTTTCTGTCTCTGTACGTGTGACACCCGAGTACGCGGGCTGACAATGCTATATGATACAGCAGAATACCGGGCGGTCGAGCGTCCAGGCCTGCCGTGGCAACGTCTGTTTGCAGCCGCGGCCATTCTGACCGACAATTCCGGCTGACATGGGCTGCCCCGCTTGGGGCCGACCTCGCGTTGTGAAGGAGCTGCCATGAAAGGCGTTGTGCTTGCGGGAGGAACCGGGTCGCGGCTGATGCCGTTGACGAAGGTGACGAACAAACACCTGCTGCCGGTCGGGCGGAAACCGATGATTTATCATCCGGTCGAAAAGCTGGCGGGGGCGGGGCTGGAGGAGATCCTGATCGTGACCGGGGTCGAGCACATGGGCGATGTGGTCAGCCTGCTGGGCTCCGGGAAGGAGTTCGGCGTGCGTTTCACGTACAAGGTGCAGGATGAGGCGGGCGGGATCGCGCAGGCGTTGGCGCTGGCGGAGAATTTTGCCGGGGGGGCGCGGCTTGCGGTCATCCTGGGCGACAACATCTTTCAGGATGGGCTCGGCGGCCAAGTCAGCGCGTACCGAGAACAGGCGGCAGGGGCGCGGGTGCTGCTGAAGGAAGTGCCCGATCCGCAACGGTTCGGTGTTGCGGATGTGAAGGACGGTAAGGTGCTCGGAATCGAGGAGAAACCGAAAACGCCTAAAAGCAACTACGCCGTGACGGGCGTCTATATGTACGATGAGCAGGTGTTTGACATCATCCGGATGCAGAAGCCGTCCGGGCGGGGCGAGATGGAGATCACCGACGTGAATAACGCGTACCTTGATCGCGGTCAGTTGACCTACGGGATGATGGACGGCTGGTGGAGCGATGCGGGGACGTTTGAGTCGTTGGACCGTGTTCAGGCGCTGATCGTTGATCGTTGATCGTGGTTCGCTCGTGCGAGATTCCCATCTCGCACGCATTATTTGCAGGATTCCCATCCTGCAGGACTACGGGAAGGGATTCCCGTCGGAATGGGTGCGAGAACAGATTCTCGCACCAGCGATGTAATCGTTGATCGGTAATCGTTATTCGTTGGTCGTCAATCTGCCTTACTGTGGAGTTGGCTTGAATGAGTGATGCTGCGTTTTTGCCGAAGGCTGTTCTAGTGACCGGCGGGGCCGGTTTCATCGGTTCGAACTTCGTGCGGTTCGTGTTGAAGGATGTGCCCGATGTGCGGGTTGTGAATCTGGATTGCCTGACGTATGCCGGGAATCTGGAGAATCTGGCGGATGTGGCCGACGATCCGCGATACGCCTTTGCGAAGGTGGATATTTGCGACACGGACAAGGTGATCGAAGTCTGTCGTGAATACCACGTGGATTCGGTCGTGCACTTCGCGGCGGAGAGTCACGTCGATCGGTCGATCACCGGGCCGGGAGAGTTCATCCGCACGAACGTCCACGGGACGCTCAGCGTGTTGCAGGCTGCCCGGGCGTGCGGCGATTTGCGGTTTTTGCAGGTCGGGACGGACGAGGTGTATGGGTCGCTGGGGGAGACGGGGTATTTTACCGAGGAGACGCAGCTTGATCCGCATTCGCCGTATAGCGCGTCGAAGACGGCGGCGGACCATCTGGTGTCGGCGTTCTATCACACGTATGGGCTGTCGACGCTGATTACGCGGTGTTCGAATAACTATGGGCCGTATCAGTTTCCCGAGAAAATGGTCCCGTTGATGATCAATAATGCCCGACAGGATAAGGCGTTGCCGGTGTATGGCGACGGGCTGAATGTCCGGGATTGGCTGTATGTCGAGGACCATTGCCGGGCGCTGTGGGCGGTTCTGCTGCGCGGGCGGGTCGGGCGCGTGTACAACATCGGCGGGAACAGTGAGAAGACGAACATCGAGGTGGTCAAGGCGATTCTGAAACACGTGGATAAGCCGGAGAGCCTGATTACGTTTGTGAAGGATCGGCCGGGGCATGACCAGCGGTATGCGATCGACGCGACGCGGATTCGGACGGAGTTGGGGTGGGAGCCGTCGGTGGATTTCGAGACGGGGATGTCGAAGACGATCGATTGGTATATGGCGAATCAGGCGTGGATGGATCGTGTGACCTCGGGGGCGTATCAGACGTACTATGAGGAGATGTATGCTGGGCGGTGATTTGGAAGGATGAAGGGGGCAGGACTGAATGCGACCAAGTCGGGAACATGAAGGATGAGTCGGAGCCGGCTCGTGCCGAGGAACAGAGCCGGCTCGTGCCGAGCCGAGCCGGACCGGGCCGACACGGCCCGGCTCTGACGATGTGGCGGGACGTTGTTTTTTGAGGTTCTTCACAGGATTTCGGTAATGCGGACAGTCCAACCAGCCACGGAGTGGACCAAGAACTTAGCCCACGGCGTAAGCCGTGGGGCTCTGGTGAATGCGAACCGACAAGCCCCGAAGGGGCGAAAGATGAGGTCGGGTGGTGTCTTTCGCCCCGCTGGGGCTGAGCAAGGCGGGTCCCGACGAGATCCCACGGCTTGCGCCGTGGGCTACGTTCTTACGCCCCTGCCGGGGCTTCGGCATTTTCCAATCACCCGCGACGTACCGTTTTCTATAGGGGCTGGATGATGTCACAACGCCTGAAACAGTTTCGGGAATTCCGTGAGAAGATGAACGAGCGCGTCCTGGCGGCGAAGAACCTAAACATCAACCGGTTTTTCACGCTTGATGGTAAGGCGTACGAACAAGGCGAGTTGGATGCACTGACCAAGGAGTTCGCGGGACTGTCGGCGTCGATGGTGTTGCGGTGCGACGACTGCATCGTGTATCACGTCATTCGATGCAAGGAACTGGGGGCGACGAATGCGCAGTTGATGGAGATCTTCAACGTGGGCCTGATCGTCGGCGGGTCGATCGTGATTCCGCATCTTCGGCGGGCGGTCGCACTGTTGGACGAACTGGCCGAGGAGGCAGGCACATGCACCGATTCGTAGCGCGGTCTTTGGCTGCAGCCAAACTGTGGCACAGGCGTCCCGCCTGTGATCCCACCGACGAAACGCCGGTGCCACGAGTCGAGAAACGGGTAGCGTCCGACCCCCGTGTCGGACGTGGAATGCCAGCGGTCTGCCCCGGCCGACAGGGGCGTCGGCCGCTACACCCCACCGGCGAGACGCCGGTGCCACCCATGCACCCCACCGGCGAGACGCCGGTGCCACAGTTTTCTTCGCTAAGCGCAAAGGCCTTACCTGATAACAGTGTAAGGCGTTGCATTCACGTGTTGTGTATGTTGGGCGTCTTCGTGCTAGCGGGGTGCTCGCTGGAGCCGGCGGAGGTGCGGTTGACCGAGCCGACGATTGTGGCGGCGGACTACACGCGGCCGGGGCGAGTCATTCGTGTGGAAACGCCGACGGATGACGGGGCGTTGATCGTCGAGACGGATGGTGTGGTGTTGGATTTGGGTGGTGGGGTCCTGGCGGGGGCGGCGGAGGGCGTCGCTCCGGATGCGTATGTCGGGCGGGGGATTGTGGTGCGGGGTGCGAAGGATGTGACGATCCGGCGTGCCGTTGTCCGTGGGTTCAAGGTTGGAATCTATGCGGAGGATGCGCCGGGGCTTCGGATCGAGGGTTGCGACGTTTCGGGGAACTATCGGCAGCGTTTGAGAAGCACGCCTGACCGAGAACATAACGACGACTGGCTATGGGGGCACGAGAACGACGACAACGAATGGCTGCGATACGGGGCCGGCATCTATCTGCTGCGGTGCGAGGGCGCGCAGGTGGTCGAAAGCCGGGCGCGGAACGGGCAGAACGGCATTTGTGTTGTCGCGAGCAACAAGGTTGCCGTGCAGGACAACGATATGTCGTTCATGTCGGGCTGGGGGCTGGCGATGTGGCGGTCGAGTTTGTGCCGTGTGCTTGGCAATCGGTTCGATTACTGCGTCCGCGGGTATAGTCACGGCGTTTATGAACGCGGGCAGGATTCGACGGGGATCCTCGTTTACGAGCAGTGCAGCGACAATCTGTTCGCGCACAATAGCGCGACGCACGGCGGGGATGGTTTCTTTCTGTATGCGGGCAACGAGACGTTGAAGGAGACCGGCGAGGGCGGGTGCAATCGCAATATCGTCTTCATGAACGATTTTTCGCACGCGGTGGCAAACGGGATCGAGGCGACGTTTTCCGATCAGAACGTGTTTGCCGGCAACAGACTGAACCACTGTCGCCACGGGATTTGGGCGGGCTATTCGCGGAATTCATTGATCGCGTTCAATGAGATCACGGATTGTCGCAACGGCGTGTCTATCGAGCACGGCAGCGGGAACATCCTGGAACAAAACGTGTTTCGGGATGATCGCCGTGGCGTGCATTTCTGGTGGGATGAAGACGCGGACCTGCTCGGCTCGGTGTATGGTCGGAAACAAGGCGGGGCGTCGGCGAATGAGAGCATCCGGTTGAACAGATTCGAGCGGTGTGCCACGGCCATCGCCACGCGGGACAGCACGGATTTGGAAGTCTATGGCAACTTGTTCGATCAATGTGAACGCGTCGCCCGACTGGCGGGCCGTACGACGTTACGGGCGTTGGGCGAGAATGCGTTGCTCGGCGGGCTAGTCGAGAACGAGACGGGGAAGGCGATCACCGGCTTGCACGACTATGTCGGGGATGGCGTGCGTTTGTCGGGCAAGATTGATTGGGGGGACAAGGCGCGGAGCTTGGCGGAGGTTGGCGGCGGAGCGCTCAAGCTGGAGAAGGGCGCGGGCGACGTGGTCGCCGAGACGTGTCAGCGAATTCGGGCGTGGGGTTTGCCGGCGGCCGAGGCGTTGCCGACGTTGCGGGGATCGTTGCCTGAGCCGTTGCCCGGCGTGCCGCAGGGGAAGGCGAACATCCTGGTCGACGAATGGGGGCCATTCGACTTCCAGTCGGTGAAGGTGCATCCGAGCAACGCGAGGGGGTGGGGGTCGGCGGTGGTGCAGGTGCGGGGGCCGGCGACGGCCTTCGAGGCGACGGTGATTGAGGGTGACGTTCGGGTGGTGCCGTCGACCGGGAAAGCGCCGGCCGTTGTGAAGATCGAACGCATCGGGACTGAGCCGGGCAGCACGAAGTATGTGGTGCGGTTCACTGTCGGCAGCACCGAGTCGATGGCGACTGGTACGCTGCTATGTGCCGATTGGGATGTGGCGTACTACCAGTGGTCCCAGGCC
>JAUVGW010000190.1 GCA_030593565.1 Phycisphaerae bacterium | reverse complement strand
GCTGCAGTTCAGTTACGAAATACTGTGTGGCGAACTAGATCCGCCGTGCGGGAATCCGGGCGCCTGCTGCGACATCTCCACGGGCGAGTGTGAGGACAACATTCTCGAGTTGAATTGTCCTGTCGGCAATCGATTCGAGCCGGGAGTGGCATGTGCGGAATTGTTGCCCGAGTGCGGAACACCTGGCGCCTGCTGCGATGAAGGCACCGGCATCTGCACGATCGAATTCGAGGCGAACTGCGAAGGCAGGTTCATCGCTGGTGCGGTCTGTGATCCCGATCCGTTCACGCCGCCTTGCGGCGAATGGGTACCGACGGGTGTGCTGTATTGCCCGTCCGAGGCGGACGACGCGGGATTCCGTGCGGCACTGTCGGCAGCGCTGATGGATTCGCCGGTCGACTACTTCGATCCGCGAACCGTTACTCCGACCCTCGCGGACCTCATGGACTATGCGGCCGTTTTCACCTGGGTGAACTACCCCTACGCCGACAACGTTGCCATGGGTAACGTGCTGGCCGACTATGTCGACATCGGCGGTAGAGTGATTCTCGGTCAGTGGTGCCAGCCGACGGCGGGCAACTACCTGGCCGGCCGGATCATGACTGATGAGGGTTACAATCCGGTGTCGGCAACGTCGTACGCCGCTGACTCCTACGCTGGCGACGGCTTCCAGTGCCCGACGATAGGTGTCAGCTCCTTCGGGTCGACCTACTTCGACCAGTGTACGACTCTCTCCTGGGCGTTCAGCGATGGCACCACGCTCAACGGGTTTGCTTTCGTGAGCATGAACCCGCAGTGGTCCGTCTGGTCCAGCCCGGGCAACACGGGTTCGCTCTACACCACCGGTGACGTGGTCCAGCTTACGGCGAACATGGTCGCCTGCGCCATTCCCGTCTGGGAGGGTGCGTGCTGCGATCCGGGGACGGGGATATGCACCGATGGCGTTGAGCTGATGGACTGCCTGTCGCCGCTGCAGTGGACGTCCTGGATGTTGTGCGCCGAACTCGATCCGCCGTGCGGGAATGCGGGTGCTTGCTGTGACATCACCACCGGTGTGTGCGAGGACAACGTCTTTGAGGCGAATTGCCCATCCGGCAGTCGATTCGAGGCGGGAACGGCGTGCGCGGAGTTGGTGCCTGAGTGTGGGACGTCTGGCGCATGCTGCGATGATGACACCGGTGCGTGCACGATCGAGTTCGAGGCGAACTGCGATGGCAGGTTCATCGCCGGTGCGGTCTGTGATCCCGATCCGTTCACTCCGCCGTGCGGCGAGTGGGTGCCGACTGGCATCCTCTACGCACCGTCGAACTCGGACAACCCGACGTGGCGTGCGGAAGTCGCCGCGATCACCGGCCAGCCGTGTGACTACTGGGATGCCCGCGTGAGTACGCCGACGCTGGCGGATCTCGAGGAATACTACTGCATCTACACGTGGGTCAACTACCCCTACGCCGACAATGTCGCGATGGGCGATGTTCTTGCCGAATTCGTGGATCAGGGCGGCAGGGTCATACTCGGGCAGTGGTGCCTGCCGACGTCCACCAACTACTTGGCCGGGCAGATCATGACGGCCAGTTACTGTCCGGCAACAGCCACATCCTGGGCTGCCGGAACTTACGCCGGCGACGGCACGGACTGCGTGCTCGTCCTTGGCGCCCCCCTCTCTATGAGTTCATCTTACTGGGATCAGGCGTCAGCACTGTCAGGCGCTTACACCTCCGGAACGGTCGTGGAAACCGGCCTGCCCGCGGTGATCTGGCGTTGGGATCGGAAGGTGTATTACGCGGCCGGCGTCTTGGATAGCGCCTACAGCACCGGCGATTCGGCTCAGCTTGTCGCGAACATGTACAACTGCCCTCCTCCTCCCCCCGAGGGTGCCTGCTGCGATCCGACGACGGGTGACTGCTTCGACATTCATTGGGGGGGCTGCCCGTCGCCGCTGCAATGGACATGGGAGACGTGCGCCGAACTGGATCCGCCGTGCGGGAATGCCGGCGCTTGCTGCGACATCTACACCGGCGACTGCACCGATGATGTTTTAGAGCTGAACTGCCCTGAAGAATTCCGCTTCGAGGGCGGGGAGCAGTGCGCAGACCTGGAGCCCGAGTGCGGTACGCCAGGCGCCTGCTGCGAGGAGGACACGGGGGTGTGCAAGATTGTGTACGAGGCCAACTGCCTCGGCCGCTTCATCGCGGATGCGGCTTGCGAGCCCGATCCATTCACTCCGGCGTGCGGCGGGGCGCTCGGCGCCTGCTGCGCCGGTCCTGCGGGTGATCCTCCGTATGATCCCTATGAGTGTATCGGCGACATGACCAGCGAGGATTGTCTGGGTATCAGCGAGGCGACCTGGTGGAATCCGGACGAGAGCTGCGCGGCTGTTCCGCCTTATGACTGCGGGGCGCCAACCTACTGCGAAGGCTCCGGTGGTTGTGACGAGCACATCAGCAATGTCCTGCTCCCACACGCCGGCGGTACGATCGACAACTCCAGCGCATGTGGCGGGTACGAGGACTACACTGACCAAGTGGCGTTGTTGCTCATCGGCATGAGCTATGACATCACAGTCACCAACGGCAACTACTATGGCAGCGACGTCACCGCGGTCTGGATCGACTGGAACGGTGACAAGGATTGGGATGACGACGGCGAGAGGGTCATGAATGTCGATCCAGGCGGAGCGGTCGCGACGGGCTCGTTCAGCGTGCCGCCGACCGCGATTTCGGGCTACACCCGAATGCGTATCCGGCTCGATGACAACAATCCCCCGCCCGCCCCGTGTGGCACGACCACTTATGGCGAGGGCGAGGACTACAGCGTCCTTATTTCCGGCGACGTGCCATTCGGCGCTTGCTGCGATCCGACCACTGGCACCTGCGCGGATGACGTGTTGGCCACTGACTGCCCGGCTCCGATGCAATTCGGGTATGAGACACTGTGCGCCGACTTGGTCCCGCCGTGCGGGAATCCCGGCGCGTGCTGCGACGATCTCAGCCCCGAAGGTGACTGCGTGGACGGCGTACTGGAGTTGAATTGCACCGGCACGCGGTTCGCCCCGCTCCCCGAGACATGCAGTGACTTCTCTCCGCCCTGCGGCTGTCCGTGTGTCGTTTTCGTGTTCGATCCAGGCACGGACCCGCCTCCCGCCACCCAGTGCGGGTGTACGATGACGCCCTTCCCGCTCGATACCAGGCCGACGCTCACGGACGTCAACGACGTTCCTTCGCCGTGCGCGATAGGCGGTGACATTCTGTTCTCGTCCCCGGTGAGCCACCGGAGAATCGGTGACGGCTGGATGAGTTGGAGCCACGGCTACACGGGTGACGTGTATTACACGAACACCTTAACGGAAATCACCCTGACCATGCCGCCGGCCTCGTGCGGATTCTACCTGTACGTGGAGCCGAATCCGTTTGAGGACCACACCTTCACGCTGACCGCCAACGGCATAATCACGTCGGATCCGTTCATTGCTAACGGTTCCGCCGGCGCCGCGTATGCGGGCGTCTGCGGTGCGGGCCTCGATACCGTTACGATCACGTGCACCAGCGGCGTTGACTTCGCCATAGGCGAGTTCGGCATCTGCTGCCTCTGCGATCCTGACGCCTCAGGCGCGTGCTGCGATCCGTACACGGGCGACTGCGTGGACGACGTGCTGCTTACCGACTGCCTGCCTCCGTTGGAGTCGCATTACGAGACGCTGTGCGCGGATCTGGCTGAGCCGTGTGGAAACCCCGGCGCCTGCTGCGACGAGGATACCGGAATTTGCACGCAGGAGTTCGAGCTCAACTGCGGCGGTCGCTTCGAAGCTGGCGCGCCTTGCGATCCTGATCCGTTCACGCCGCCTTGCGGCGAGCCGGGCTGGGGCATCCTCTACGCACCGTCGCACGATGATAACCCGGCGTGGCGTGCGCAGGTCTCGGCGATCATCGGCGAGCCATGTGACTACTGGGATGCCCGCGTGAGCACACCGACATACCAAGAAATCGGTTGGGATTATGTTTGTGTCTTCACGTGGGCTGACGAGCCCTACGCAGACAACGTCGCGATGGGCGATGTTCTGGCCAGTTTCGCAGACATCGGCGGCAAGGTGATCCTGGGGCAGTGGTGCCTGCCGACGGGCACTCACCACCTCGCGGGAGAGATCATGACCGAAGCGTACTGCCCCGCGACGGCCACGACCTATAGTGCCGGAACCTACGCCGGTGACGGCACGGACTGCGTGCACGTCACCGGCCCGGTCAGCGAGTATGCTGCAACCTACTGTGATAATGCCTCGCCGCAACCAGGCGCGGTTACCGACGGGACGTTCGTGGAGAGTGGGCTGCCCGCGGTGATCTGGCGCGCCCATCGACTCGTGTATTACTCGCCCGGCAACACTGGTGGCGACTACACCACCGGGGATACGGCCCAGCTTATCGCCAATATGTATTCCTGCCCTCCTGATCCACCGAGTGGCGCTTGCTGCAATCCGGCAAGCGGTGAATGTGTGGACTTTGTCGGAGTACTGGAATGTTACGGAATGTTCGAGACGCCACAGTTCTACTATGAGCAGCAGTGCGCCGACCTGGATCCACCGTGCGGGAATCCAGGCTGCTGCTGCGACGACGACACAGCAACGCGCACCGAGGAGTTCGAAGCCAACTGTGCGGGCCGGTTCCTGCCCGGCGTGCTTGGCGCCGACTGCCTGGACGTCGACCCGTTCGATCCGCCGTGCGGTGAGTACCATCCTTGCCAGCATGCCATCACCATGTGGGACGACTACGGCGACGGCTGGAACGGTGGCTTCATCGACGTGTACGTCGACGGCGCGCTGGCAATGCCCGGCGTCACCTTGGCGACCGGCTCCGGCCCCGAGAGTGTTTACTTCGAGGCCGAAACGAATTCTGAGATCGTGACCGTTTGGGACGGAGGCGGCTGGCCGTATGAAGCGTCGTATTGCATCTATGACGGTCTCGGCGAAGAACTCGGTTGTGACGGGATGGGTGGCGTCGAGCCTGTGGGTATCACGGTCTTCGGAGCCTGTGAACTCGTCGTGTTCACCGGGCTCGACATCAAGCCCGGCTCGTGCCCGAATCCGCTAAATCGCAAGAGCCACGGCGTGCTGCCGGTCGCGGTGGTCGGCACCGAAGTCTTCGACGTAACGGAGATCGACATCTCGTCTGTCCGGCTATCTCGTGTCGACGGTGTCGGTGGCGAAGTGGCTCCCATCGAAGGGCCGCCGGGGCCGCACTCGGTATTCGAGGATGCCGCCACGCCGTTCGACGGCGAGGCCTGCGACTGCCACGAGGAAACAGGCGACGGCATTCTCGACTTGTCCATGAAATTCAGAACGCAGGCGTTGGTCGACGCCCTTGAGCTTGGCGCGGTGGCCGGCGGCGATGAGGTCGAGCTGGTCATCACCGGTCTGCTATTGGACGGCACCGAGTTCGCCACAACCGGCGACTGCATCCTGATCGTGCCGCTGGGGGACTCGACGACAGCCGTCAAACTGGACACTCCGGCCGGCACGCCGGCGACACCCGTGGGGACAGAACTTGTACCGATCTCGGGGTCGCCTGTGTCTGAGAGGGGCAGCGCCACCGTTGACGGATAGATTGATCGGCGCTTTCAGGGGCGTGGTGGTCGTCGAGGCTGTCACGCCCTTTTCATGTCGTCGCTCTCATCGATGTGGAAGCCCGCGCCACGGATCGTGTCGAGGATGGCTTGGGTGACGATGGGCATCTTTGCCTGCGTCTCAGGTTTGAAATGGTGCTTGCGGCGGCGACGAACACGCGAACGCCGCGCTCACCCGCGTAGCCGCTAACCTGCGTGACAACTGCAAATGCCCGGCCCACTTGGCGACGCGGCCTTGACAGGGCGAACCACACCGGAACCACGATTCCTGCTGGAATCGAGAGGCTTCATGCGGTAAGACGACGATCGCTTGGTCGAACTGAAGCAGGAGACTCGCGACGATCTCGATTCGAACCGGCATCCGATTTTTCGGAGCGGAGGCGAGTCCTGACGTGAAAAGGAAATGATCCGCATGGCTACGCGAAAGAAAGGCAGGCGGGGTCGATCGTCTCGGCGCCGATCTCCACGACCGGAACCGACCATCAAGGCGTCACTGTGGCGTCGGCGATGGCCGATCGCCCTGGTTGTGGCCGCAGTGCTGGTGCTGGCGTCAGTGTGGGCGAGTTATCGATTCGGCCGAATGCGCGTGCCGTCAACTTCGCTGCTTGCTATCGATGCTCAGAGCGGATCGGCGGCCGGCTTCAACGTTGTTCTTTTCACGCTCGATACGCTACGGGCGGATCGTGTTCACTGCTACGGATACGAGGACGTCGCGACACCGGCCCTGGATGCACTCGCCGCCGAGGGCGTGCGTGTTGCCGATGCGGTGAGTGTCGTGCCGATGACCCTGCCGGCCCACGCCACGATCATGACCGGCGACTATCCACCTCGGCACGGCGTGCGCGACAACGGAACGTATCGTCTGACCGCCCACCGAGAAACACTCGCCGAACGCCTGAAGGCCCAGGGGTACTCCACGGCGGCATTCATCGCCGCGTTTGTGCTGGACCGGCGGTACGGCCTCGACCAGGGATTCGATGTCTACGACGACGCGATTACGCCGGAACAAGGCGCGCCGGGAGGCGAGCCGCTCAACCCGCAACGACGGGGAAATGTCGTGGTAGACTCAGCGACCCGATGGCTCAAGGCGCATGAGGAGTCCGCGTCCGATCGACCGTTCTTCATGTGGATACACCTGTTCGACCCCCACACGCCATACGCTCCTCCAGAGCCGTACAAGACGCGGTATGCGCGGAATCCCTATGACGGCGAGGTGGCATTCCTCGACCGCCAGGTAGGACGGTTCGTGGACAGACTTCGTGAGCTGGACCTCCTCGACAAGACGGTCATCGCCATCGTCGGTGACCATGGCGAGGGCCTGGGCGATCACGGAGAGAGCACGCATAGCCTGCTGATCTACGAATCGACCATCAGCGTTCCCATGATCTTCCACAGTCCGGCGATCATCCGCGGCGGACAGGTGGTGGACGGTCGGGTCGCGGCCACGATCGACGTCGCGCCGACACTGCTGGATCTGCTTGGTCTCGATGCGGGCGGTCACGACGGTGAGAGCCTGTTGAAGAATGCAGTGGATCCCGACCGCGCCGTGTACGTGGAGACGCTCGCCCCGAAGCTGAACCATGGATGGAGCCCGTTGTATGCGTTGCGCCGGCACCGCGACAAATACATCGATGCCCCGACGCCGGAGTATTACGATCTAAACTCCGATCCCGGCGAACAACACAACCTGTGGGCCGGCGACCATGGCGAGACGGAAGTGCTCGCGGAGCATCTTGCGGCACTGATGGAGTCATTCGATCGTGTCGAGCATGCCGAAGGGGCCGACGTCGAGCTCGATCGCGGCGCGATCGAGAAGTTGGCGGCCCTGGGATATGTCAGGGGCCGCGTCGTGGAAGATGACGAATCGCTCCTTGACCCGAAGGACATGATTGCCCAATGGGATTCGCGGATGGAACGCGCCAACGCATTAGTGAACGCCCGACGCCCCCATGAGGCGATTCCACTCCTCAACTCCTTGCTCCAGATATCTCCGGGTGACCCAAGCTTGTGGTCCCTGCTGAGCACGGCCCAGGGTCAGGCGTCGCAGCTCGACGCCGCCATCACCAGCCGCATGAGAGCGATCGAGTTACAGCCGAATGATGCGGGCGCCTGGGTCACGCTCGCGAACATGCAGCTCGTGAAGGGAGACATCGATGCGTGGAACGTCAGTCTCCTCGAGGCCGAGCGGATCGAGCCCGAGTTGGGAGCGATCTTCATGGCTCGCGCCTTGCGCGCTATGTATGCCGGGAGATACGAAGACGCCCTTGCTCACTGCCTGGAGGCAAGGACGCGCGATCCGACGCGCAGTACCGTCCCTTCCCGGAAACTCGAAGACAAATTGCGCAAGGTGATGCGCGACTCGGGCAAGGCCGCCAAGGCGGCCGAGCGTCGCGTGCAAGAAGCCACTCCCTAGCCTGTAATCATCCTTTGACGGCGACAAGCCGCGAATTCTATTAGGGAGCGGCAAGGGTGTACGAGTAAGCGATTTTCCCGTCTTCGCCGTCGCCGGGAAGAAAAGCCCGAACGTAGTCGACGTGGACATGATCGTGGGACACTTCTACCCGCAAGTGACCGGAGTTATTGGCGAGGTCGCCGTAGATATATCCGAAATGCCCGAACCCGTACATCCCGTCCGATGGCGCGGGACACTCCTGGTAAACCACGCCGTCCAGATCCTGTTTCACGAAGACGTGATCGTGGCCGTGGAAGAAGATACTCACTTTGTGATTCACGAGGAGCTGATGTACGGGCACACCCCAGTTGGGGCGCTTCCGGTCGAAGACGTCCCTGCCGGTTAGGTCCTTGCCGCCCCATTCGAAGGAGCCTGGATGGGCCGGCGCGTGCGTGGCGGCTTCCACACCCCCACGTCCATAGAGGTCGGCGCCGCCGGTGACCTGGTGCGAGAAGACAAACTTGAAACTCGCAGTGCTGTTCGCCAGAGTCTGCTGGAGCCATTTGTATTGCGTGAGGCCTAGCGTCCAGTCCCAATTGTCACCGCTGCCCGGCGTGGCACCGGCTTCGTGCGGCTTGACAGTCGTATAGCGATAGGGGTCGAGCATGACGAACAGGGCATCCCCCCATTCAAAGGCGTAGTAGTTCTCGGGCAGGCCGACGAATTCGCTCTCCTCCGTGCAGCCGGTATAGAAGCCATCTGGGATGGGATTGGGGTAGAGGAGTTTTCGGGCATTTGTCGCCCAAACTGCCACATTATGGGGCGTCCCATCCAAACGCCAGCCTTGCTCACCCTCATGATTACCCAGCACGAAGAACAGCGGCACCGAGTGGCCGATGAGGTCCAGGAAGGGGCGCTGAGCCAGATGACGGGCCACAGCATCCTCATAGTCAAGGACGTCTCCCCCCGAGTAATCTTCACACATAAAAGTGTCACCGAGGAGGATATGGAAGTCCGGACAATCCGCCGCGACGTGTGCCAGCGTTCGAATGTACAGGCTGGGTAGGGTCACCTGTCTCACCGCTTCCCAGATGTGGGAGTCAGACTGGATCGTGAAGCGAAACGTTGCACCGGCCGGCCGGCGCGTATGAAAGGAGTGCAGAGACCCGGCTAAGAACAAGTCGTCGCTCGGGCGGCGATAGCGCAAACGGTAGAAGTAGAATGTATCCGGCAACAAGTCGCTCAGCGTAATCTCGAATGGTGTACCGCCCGGATAAACGCAGGGTAGTGTGCTTCCCGCGTCGACTTCTTCCGTGGTGCCGTATTCGACGTAGACCACCAACTCCAGGAGCGACATGGCGTTGATCGTGATGGAGTTGTCCGTCGGGCGTCCGAGGAGTTCCGTGTCGAGAAACGTTGCCCAAATCGATGGATAGAGCTCCAGCGTCGGCGCGGCCGGGAAGTGCTCAGGGTGGCCTCGCTCGCCGGAGTCTTCGGTCGCCAGGAAGTTGCGGCCACTCGGGGACTCGCCTTCTATCACAAGCCCCAACGTTTTTCCTTCTTGGTCCCGGCCCCATCCGGGCCGTCCCACGATCTCGTTGATGAGCGCCGTGACATCGGGGCTATAGCGCAGCAGCGGTGGGCGAGACGCTGAGGAATCTCCCGTATCGGGCCAGTTGGAGGATACCCGCCAT
>JAUVGW010000367.1 GCA_030593565.1 Phycisphaerae bacterium | reverse complement strand
AAAGATGCATCGATGTCCGGAATGTGGGCACGAGTATGACATGGCTCAGCTTGAACGTGAATGGCGAGAGTGGTTCTCGTAGCCGGGTAGGTCGCATGAGGTCGGAGTTTGCCCGACGCTTGGCGGGCATTGGCCGCCAAGCCCTCTGCGAACGGGACAGCCATTCCTGGGTCACCGGCCCACGAATGGCTGCCCTCATATTGCGCGGCGGCCGACGGGCTGGTCACCACCATCACCGAGACAGGCCCGGACGGCTGGGCGGCGACGGCGACGTTTGATTATGACAACCGTAACCGCCTCATCGAGGAGGAGCGCTGTGGCACCGGCGTCTCGCCGGCGAGCCCCACCGGCGAGACGCCGGTGCCACAGTTTTCTTCGCTATCACCTGTCGTACACGTACGACCAAGTCGGCAACCGTCAGATCAAGACGGACTGGCTTTCCGGGGTGAGTACGGTGTATCATTATGACGTGGACGATCCGACCTACCAGACTACGTGTGCAACCTACTCGGCTTCCTGACGTCATCTCTCGCCCCATAAAGTAGCCTGACCCCTTTTCTTCTCCGAGGGGCGCGATCCACTGCAACTGAGCGTGGCCGCGGCATTGCGGGTGGTTCGGCACTCGATGCGGACGCCTCGCGCATGGCATCGCCGCGGTGATCTTCGGGTGTTGCTGGCGAAGGCGGTGAAGGATGGCTACCACCGGCGAGGTTCCAAGAAGCCCCGTGACTGGCCACACAAGAAACGGGAATCGCCCCCCGGCGTCCCCAAAATCCGCTAGGCCACAAGAAACGAAAGATCAAGAGCCAAAAGGACTTGCAACGCTGCATGACCAACAGAAATTCACGGCGTAGGGTGGCATGGGGAAACGGAGCCGCCAGCGGCGGCGGAGTTTACCCGTGGAGCATCCATCCCAGCCCGACCCCACGGGCAATGAACGCCCCGTCCTTACAGGGCGTGTCGTTCGTTACCCATGCCACGCCACCTGACCGCTGAACACGAACCTGTCTCGCACGCGGCACTTTCTTACTTGCGATAGTCGTGGAAGCCCTGGCCGGATTTTCGACCCAGGCGGCCGGCGTCGACCAGCTTCCGGATCAGCGGGCACGGACGGAACTTCGGATCGCCCAGATCGCGGTGCAGCACCTCCATGATGTTCAGGCACACGTCCACGCCGATGAAATCGGCCAGGACCAGCGGGCCCATCGGGAAGTTGCAGCCCTGCTTCATGATCTCGTCGATCGTCTCGGCCTCGGCGATGCCCTCCATCAGCGCGAACGCCGCCTCGTTGATCATCGGCATCAACACGCGGTTGCTGACAAAGCCGGGGCTGTCGTTGCACGGCAGCGGGTTCTTGCCCATGTTCTTGGCCAGTGCCGTCACCGTCTCGACCGTGGCGTCGCTGGTCTGGATGCCGCGGATCACCTCGACAAGCGACATCAGCGGCACCGGGTTGAAGAAGTGCATCCCGATGAACTGCTCCGGCCGATCGGTCAGCGCGGCCAGTTTCGTGATGCTGATGCTGCTGGTGTTGCTGGCGAGAACGGCGTCAGGCTTAAGGCGGGACTGGATGTCCTTGTAGAGCGCCACCTTGGCGTCGAGGTTCTCGAAGATCGCCTCGATCGCGATGCCGACCTTCGACCAGTCGATGTCGTCCAACGACGAGCAGGTCTGCAAGTTCGCACGAGCGGTATCGGCAACGCCCGCCTCCATCCTGCCCTTCTCGACCAGCTTCGACAGGCTTTTCTCAATCGCCTTCGACGCGCCTTCGACCTGGGCGGCATTCACGTCATACATCCACACCTTCAGTCCGGCCGCCGCCGCGACCTGCGCGATGCCGCGCCCCATGGTTCCCGTTCCGATTACGACTGTTGCTTCAATAGCCATGTTTGTTCCTCGTGCAAACCTTGTTTGAATCGATATGTGCCATGTCGGCGGCGGGCTTTGTCACCCGCGCAGACGAGATTGGTGTACATGATTACCGACGGGCACCACGGACAAGCTTCGGCAGCCCGATCTTGGCGCGTCGGCCTGCCATCGGTGCCGCCTTCTGGTTAATCAAGGTCTCGTACAAGACGCTTGTCCGTGCCACACCGACGGAGAACGACGCCTCGGGCTCTACCGCTCGATGACCATCGCCACGGCATTGCCACCGCCGAGGCATAGCGAGGCCACGCCGCGTTTGGCGTCGCGTTGTTCCATGGCGTGGAGCAGCGTGACGAGGATGCGGGTGCCGCTGGCGCCGATCGGGTGGCCCAACGCGATGCCGCCGCCCCAGATATTGACGCGGTCTGCGTCGATTTCGAGCCCGCGCAGGCAGGCGATGCTTTGCGCGGCGAACGCCTCGTTCAACTCGAACAGGTCGATATCGCTCAGCTTCAAGCCGGCGTTTTTCACCGCCAGCTTGACGGCGCCGACCGGCGCGATGAACAACTCCTTCGGATCGACGCCGAACGTGGCGTGCGAGACGATCTTCGCCCGCGCCTTCCAGCCGCGCTTCGCGGCTTCATCTTCCGACGCCATCAACACGATGGCCGCCCCATCCGCGAGCTGCGACGCGTTGCCTGCCGTGACCGTGCCCTCCTTGCCGAATGCGGGTCGCAGTTTTGCCAGACCCTCAAGGGTGTTCTCGGCCCGGATCGTCTCATCGGCCTCGAACATGACGGTCTTCTTGCGGCCGGCCGGCACCTCAATCGGCGTAATCTCCGCCGCGAACGCGCCGGCGGCCTGCGCCTTGCCCGCGAGCTTGTGGCTTTCGAGCGCGAACACGTCCTGATCTTCGCGTGTGACCTTGTGCTTCTCCGCCGTGTAGTCGGCGATGACGCCCATCGCCGTGCCCTCGTGCGCACAGGTCAGGCCATCGAACTGCATCTCGTCGATGACCTTCGAGTCGCCGAACTTTGTGCCGGTGAACCGTAGCTCGCGCAGCAGATACGGCGTGTTCGACATGCACTCGATCCCACCGGCCAGCGCGATTTTGCTCTGTCCGAGCCGGATGTTGTTGTCCGCATCCATGGCGGAACGCAGACCCGAGCCGCAGACCTGGTTAACCGTCACGGCCGTGACCGTGCCGGCGCAGCCGGCGCCGAGCGCCACCTGTCGGGCCGGATTCTGCCCGACACCCGCCTGCAACACCTGACCCATGAAGGCCATGTCCACGTCGCCCGGTGGGCAGTTCGCGGTTTCCAAAACGTCCTTCGCGACAGCCACGCCGATCTGCGGCGCGGTCAGCCTTGACAGGCTACCGAGAAACCGTCCCATCGGGCTCCGCTTCGCACCAACAATCACACTTTGAGGCATCGTCACTTACTCCAAAACACTTCGCCGGCCCCGCATCCTCCGCGGACACTGTTCATAATCTGAGCAACACAGCGCGGCCTTCAGCCGCAACCAACCTGTGGCTCAGGCGCCTGAGCCTGTAAACCCACCGACAGGTGTGGCACGGACAAGGATCGCCCGCGAGGAAGCTACGATTCGACTGAACGGGTTTCATGGGCGATCCTTGTCCGTGTTCCGTCACCGTTGGCTATCTGGAGTGTCCACGGACAAGCTCCGTTTCCCGGTTCGCCGAACGGGTGTTTCTAATGAACGCCATCTTCCGAATCAACGTCGCCTCGACTCACCCGCTTGTCCGTGCCACCCCTACCGCCAATCCCCAATCGTCAATCATCAATTACTCAGACCGCCGCGATGCGCTCGGGCTCCCGTGCCAGCGTCGCGCCGATCGTTTGCCGCTGCATCTCGCTGGTCCCCTCATATATCTCCGTGATCTTCGCGTCGCGGAGGTAGCGTTCGACCTCGCTCTCTCGGCAGTAGCCCATGCCGCCGAAGATCTGGATGGCCCTGTCGGCACAGAACGTCGCCGTCTCCGCGGCATAGACTTTTGCCATCGCGGGAACGTGTAGCGAATGCTTCTTCTGGTCTTTTGCCCAGCAGGCCTTGTACACAAGCGCCCGGGAAGCCTCGATCCGCGTCGCCATGTCGGCGATCATCCATTGGATGGCCTGAAACTGTGACAACGTCTTGCCGAACTGTTTGCGCTCCAGGGCATACGCGATCGCCTTGTCGCGCGAGGCCTGGGCAATGCCCAACGCCTGGGCGGCGATGCCGATGCGCCCGCCGCCGATCGCCATCATCGCGATCCGCAGGCCGTTGCCCCGCTCGCCGAGCAGGTGATCCGCCGGCACACGGGCGTTGTCGAAAACCAGCTCCGTCGTACTGCTGCCGCGGATGCCGAGCTTCTCCTCGTGCTTGCCGACTTCCACGCCGGGCGTCTTCTTCGGCACGATCAGGCAACTCGCGTTTCGCTTGTCGCCATCCTCGGTCCGCACAAACAGAACGATCAGATCCGACTCGGCGCCCGTCGTGACGAACAGCTTGGTGCCGGTGATGACCCACTCGTCGCCTTCCAGACTCGCTCGACATTTCATCGAGCCGGCATCGGAGCCGGCGTCCGCCTCGGTCAGACTAAAGCAGTTCAGGCAATCCCCCGTGGTCATGGGCGGCAGCCATCTCTTTTTCTGTTCATCCGTGCCGTACTTCATGATCGGGTCGATGCACAACGAATTTTGCACGCTGTTGATCACGCCGACGGACGCATCAGCATAGGACAACTCCTCGACGATGATCGCCGAAGCCAGCGCATCGAGGCCGGGGCCGCCGTATTCTTCAGGCACGCAGATCGACTGATAGCCCATTTCGCCCAGTTGCCGGATGATCTCAGCGGGGAACTCGCCCTTGGCGTCGCGATCCATCGCGCCGGGGGCGACCACCTCCCGGGCAAATTCCCGGATGCTGTCGCGGATCATCTCATGGTCTTCGTCCAGGTCGTAACCGAACGGGATCACATCGCCGTACGTCTCTGCTAGTTCCGTCATAGTTGTTCGCTCTCGTAACCACTCTTGCAGCACAGCGCGGCCGTCGGCCGCAGCCAAACTGTGGCACAGGCGCCTGAGCCTGTGTCGACACCGCCGAGACGGCGGTACCACAAAGTAGCGTCGGCCCCCCGAGGCCGCCGTTTCCGGCCTCGAGGCCGTCGCGCACAGTTACGTCGGCCCCAGGGGGGCGACGCGACGCGCCCCAACAGTGG
>JAUVGW010000348.1 GCA_030593565.1 Phycisphaerae bacterium | reverse complement strand
GCCCCACTCGTTACCCATGCCACCCCGGTTGTGTCACGGTGTGCCGTGCCCTATGATGACTGGCCGTACCACCGTGCAACGACGCACGGCCGACTCACCACTCTGAAAGGTAGCGAGGAATATGGCAGATCTGATCCCCGTACACGGCGGACTTGACCAACCGGTGGACCGAACCGTTCCCACGGAGCGCATCCCCGATTTCACGGAGCAGACTGCATCCTTGCCGGTGATCCGCGTCGAGGACGCCGATCTTTCCAGTATCTATCGCTTTGGTGATGGCGGCCTGAGCCCCCTGACGGGACCGATGGTGGGCGATGTCTGGCATCGTTGCCTCAAGGAAGGCGTCATCGAGAGCAACGGCAAGGCCTACGCGTGGACCATTCCCATCTCGCTGCCGGTCAGCGACGATCAGGCTGCGTCGCTGAAATCCGATCAGAAAGTCCAACTTCAGGATGCTCGCGGCAAGCTCGTCGGCGTGCTGCACATCGCCGACATCTTCCCATACGACAAGCAGGCGTACCTCACGAGCGTCTACCAGACGGAACGGACTGACCACCCCGGCGGCCACATGGTACTCGGTGATCCGCGTGGCACGTTGCTGGGCGGCGAGGTCGAGGTCTTGCCGCAGCCCACACACCCGGCCTACGGGAAGTATGTGCTGCGTCCCACGGAGACCCGGCGGTTGTTCGCGGACAAGGGCTGGACCCGTGTCGTGGGCTTTCAGACAAGAAACCCCCTGCACCG
Source organism: Phycisphaerae bacterium (assembly GCA_030593565.1). GTDB lineage: Bacteria > Planctomycetota > Phycisphaerae > UBA1845 > UTPLA1 > JAFGQA01. The sequence continues at coordinate 4,725 of JAUVGW010000348.1, read as the reverse complement.
CGCGCACGAATATGCCCTGGTGTACGGCCTAGAATGCCTCGTTCGCGAGTGCGATACCGCGGGGGCGATTCTGAATCCCCTCATCGGTGAGACGAAGTCGGACGATGTTGATGCCGCGACGCGGATGCACACCTACGAAGCGCTCATCGAGCACAAGCAACTCGGCGAAGGTGACAAGGACGAGGCACTGTGGGGTTCGAAGTCCTACAGCATTCACGATCGCGTTGGGCTGCTCGGCCTGGACATCAAGATGTTCTACGGCGGCCCGAAGGAGGCCGTCATGCACGGCATCTACCGGCAGAATTTTGGCTTCACCGACATCATCATCGGGCGGAAGCACGCCGACGCCCCGTACGACGACAAGACGCCGATCTGGGGAGACTTCGACGCTCAGGAGATTTTTAAGAATCTGCCGGGCGAGTTGCACATCCGCCCGGTCAATGTCGGATTCGCGGCATTCTACGAGTCGCTCGGTCGTGTCGATTTGATGGAAAACCACCCCGACGAGAAGCCGGTCTTCATCAGCGGGAGCAAGGTTCGTGAACAACTCCTCGCCGGCGAGGAGCCCGACCCACGGATCATGCGCCCGGAAACGGCGAAGATTCTGATCGAGAAGATGCATCCCACAGACCGCGGCTGTGGCTGCGGCCAGAAGGCCTGTGGGGGCTGATGAGGGGAAATAGGGGCTCCTATAGCGGTCTGCCTGCTTTCGTGGTGGCGGCCGAGGCCCCTGTCGGCCGGCGGAAACCGTTGGTTTTCAACGTCCGACACAGGGGTCGGACGCTACGGTGATCCTGAATCTGCACTATCCCCTCCGATAGCCATTTGTGGAAAACACCTCGTCGGGGGCCTTGCGGTCGCCGTTCTTGATGGGTGCGTTGCCCTCGGGGGCTGCGGGGTAGCCCAGCGGCGTCAGGGCGACGACTTTCACCGTTTTCGGAACACGCAGCAGGCGCTTGACCGCATCTTCCTCGAACGCGCCGATCCAGCAGGTGCCCAGGCCGTCGGCGACGGCCGCGAGCGTGAGGTGGTCGAGGGCGATGGCCACGTCCATGTCGGCGCTGTTGCCGTATCCGCCCATGGTCTTGTAGGCCTTGCCGGGTATGGCGCAGCCGACGACGATGATCGGAGCTTCGGCGATCCAAAGCTGCTCGAATGATGCGCGGGCGATCCCCTGTCGCAGTTCATCGTCGGTGACGAAGATGAATCGCCACGGCTGGAAGTTGCACGCCGACGGGGCATAACGCAACGCCTGCCGCATCCTGTCCTGCACCTTGGCGGGGATGGATTTGGGTAAGAAAGATCGCACGCTTCGGCGGGTCTTGATGGCTGTCAGGACATCCACGACGGGTCTCCTCGCGATTCAGTTGACGGGCGCTGGATGCCGTTCATCGACGTCATCAGGCGTTTCGAGGGGCATCGCGTAAAGCGCCCCGCTCCTTGTGCCCACATAGAGCACTCCTTCGGCACCGCCGATGGTGCGGATCGCTCCTTCGAATTGCCAATAGTCTCGACGAACGCCATCTTCGATCGAGATGCCGGCGATGCGGCCACCGTCATCCGCGGCGTATACCATCGGGCCGCGGACGATTGGCCGATTGGTGCCCCACCCGTCGGATGTCTTGTGGGTCCAGCGTACCTCCTTGAGAGCCGAATCAAGGCAGGCGAGGTTCTTGCTCTCGATGTACACAAGCACGACATCCTCCGTGCATGCCGGCTCCCGACACGGCGGAGCAGGAAGTAGGATGCTGTCAAAGACGGCACCGTCTCGTTGATCCAAACGGTACATGTGGCGGTCGGTGCTTCCCACATAGAGCGCGTCTTGCCATACGACGGGTGTTGTGGAGAAACCATCGCCGAGTCTGAGTTTCCAGATCATCTTTCCAGATTGGACATCCACAGCGAATACGGCGCCGTTGCGCCCGCGGAAGAAAACGCGATCTCCGGAGATTGCGGGCGACGTGATCCTTGCCGCTTTTCCTTCGTCTTCTTCTGCCCGATACGTCCATTGCAGGCGTCCGGTGTTCACATCCAGGCAGAGCAACTCGGCGTACAGAGTCACGACATAGACGTTCGAGCGAGCCTGCACGACATTTGATGCGATACCGGTTTGGCTCTTGTGTTTCCAGCGGATACGACCGGTCGCCTTTTCAAACGCGTACACGTGGCCGATGGCATCGGCCTTGAGGCCGCGGTCCGTGGCAACCAGGACAAGATCATCGGTGAGTAGAGGGTCCCCATGAAACGAATTCTGATCGCCGTCCTGATGGATGTCATACTCCCAGCGGACGAGGCCTGAGTGACGATCGAACGCGCGGAACATGCCGTTGCACGAGCCGACGATTAGCAGGTCACCCGCGACCGCGGGTGTGGACGCGATTCAGCCGCCGGTGTGCACTTTCCAGAGGATCCTCGGTCTCGGTGCGTTGCCGCCCTTGTCGTCGACCGGTTCGCTGCTCCCGTGTGGCGACAGACAGGAGAGTGCGGGGAGGAAGCCTGCGAGAAGCAGGGCGATGGACTTGGGCGTTACGTTTGTCGGACGAGACATGCCTTGCACCTCCGTCAGGTTCTCATGCTGCTGCTAGGAGTCCTTCCGCCGTCTCCGTTCGCGGCCGGCTGTGATGCTTTCGGCCTCGACGTCAACGCGAGACCAGTGCGCTGCCGAACGCGCCGGCGCGTTCGGTCAGGTCGGCATCGGCGCGGATGGTTGCCGCGTCGACGACGTTGGCGACCGTCAGTGCGCCGAGCCAATCGCACTTACTGAACTGGGCCATGCGGCGGCAGGTCTCCGCAACGAGGTCTGCGCCGTCCTTCTCGCCGCCGGCGGCCGTGATCACGGCCGCCATCTTCTTGCCATCAAGGAGAGAGCGAACGGACTCGATCGTGTCCTCGAACTTGAACATGGAACTGAAACGGTCCATGACCATCTTGATCAGCCACGACGGCGACCAGCAAAACACAGGGGTGGCCCACAGGATCAGGTCGGCCTCGACGGCCTGCGACAGGATCGGTGCGATGCCGTCATCGACCGCGCAGCCGGGTTCGTCTCGGTGCTGCTTGCAGGCACGGCATTCCATGCACCCAACGGCGCCTTTGAGTCGGGACAGTTGGACGGTCTGGGTCTTCGCGCCGGCTTGCTCGGCGGCGGCCAGGACCGTATCCAGGACGGCCTGCGTGTTGCCGTCGGGCCTCGGGCTTCCTTGAATGACGAGAATCTTCATTTGCGTTGTCTCCATGACGGCTTGGCCGCCATCCCGGCGGCAGCGTCGGCGATTGCGCTATTCAATCGTAGCGGCCGGCCATTGAGGACGGTAGATGACCATCTCCGAGTCGCCACACACGACATTGTAATTGATGGGAAAGGTTTCGACGGGGATGCCGAGGACGTCGGTCCGCTTGCTGAGTTCCTCGTACCATTTCGGGAAGATGATGACATAGGCGGGCTCTCGGCGACGGAGGTAGTCGAGGAGGTCTCCATCGCTCATGAGGTGCTCGACGATCTCGGGCTCGACGAGGCCGATGGTGTCGAGAACGGGGCGTCGACTGATGAAACCGATTGCGCCGATGTCGTTCGTGGCGACCAGACGGTCTTGCTTGGGTTGCTCCTGAAGCCAGTGCGCGATAGGGACCTGCATGGACTGGATATTCCAGACGGAGATGACGGCGAGCGTGCCCATGCCCACAAAGCAAAGACTGGCCCACGCGTACGTACGTCTGCGCTGGCGGCGGAGCGGCATGTTGTGCCAGTCCCAGAATCCACGTTGCAGCAGGACCTTCGTGGCGGGCAGCGATCCGATGACGATCAGAATGAACAGCGGCGTCAGGTGTGCGAAATAGCGTTGGAACTGAAACAGGATCATACCGCCCGAATCAACGAAGCCGCGCAACAATGGATAACCGATGAGGGATAGCAGTGCCAGCCGGCGCCCCGAGGCCATCGGGCCTTGGTCGCGCCACGTCGCCGCGAGCGATTCTCTCAGTCCAAAGGCCATCGGCATGCAATTGGCCCCGAGCCCTATCCCGGCAAGCAGGATCGCCAGCATGGGCCAGACGACAGCGGCGAGAAAGATGAACAGAGGATTGCCGCGTTTCAGTGCGGCGGGGAGGCCGTCGAACCACGGGGGCCGAATGACACCGGGGGCGACGGCCTTGGCGGCGAAGGTGCTGGGCACGAGGTGCCCGTCTTGGTTGTAGTGATAGGCCGCGTAGGCCAACACCACAAGGCCCCATACAGCGGCATGGAGCCACGCTTCGGATAGGAAGCTGACGAACCGGCGATCGGGTGCGCGATAGGCCGCGACGGCGCGCTCCAGGCAAATCAGCGGAAGCATCACCAGGAATTCCGGCCGCAGCCAGATGCAGGCGGCCATGACGGCGGAGGCGAGGAGGCGGCGTCGCGGCTGGCCGTATAGCAGCAGGCCGAGCAGGAACAGGAAGCTGTACACGGGTGCTTCCATTCCGCCGTAGGCCTGAATCACCGAGGGGCTCATGATGACGGTGAGGAGGCCGCCCCACCGGGCAAGGTCCTGTCGCCCGGTCCACATTTGTAGGATGCGGTACACGACGAGTGCGGTTCCGAGGCTGCACAGGCCGCCGAGGAGGTAGCTGGCAGCAAACCAGTTCCGAACGACGGCATAGACGCCCGCCAAGAGGACGGGATAGAGCGGTGCCGTCGAGCCGCTGCTGGGGATGCCCCTGTTAAAGGCCATCTGGCCGTCTTCGTAC
>JAUVGW010000394.1 GCA_030593565.1 Phycisphaerae bacterium | reverse complement strand
CGCGACTGGCCACACAAGAAGAACGAATCGCCGCCGAGTCCCCCGCGGTTGCGCAAGCTCAATCGCAACGAAATCCACCGTATCCATGGGGTGCTGAATGCGTTCGAGGCCACAGATAGTTAACGGCGTTGGGTGCCATGCCTTCACGGGCGGAGCCCGGGTAGGCATGTCTTCCCTTATGGCAACATGCTTGCTCGCGACTTCGTCGCGTGAAAGCATGGCACCCGGCAGTGACACCCGGCCGTGAATTTATTTTCAGAAATAGTTCTATGCGTCGGGCCTACCGACTTGGTCTCCCTCCTATTGGGCTCCGTTTGCAGCAGAAAACTGCAAACCGCCGCAAACTGCCGCAAACTTTTTGCCTCGCGCGTGGCGAGGCGACGGTCGGTCCTATTTCGGTTCTCGTCATGTAGTATGGCTCACCGTTCCGCAGAGAAAGCGCCCAGCTATCAGCCGAGGGGCGGGCGGTGTGCTTTCGCTCGACGGAATCGCGGCAGGAATGGTGGCATGAGGGAAGCCATGCCTTCCCAGGCTACGCTCGGACGGGTGGCCCGGGTCCTGTGGACCTGGGGGGCGACGAAGCGCCCGCGACATTGTCGGATGTGCCACACGATTAGGGCTTGGCGGCCAAGCCCGCCAAGCGTCGGGCAGAGCCCGACCTACGTGTGCGACCTACCCGGCTGAGCTTCCTGCGAACCCGCCGCACGTCGTCGACGGGCGTCTCTTCGGCTTTCTGCTGCGATGGTTTCGCGGTACTCATTCGTCGGCCTCCACCATCGCGCTGACCGTTTCGCTCCACGGCCCCGCTTCGCCGCGGGTGCTGAGCCACCTTACCCGGTAATGCACCGTTTTGCCACCGTCCGCCCCGGCAACTCCTGTGACGGCTGCCTTCCCTCGTGACGCGATTAGCGACCGATAATGCTTGTCGGGGTCCGGACAGATCCTACGTAAACCGACCGGTTCTCGCGATGAAGAGCCCCCGACCTTGGTCGGGGGGTTGCCTCCCGACCTGTGAGAGCGTACCCCCCGAGCAAGGTCGGGGGCTCTTGGATGCAGTCGCCACCTGCCACCGGCATGCACGCGTCCCTCACGGGGGGCGTGGGGGTGGCCGATAATTGTAGTGTGAGCCGCTTGCTTGTGGTGCGGGGGCGGTTCGCGCCTGCGCGCCTGGCGGTCCGTGATCGCCACGCGGTCGAGGGCGGGGCGGCACGAACGTGTGTCCCGTCAAGACCATTTTGGCGGATTGCGAAGCAGCGAAGTGGCGCGTGACATTACCCGCGTCGGGGTTCGGATCAGAGCCCCGAGCGTAAGCGAGCGGGTCCGAAGACCAACAGTCTGTCCACGAAGACCCCGCGCTGACGCTTGGGGCTCTGATCAGCCCCGCCGATAGTGGCACGGACCATCCAGGAGCGTTTATGCCGCCGTCTGTGACAGTTGCCGAGCCTGATGTTGAGGGGGCAACCCCTGCCGTGGGGGATGCTCGGCGGGAGTGTGGTTGTGGTACCGGCGTTCCGCCTGTGGTCTTACCGGCGAGACGCCGGTACCACCCGGGCATGGAATCACCGGCGAGACGCCGGTACCACCCGGGCATGGAATCACCGGCGAGACGCCGGTACCACCCGGGTATGGAATCACAGGCGGGACGCCTGTGCCACACGGGCACGGGTTCACAGGCGGGTCAACTATACCATACGGGCGACGGGGGGGGGGCGGTGACGATCTGTCATCCGGTGTGGCAACTGGGGTGCGGCGGGTTGGAGCGTCAGTTGTTGCAGATGATCGAGCATCTGCCGAAGGCGATGTTTCGCCATGTGCTGGTCGTTCGGGGTTGGGACGGGGATAGCATGAACCCGGAGCGACTCGACACCGGCGAGACGCCGATGCTCCCCGGGGAAACCACCGGCGGGACGCCGGTGCCACCCAGCCATGGAATCACCGGCGAGACGCCGGTGCCACACGAGACGCCAGCGCCACATGTCGAGATCGTTCGGCAGCCGTCGCGCGGGCGGGATCGGCTGTGGCCGATGCGGCTGGCGGCGGTGTTGCGGGATCATTCGGTGGATGTGTTGCACGTTCGCGGTTTGGCGATGCTTGTGGACGGGGTCCTCGCCGCGAAGATGCACAGTGCCACGGCTGTGGCATTCAGCTTTCACGGGATGGAGGCGTCCGGCGGCGAGATCGGCTGGCTGCGGCGGCGGGCGTATCGCGCGGCGGTGGCGCGGTGTGACGACTGTTGGGCGGTGAGCCGTGGGGCGGCGGAGACGGTTGCCCGGAAGCTGCGGATCGCGGCGGACCGGTTTGCGGTGTTGCCAAACGGTGTGGACGCGCGGCGGTATGTGCCTGCGACATCACGGGATGATGTTCGCCGTCGACTGAATCTGCCGCTGGATCGGACGGTGGTACTGGCGGTCGGCAACATGAAGCCGATCAAGGGGCACGACGTGTTGCTCAACGCGGTTCGGCAGATGCGCGGGGACGCGGATCGGATGACCGTTGTCATCGTCGGCGGGGATTATCAAGACGGCGCGATGCAGCGTTGGGCGAGCGAGAATGTGCCGGATGCCGACATCCGTTTCGTCGGCCGACAGCTCGACACGCTGCCGTGGTATCAGGCGGCGGATGTGTTCGTCCTACCGTCGCGTTGGGAGGGCATGTCGAACGCCCTGTTGGAGGCGATGTCCTGCGGGCTCCCGGCGGTGGCAACGGCGGTCGGCGGCAATCCGGAGGTCATTGAAAACGGCGAGACGGGGCTGCTGGTGTCGCCGGGGAATCCGATAGAGCTTGCCCTAGCTATCCGCCGATTGATGAAGGACGACGCATATCGTGCGGCGTTGGGGATCGCGGGCCGACGGCGCGCGCTGGACGGCTTCACCGCGCTAGCCGCCGCGGCACAATATGGCCGTCGATACACGCGGCTGGCGGGATTGCATCGATGCCGAACGGGCAGCCGGGCAGCATGGCCGGTTTGGGAGGCCGAATAGATGGCGACGATCACGAGTGCACACGCCGAATCGAGCCGGACAGTACTGGCAAAGCTGACTCACCTGGCGCAGTACCGTGAGCTTATCTGGATGCTCGCATGGCGGGACATCCGCGTCCGGTACAAGCATTCGGTGTTGGGCGCCGCGTGGGCGGTGGTACCGCCGACGGCAATGATGCTGATCTTCACCTTTGTCTTCGGTACGGTCGTTCAGATCGACCCGGAGAAGCTGACGGGCCGGGCGGGGCTGCCGTATTCGCTGTTCGCGTTCAGCGGGCTCGTGCCGTGGATGTTCTTCGCGAACGGCCTGACGACGGCGACGATGTCGCTCGTGTCGAATCGGCAACTCGTGACGAAGATCTACTTTCCCCGCGAGGTTTTTCCGATCTCGGCCGTGCTCAGCGCGTTTGTCGATTTCGCGATCGCCTCGGTCGTGCTGCTCGGCTTGGCAGTGGTCATGCACTTTCAGCCCAACGGGTGGAGCTATCAATTCCACTGGACCGTGATCTTTATTCCGGTCGTCATCGCGGTGCAGATGATGCTGATGATCGGGCTGGGGCTGCTGCTGTCAATGGCCAACCTGTTTTTCCGGGACGTGGGCTTCCTGTTCCGGTCCGTCATCCAGTTGTGGATGTTCGTCACATGCGTCGTGTACCAACTCGAGGCGACGGCCGGTTGGAAACGGGCGATCATCCAGTTGAACCCGATGACGCCGATCATCCGGGCGTATCGCGATTGCATGATCCAGGGGCAGTCCCCATTCGACGCGTTTTTCATTAACGCCGCGGGCGTGTCGATTATGATCCTACTGGTCGGCTGGTGGTGGTTCCGCCGGCGGGAATTCGACTTCGCGGAGAATATTTGAAGGGACCAAGGGGCCAAGGGACCGAGGGATCAGGGGCTCAAGGGATCGAGGGTTCAACGGATCGAGGGTAGCGCCCGTTGCCCCGGGTTGTTGCTATCGATCCCTTGGTCCCTCGGTCCCTCGATCCCTTTGGCTGCGGCCGAAGGCCGCGCCAAGTGCTCTGTGGTGAATCTTCCGGGCCATAGCGGCGGAGGGCGACGGTGAAGACCTCGCTTAATCTGAGCATCTTTCAACACGGGACCCCGTTCGATCGGATGATCGCCGAGGCCGCCCGCGCCGGCTTCGACGCCGTTGAACCCGTGATCGCTGCCGATGGACCGCTGACGTTCGACATGTCGGAAGATGACTGCATCCGGCTATCCAAGGCCGCGACCGTCGCCGGCGTCACGATCTCCGCGCTGGCGATCGAGGATGACCCGTCGACGTGTCTCGCTTCGCTGGACGAAGCGGGCAGGCAGGCAGCGCGGCAGCGCGTGGTTGCCGCCATCGACCGCGCCGCCTGGCTCGGGACCGGTACGGTCATCCTGTCGCCTGCCGTAGCGGATGCGGCGCCAAACTCGCAGCCACTTGCGCCGTACGAGGATGTCTACTCCTTCGCGCTAGAAGCCCTGCTCGCGTTGAGATTCGACGCCGAACAGCGCGCGATCCGAATCG
>JAUVGW010000178.1 GCA_030593565.1 Phycisphaerae bacterium | reverse complement strand
ATCACGCCCGCCGGGGTCATCACCGAAATCATCGACTCCACCGGCGACGGCGCGGGTAATGGCCTTAATGATGCCTCCGGCATCGCCGTTGACGCGGTGGGCAATGTCTATGTGGCAGGAAACAACAGCGACAACGCCTTCAAGATCACGTCCGCCGGGGTAATCACCGAGATCATCGACTTCACCGGCGACGGCACGGGGAACGGGCTCAATAGTGCTTCGGGCATCGACCTGGACGCCGCGGGCAATGTCTACGTGTCGGGTGGAATCAGCGACAACGTCTTCAAGATCACGCCCGCCGGCGTCATCACCGAGATCATCGACGACACCGGCGACGGCGCGGGCGGTGGACTTGATGGTCCTCGCTGCATCGCCGTGGACGCGGTGGGCAACGCCTACGTTGCGGGAGCGGGCAGCGACAACGCCTTCAAGATCACGCCCGCCGGGGTCATCACCGAAATCATCGACTCAACCGGCGACGGCGCGGGCAACGGACTTGACGATGCTCGTGACATTGCCGTGGACGCCGCGGGCAATGTCTATGTGGGGGGAGCAATCAGCGACAACACCTTCAGGCTTGTTCCCGACTGCAACACCAACGGCACGGCCGACGCGACCGACATCGACGATGGAACCAGTCAGGACTGCAACACGAACAACGTGCCGGATGAGTGCGACATTGCCGCCGGCACGAGCCTGGACGGCGACGGCGACGGGGTGCCCGACGAATGCGACGGCTGCCCGAACGACGCGAACAAGATCGCCCCAGGCGTCTGTGGCTGTGGCACATCCGACGACGACACGGATGGCGACGGCACCGAAGACTGCAACGACGGCTGTCCGAACGACCCGAACAAGATCGCGCCAGGCGTCTGCGGCTGTGGCACACCCGACGACGATACGGATGGCGACGGCACCGAAGACTGCAACGACGATTGCCCGAACGATCCCGGCAAGACCGCCCCTGGTCCCTGCGGCTGCGGCACTGCGGATGATGATTCCGATGGTGACGGCGTGCTTGATTGTGACGACAACTGCCCCAATGACCCCAACAAGAACGCTCCGGGCACCTGTGGCTGTGGAGCTTCAGACGACGATAGCGACGGTGATGGCATCGCCAACTGTGTGGACAACTGTGCCAACACACCGAACCCGGATCAGGCCGACAACGACGGCAACGGCACCGGTGACGCCTGCGAACCGCCCCCCGCTGGCCAGCCTTCCGGTTCTTGCGGCTGTGGGGCCGGCAGCGCCCTGTTGATGCCACTAATGCTGACCGCAATTGGCTGGATGCGATACAGGAAGCCGGTTCGGCGAACCACGGCGGAAAACACCGGGTAGCGGTTCCACACCGCAATCCTGCGAACCGTCACAGGCGGGGCCCGTTCGCACACCGGTGTTCAGGATCACGGCGATGGCACCGGCTTCTTTGCCTACTGCCCCAAGATCGCGTCGACAAACAACTGCGTGTCCAAGCCATCTGCCACGCCGTCGCCGTTGATGTCGGCAGTCTCCAGGTGTCCGGGGTCAGTGTCGGTTCCGGTGAGTACCGCCACAAATGTGTTCAGATCATCAAGATCTACATCACGGTCCTTGTCGAAGTCGCCAACACAGGCTGGCAACCACTGGGCGATTCTGACTGAGGGAATGTCCCCGGAAAGTGTGAAGCCGCCGCCGACGAAGAGCGCGAGGCCGTCTTCCTCTTCGAAGGTGGCCAGTGAGTACACCGTCGCGTTCATCCCACTGCCCAGGGGAGACCAGGACGCGCCATCCCACTTGGCGATGTAGTTCACCGCTTGGCCGCCGGCAATGGTGTATGTTCCCCCCACGTAAAGGGCCGATCCTGTCCCGTCGTCGAAGATGGCAAACCGCCTGCCGGTCGGGATGTCACCGGGCTCTGAGGTCAGTCCAACGCCCACTGCGGACCAGGATTCTCCGTCCCACCTGGCGATCCTCGAGGCCGGCACGCCGCCCGCAGAGGCAAACTGCCCGGTGGCGTAAAGCGCTGGTCCCGTGCCGTCGTCAAAGACGGTCAGGCCGCGGACCAGACGGGATCCAGGAGATTCGTGGCCCACGCCGCTTCCCAGCGGAGACCAGGTGTCCCCATCCCACTTGGCAATCCCATTCACGGTAATCCCGCCGGCCGTGGCGAAGTTGCCACCAACGTAGAGGGCCGGACCGCTGCCGTCGTCAAAGATTGCGAGGGCACGAACGCTGTGATACGTGCCGTCCGTGCCGCTACCCAATGGGGACCATTGCTCGCCGTCCCACTTGGCGATGCGGTTGGCCCGAGTGCCGCCGGCCGTGGTGAAGTCTCCTCCGACGTAGAGTGCCGGCCCCGAGCCGTCGTCGAAGACGATCATTGCTCCGCGGACCTCCCCCCCGCCCATACCTCCCCCCACGGATGACCATGCGGCCCCGTTCCAGCGGGCGATGCGGTTGACCACTTCGCCTCCGGCCGATATGAAGTCCCCACCGGCATAGAGTGCGGTCCCCGTGCCGTCGTCAAACACGGTCAGGGCCCAGACCGTGCCGTTGCCAGGCCCGATCCCGGCGCCCAGAGGCAGCCACTGGCTGCCGTCCAGTTTCGCAATCTTGTTAGCGCTCGCCCCACCGGCCGTCAAGAACCCCCCTGCCGCATAGAGTGCCGGGCCACTGCCATCATCGAAGACAGTCATGGCGGCCACGATGCTGTCCATGTCAAGGCCCGAGAATCGAGGCGCCCATTCCGCGTCACACTCGATCGCTCGGGCCTGAATCGGGACCGCGAGCGAAATCACGAAAGCTGCGGTACGGATCCAGAACCATAATCGATGAACAGACACGTTCAGCGCCCCTCTTCCCTTTCTGTATCCTATCTAAAAAGCCGCTAGACATCAAGCGAGGCCTACGCGCCTCAACGTGGAACCCAGGGCAATCGCGAGAATGGCGGATGTAGCGGCCGATCCCCGTGTCGGCCGTAGAACACCAACGGTTTCCGACGGCCGACACGGGAGTCGGCCGCTACGCGAGCGTGCAGACCGATGTAGAAACGGGCGACCGGCCATTCTTGCGATTGCCCTGACGTGGAACCCTGCCGTTTGCCCGGCCCCTCGCGCCAACCCTGCACCACCGCTCGACGACCACCGCGTATTGATCCGGCGCGGTCACGGTGAACGACTCGCCGGTCTCGGCGTCAACGACATTGGCAACCTGACGGGAATGGCCATCTTCCAGCGACAGCACGACCGTTTCACCGATGTGGGAGCCCGCATCACGGATGAGGACGTGGCCAAGGCTATGGGTAGTGGAGATGCCTTCTGACCGTTCGCCGCGCACGAATCGGAATCGGTGGACCAGCGTACCGAGTCGCGGTGACGGCCGATTACGACCCCGTGAAGGCGATCTGGAAGAAGGCGAAATCAGCAAGATCGACGTCCAAGTCGTCGTCACCGTCGTGAATTTCGGCGCACAACGGTGAAGCCGCCACATCCGGACCAGCCAGGCAAGAAGCGAAATCCTGGAAATCCCCCCAATCCACATCGCCGTCGCAGTCGACATCACCGAAGGCGCATTCGTTGACGACGGCTTCGCTTTCATGCGGCAAGTAGTTCTGTCCGGTGACGGTCACGTGCAGTGTGCCGGCGTTGGCCGGAGTTGTCGTGAAGGTTGCCACGCCGAATTCGTTTGTCTGCCCGATCGCGTAAATGTCGCCCTCTTTCCACAAGCAGACGTCGGCCGATTCGACCGGGCCTTCGACATCCGACACCTGAACTACGAACTCGTTCTGGCGGGCGGCATGGAGTGTGTCGTCGTGTGCGACCGTCAACGACGTCGGGTCCTCGGTCCACATGGGCAGTTCGGGATCGCCGAGCAGCGTCAACTCCATGAAGATATAGCGATAGTAGTCGTCGTCCTCGAAGGCGTCGTTCTTGTGATCGGTGAAGCAGTCGCCCAGCGTGTGGTGGCCGTGATGAAACAGCGATTGGAAGAAGTACCTATCGTAGCGCAGTGAGTAGCCATCGTCCTCACCGTTGTCGGAGTATCCGCTACGAGTATTTCCGATGTAGGCTATGCCGCCGACGCCTTCGTTTTGAACGAACGCCTCGGCGAAGCATGTCGCATGCGCGAAATCGCAGGAATCGCAGGAGACAGAATAGAGAATCGGCTGTCGGTCGCCGTTGGTCGCGATCAGAATCTGGTACGCGTGAATGTAGTCGTGGTGATTGATGGCGCCCACGCCAAAGGCCGTGACGGTGGAGTGGTCGATGTGGTTGACGAGGCCGTTGCCGAGGTCGAGGTAGTCGAGGAAGTCATCCTTATGTTCCCCTTCCTCGCTGTCGTATTCGGTGCGCACGGTCCAGTCGCCGGGCATGTACAGGGTGTGAATATCCATTTTGCAGTTTTCGCCCTCGGCGCCGTCGGGCACCTGATCGCATCCGAGAAACGTGGCGGTTTTGGCATAGTCGGTCAGCGGAGGGTTTCTCTCATACGTCAGGATCTTGTTTACGAAGACATTTATGTCGTCCTCGTCGGCGACAGAGGCGCGCCCGACGTGGAGCTCCACGGTCCAATCACCGTCGTAATCCGCGTAGAACGTGTCGGTCGGCATGTTCTCGTCGGGATCGACTTCGGGCATGAAAATCTCATGCGTGGGAACGAAGTCGGCGTCGCCCCCCAACAGAAAATACATCGCTCCCCACGTTTCGTGCGCGTCCTGCACGAAGGCCCGAATCTTCTCGCTCTCCGAACCGGTATAGCCGCCTGCGTTGAAGATCCAATCCGTCGTCACGATCGTGGCGGGGACGCCTTTCCTGGTTTTCCAGTCAGCGAGCGGCTGGAAATCGTCCACCCAGCTACCCTGCGTGATGATGACATAGTCATGGACGCCCGGCGCAACGCTGCGGGAGCGGGCCGCCGCGGTTTCCGCTTCACGGAGTTCAATCGTTTCCGCGTTCGCCAACATGCCGTTGAGCATACGCCGGTAACCGTGGCGCGTCCTTTCGGACGCTCCGGCCGGCAGACGGTCGCCGCAGACATAGCCGTCGCGTCCATCGACGGCAAACTCGATCGAAGAATGAAGCGTTAACTGCTTCGAGGCTGGCGAGTATTGCAGCGGATGCACGCGCACGATCGCGAAGCTCTGACCGGCGAGGTCGGACTGCCGTTCGAGCTCGGCAAGAAGTCCCGGGTAGGCCTCGTCCGAGCCGTAGATCGTGTCGTCTCGGGGCATGAATTCTGCCGTTGTGGTCGGATCGCCGAATCTGCTTGGTTTTTGCGCGGGACGGATGGCGTAATCACCGGACAGTCGGATCGATTCCGAGCGAATGACGTGTACGCCGGTCGCCTTCATGCCGGGCGGCAGCGCGATGCGAATCGTCTTGGACGGCAGTTGCGGCGAACCGGGCCGGTTGACGAACACGCCCTCCGCCAAACCAACGACGTCATAGCCGTCGCGCCGGGTGAATGTCAGGCTTTTCTGGGCAAAACACGCCGTGTGCCGCACCTGTTGGGCCGACGGCGACGCAACTGGAACGCCGTTGGGCTGTGCGTGGATCTCAATCGTGAAAGCCACACAGGCAAGAATCGCCACGACCGTTGTTGTTCCGTGCGTGCCCCGCATCTTCCGCATGTGGATGCCCTCGGCAGACAGATTCGGTTTCCGACGGGTCGCAGTGGACCCGCCACGTTCGGATGGCAACGATTGCCGTGTGACGCGGCGATCACCGCCAGAATCGCTGGTGATAAGACCTGCCGATCGGAGCAGCCAGGGACCTTCGCTCACACGATGACAGCTCCGATCGGCAGTTGTTCAATCCCTGACGCCCCCCACCATCGTCAGTCGATCGTTCGGTTTCACCGTCTCCGGGAAGCCATCCTCCGGCATACCCGAACGGCGATTCCTACTGTCACCTTATCGCCGACGCAGCAAGGCAACACACCCGAAGGCGAGCAATGCCAGCGTCGTCGGCTCGGGAACACTAATGCCGTAGATATCGGTGCCGTCGGTGGGCTGCGGTCCGCTTCCGGCCATCCAGGTGAAGTGAACGAGGCCGTCATCACCACCAATCATGGCCAGAGGAAAGGCGCCCTCGATGTAGTCGTAGCCGTAGACCACGTCGGCCAGCCCGACGGGGTCGGGGGAGTTCACATCACACACGGCGATCTGGTTCGGGTGAAGCGTCTCGGTGAAGCTGAAGTCGAGATAGTACTCGACGCCCACGTCGGCTGGCCCGAAGAACGCGTTGTGGATCGGCCCGTTTCCGGTGGCGGGATTCTGATCAATGTCGATCTCGAAGAATCCATAGACCGCGGTCGTCGGATCCTCCTCGTGTGGGGCTGTGATTTCGTTGTGGAAGGTCGTCAGGAAATTCAGGTTGTCGTCATCGTACCAGACATGGACCGTGTCGATGTCGTGCAGCGGGGGACCCTGGCCAAACATGTCCTGAGCGTCGCCAAACGGATCGACGACCGGCGAAACGACCTGCGCTTGAGCGACAGTCGTCACCGCCAACAGTACCGCGAGAATTGTCAGAAACTTCATCTCATCCTCCGATCAAAAAAAACTGCCAGAAGGAACCATTCGTTCCAACAGAGGGCGACGTCGTCCGGACGCCGCCCGTCAAACATGCGGCCGTAGTAGCTGCTTCGGTGGTTCGCACCGGTGAGTACTTTGGCCAACGAAGACCAGCCTACCACAGGAGGGATTTACCTGCAAGAGTTCCCCGGGGAATTTCCGCAAAAATTCTTGCAGCAGGCTTCCCGTTGTGCTATACTACGCACATGGCTGCGAGGCGACCGGCCGGATGGGGGCGGCGCGAACGCGGCGGCCGATAATGCCCCTCAAAGGACTCTGACCGAGGCCTGTTGCTGGTAAGATTGTCCGGCCGAGTATTGCGTATAGGCAAGGATGTGCTTGAATCGAGGGACTATTCCCGCGGAGGAGATCATAGACATGGAGACAGCGGCTGACACCGAACCCACAGGCAACCTGCCCGAGTTCGAAGATCAGACGAAAGTCGTCGCTCAACGCGTACGGACCTCATTGGCGGAGCTGGTGGACTCCGTAGGGGCCGACCCCGCACACTCACAGAACATGGCCCGCCGATTCGGGCTCAACAAAAATCTGACCTGGAAAATCTCCAAAGTCATATGTGAGGCCGACCCGTTCGCGGCCCTCCAGCATCTGCCCGGCCGGTCCGGCATCAACATCTTCCTTGAATCGTTGGCTCGCGCTGGGGCTTCGGAGCGGGAGATCGATTCCGCAAGGGCGGCGATGGCTGAATTCGACCGTCTCGTTGATACGCATTCCGATGACCGTGAGCTCTTCGAGGTGATAATGGGCTCGCTGGCCTCGGAAGGCCAGCATCAAAAAGGTGAGGCACATCGAAAGCTGGCGTTCCGCGGCAACTGCGCCATCTGGGGAGTTCAGGCGAAGGCGCAAATCAGCACGCATTTTGTTGTCCCGAACGGCGATTCCGACGAGTTGGACCTGGTCAGGCTCTCGGGCCTGTGCGAGCTTCGCCGACTGCGCGCGAACGTGCCCTGGACGGTGTCGACGATCGTACGGATCTGCGAAGATGGAGTGCTTCAGGCTCCGAAGGGGGAATTTGAGCCGCTGGATCCCGCGTTTGCAGGCGAAGGCGTCGCGCCGCTGATGGCGGACTTCTGTAGCCAGCCATTGCCGAAGGTCCGCGTCGTGCCCGGCCGAGGCGGCATGCTCAGACACGAGATCGTCGAGGGACCGGTGGGAAACACCGCGGGGGTCACGTGCATTGACGGCTGGATCAATCATCGGTTCTCGTCACGCTACGACGACGAGAACAAGGCACTGAGCGGCCATTCCGCCAGTCTGACGACGCCGGCGGAGTTGCTGATTCTTGATGTGTTCATTCGCCGGGATTTAGGCATCAGCGTTTCGCGCGAGCCGCTCTTGTGCAGTGAATTGCCGGGGGGGCCTGACTACACACCGGCCGATCCGGGATGTGCTTTGCTTCCCATCCATGAGCGAGTCCAGGAGCTTGGCAGTCCGCCGTTGCTGATCACTCCGGAGATACCGCAATACAACCAGATGGTCCATGCCGTTCTTGGCCGATTGGGCCAGGATGCCAAGGACTTCCTGGGGTACCGATTGAAGATGCGCTATCCGCCCATTCCGACGCTTGCCACGATCTGTGTTGAGTTGCCGAAGCGGTCGTGACGATCAGCTTGGGCGGATCGTGGTTCGCGCCCTCGGCAGAGCGAAGCAAAGGGAGTACGAATGGATCCATCTGTTTGCGGCGGTCAATCCCATGGCGGGTGACTCTTCCGGCGAGAGCGGGAAACTCGGTAGAAAGGCAGTTCAGACATGTGCAAGAAACTCACAGTCATCAACTTGATACTCATGGGTCTTGCGTCTTCCCCCGTCCTGGGTGACGGCGGAACCGTGACCTTCGACTTGACGTCCCCCGTCAATGGTTGCGGTGTCAGTGCGGGCTCATTGGTCGACTGGTCGATCAACGTCTCCGTCAGCAGTAGTGACAATCAGGGCCTGGCATTGGCGATCGTGGACTTCGTCCAGAACCCCGGCAATCCCGAGTTGATCGACATTCCCTCCGCCGGCGTTGTGCCCGCAGGCATGGCCGATTTCAGCCGCCCGGACGGAATCAGTAATCCCGGCCCCGGGGGAACGGGTACCGGATACGGGGGCACGCAGGTCGGCATGCCCGACCAGATGAATCTCGCACAAATCGGTGGTGCGCAGAATAACTTTGGCATGGCGGGCGCGGTCATGGGGCTCGATGTGAATGTCGAGCCGGGAATCGGCCAGTCACCGGGTGGTGAGTTGCTCGCGTCGGGCACATTCGCGGCACCGGCCACGTCGGGCACCTACACGTTTTCGCTCCAGTCTCCAGTCGCGAATACGCTTGTCTTGGTTTATCCCGCGCCGCAATGGTCGCCCGTCAGTACTGCGACCGCCGAGACGACTTTTGCCAGTTTCAGTTTCACGGTCTGCCGCAAGGGTGACGTTAACAACGACGGCGAGCTGACGCCGGACCTCGACCTCACCGGCTTTGTTGATCTGCTGCTGGATTCATCCGGGGCAAGTGATTACGAGGCGTGTGCCGCCGACATGAATGGCGACAACAACATCGACGGCCTGGACATATCGCCTTTTGTTGCTGCGATACTGTCTTCGCCGTAAGGAATAAGCCCCGATTCGTGGGTAGCCCTCAGTGACGCTCACGCCAAGGACGTGACGTTCCAAGTGACCGAAGTCACGGCGCCTCGACAGCCCGATCGCGATCGGCCTTCCGGCTCGCAGGGAAAGCAGTCGAACGAGCATGAATCACGGCGGGAAAAGCCGTACGGGCTAAATCCACACTCGCCTTCCCATCAATCAGAAAGCCCTCGACCGTCTCGACGTAAGCCGCCAATGTCTGGTGAATCTCGTTCCATTCCGCCTGCACCAGCGACTCATGGTGACACCCGCGCGGATCGCGACCGCCTCCTTCTCGCCCAATCGTCGGTCATACCGGCCCCAACAAACCGGGCACCGACTCGCAAGGAATCGGTGCCCGGGTGAGCATCTCTGTGTCGCAGCGCGAACTTCGGTCCGACAGGGCCCGGGCGAGCGGCTGGTCGCGGATCAACACCTGCTGATCCGCCAGAAAACCACCCAACCGCCGCGTTGCGGCAAACATGTTTGGCGACTACGGCGTCGCGTGACTGTGCTCCACGGAGAAGGGCATACCGTCGCCGTGGCAGTTTGTGCACGTCTCCTCGAACGTGCCCGGGACCGTCATCAGATCGACGTGGATCATCGTCTCAGCCGAGTCGTGGCACGAGGTGC
This sequence comes from Phycisphaerae bacterium, assembly GCA_030593565.1. Lineage (GTDB taxonomy): Bacteria > Planctomycetota > Phycisphaerae > UBA1845 > UTPLA1 > JAFGQA01. The sequence goes on along the minus strand of JAUVGW010000178.1, from coordinate 683 downwards.
ACGACACCATCCACGTCCGCATATTCGTCCGCAACGGAGGATTCTTCCAGGCGTCTGTCACGTGGCACTCGTGGCACTCCGCCGCTTCACCCGGCATCGAGGAAATCAGCAGGTGGCTGAAGTCGGTGAGGCCGCCGTGTCCGTGCAACTCATACGGCAAGTCTGTCAGGTTTCGGGCATTGTGCAGCTTGTGGATCATGATCCGCATGTCCACGCTCTCGGTGGTACCCTCGGACTGCGATCCGGCCGTGTGGCAAGCTATGCAACTCTCGAAGCCGTAGCGCTGATTGCCGTGGAAGGCCAACTCACCGTGACACGCGTTGCAGGCTGCGGTGTCCACCGTACTCGCGTACGGCACGAGAGGGTCCGCCGAGCCGAGGAGTATGTCAAAGGTGTCGGTCACAATCGGCTCACGTTCGCCGGCCGTGGGGGTTACGCGACGACCGAAGGCGATGACGGTGTAGGTGCCGTTGTCCAGCGGTGTGGGTCCTGTATCCGTGTACTGCTGGCCCCACCCGCCTTCGTACGAGAAGATCAACTCCTCAGGCGCTTCGCCGAGCGCGTTCGCCTGTGCCGGGTAGTCGGCCGGAATCGGATCTTCGAAAGTGTAGGTGTAGGTCCCGTCACCGTTGTCTGCCCAACTTGCTGTAAGGTCCAAGTCGCCGCCGCTCACCGGTCGTTGA
>JAUVGW010000238.1 GCA_030593565.1 Phycisphaerae bacterium | reverse complement strand
CAGGAACTTGGTCTCATAGGTACTGATCGGCCAGGTGCACGTTAAACCATCGTGTAGATTAGTAGGGGCGTAAGACACGTGATACCAGTTATCCCTGGCGTTCCCCCATGTGGTCGCATAGATATCCCCAAAGTGGATTGACATCGTAGCAAAAGTGCCTGAAAGAGTGGGATGGCTACCAGCTGCGCCATATGTGTTAATCATTGTGCTGATCGCGGAACTCGCGGTCGGGCACGTACCTCACCACGTGCCGTTGAAATACTCACCGAGCATCACCCTGTCGGCTCCAAAAGCGGTCGAAGAAAGTGCCGCAGTCAGGACGGCAGCCAACGCCAGCCCTAGGAACATGCCGTTTCCATTCGTTTTCATTGTTGTCTCCTCACATCTCGCTAAAGCCTCGGGGAAACATACCGCGTTTCTCCGTTTTCAACAGGCACACCCGCACTCCAGGTCAACATGATACCTGGATTTCACCCATCCTTCAGTAGCCCGTGGCAAAAATGTCGCAACGGCGCCAAAGCCGATGGTTTTTACGGTCAGGAGCGACGTTTCCGAACCACTGCTTTCCCTTATACCACGGGCTGCTAGGCAATCGGGAAGAACGGGGACGAAATATCATGTCCGTTCCCGCTCTTCCCGAATCGGAAAGCCCTGGTTGTTGCAGGGCGGTCTTTGCCCTTCTGTTTGCTGTCAGTAAATGGGCGTACATAGCCTTCGTCGTCGACGCTCGGGAAAAACGAACGCCACAAACAACGCCGCTGGCTCGCACGCGACTTGCCGTATCAATCCTCCTCGTCCGGAACCTGCTTCGGGGCAGGCGTCGGGACAGGCTTGGGCGCCGGCACAATGGCCTTGGCCAGTTCCTCTTCAGCCGGCGAGTACTGCCTGATCAGGTCCGCCGCGACGCGCAGCACATCAACCACGGTCGAAGCCTCCAGCGCCTCGTTCCCTCGCCCAAGAGCGGTCTGCAAGTCCTTGCTCGCAAATGGTGCGAATCCGGCATTCTTGGCAAGAACCTGTTCCGCCGTGGCTTGGTTCTTATCCACACGTTCCGGCAACTCCGGTGTCCCGAACCAGATCAGCGCCTTGTTCAGGTCCGTATCACCAGGCGCGATCGCTACCACATGACCGGATTTATAACCGATGTTCAGCCGTTGTGCCGTCTGGTTGCCGACGTAGAGAACAGGCTCCGCGAGCTGCCGCGGGAATACCAGATCCGGGTTCACCTTGAGCACCAGGAGATAGCCCGACGTGACCATCTGCCTTTCCTTACACCATCCGAACTTATAGCCTTCCTTGAGGGTGAACCTGCGGGCGTAGACGATGCCATCCACGGCCGCCGGAGTGGCCGGAATCGCGGGAAGTGCCTCGGTGGCACGCTCGGTTGCGGCAGGTGGAGCCGCCGGTTCATCGCCGTTCACCATCGACACCATTGCCAACGATGTCAACGCCAGGGCGCTAGTCAAAAGAGTGATCGTTTTCATGATATTGGGTCCTTCTATTTTTCGTATCTGGCCGATCAGTCGTACCATAAGTCTCACAATTCAGTCTGGCACGAGCCAGATCCTAGTCACTGCACATGACCTCGAAAATCTCCACGGCGTCGATGCCGCCCTCGTCCTTCGAGTTGTTGTTGTCGGGCGGTGGGAGGGGATATATCCCATCTATCACACTGAACCGGATCTTCATCTGGTCCGTCAGCGGTGTCACGTAGTTGGTGATGTACACCGCCTGCTCGACCCAGCCCGGCTGAACGTTCGTGACGGTCTCAATCTCGTGCCAGGTGCCACCGTTATCATTGGAGACCTCAACAACCATCGGGTCATAATCCTGGTCATCATTGGCCCACCAGCGAGCGTACCTGAGAACCGGATCGATGTTGGTGCTCAGATCGATCGTCGGTGAGACCAGCCGCGTTGGACCCCAGTCGACGTCCCTCTTCCAGGCATTCTCCGTCAGGTAGCACCGCCCCGAGCCCGAGTCGTCGTAATCGCTTAGCGGCGCCTCGTAGTCTTCACCAGGATCTGCTATGGGAACCTCCCGTTCCCACCAACCGCTCGTCAGGCTGGCGTCGTTTTCAACGGTCCAACCCTGGTCCGTCTCGAAGTCGTCGCTGAAGGTTCCGACATACACGCCCACGAAAGCACTGTACGGAATCGCTGGAGCGGTAGTCGGATCATAGACAACCCCGGTCACGCTGCCTTCGACGCTGACGTAGAACTCCGGTGTGTCGCTGCAACTCGGAGCGGGCAGTGTCCCCTCATAGAGATCGCCGCCGGGCGATACCTCCTCAAGCGGAGTGGTAAGCCACGTGCCCCCATCATAACGATAGTGGAGCAGGGCTGACCCGGGGATGATCCCGTCGCTGCCCTGGAGGATCTCCACCTCAAGCACCGTCGGCACACTCGGCGGCAGGAACTGCGGCGCCGGGCTCGTCAGGCTCATGGTCAAGGGGACGAAGAACGGGGGATAGTCGTTGGTCAACATGAACTCATCCACGACTATCCGACCCTCGTCCGAACCCCAGGACGGACCGACGTCCAGTCGAACCGCCACAATATCAGTCAGGTCCAGGCCCGATCCGTTGTTGAGGAAGTCCGTTATGCGGATACGGATCACCTCCATCTCGTTGTGCCAGCCGCCGGATCGCGCATAGGGCTGTTCGAAGCCTCCGCCATAGGCGCCGATGTTGATCGAGCTGGTGGTCCCCACGCCGTCGCGCAGAGTCACGCTGAAGGTCAGATCGCCCAGCACGGCCATTGTGTAAGGATGCTGGGTTCCCTGGGCGCCGCGGAAAGAGAGGTACAGGTCATTCGATAAATCACGCTGCTCTTCGATGACCTCCTGCTCGTAGTACAAGTCCTGGTTGTTCCAGTCAAAGACCACGCCCTTGCTGTTGTCCGGAGTGCCACCTGTACGACACTGCGTGGCCCCGTTGAACGGATCGCTTGTAGTCCAACTGAAGCTGCTGTTGTTGTCGTCCAGCCGACCCTCGACCAGGTTCTGGACGGTGTAGGTCACACTGCCGCCGGAGCTACTCGTCCCGGTAGACGTTTCGGACTGGTAGTCGTCGATCATGAAGTTCCCGTCTTCAGCACCGTTGCGGTATTCGTGACTCACGACAACGCACGGGTTGGTCGTGTCCACGCCGATAGGCGAGAACCGCTCATACTGCCGCCAGAGGAAATCCATCCCCGGGATGTTGCCCTCTACGTAGTGCTTGATCATCGGCAGGAAGAGCCCCTGCATGATGTCGTGGACCTCATCCTTCGGCACGATGTGACACGGCCCGGTGAACACGGACCCGCTGGAGGCGTGGAAGTCGCCGTGGCCGGTGCCCTGCACCACCGTCGATTGTCGGTAGTGCGTCGCGCGCTCATGGATGTGGAACGTCTGGGCGACGTCGCTACCCGCAGTCCCGCTCACGTCGGCATCACCCGATGCGGTCCAGAGATGGTAGTTCGCCCAGTGCGGGTTCGACTTGGTGGGCCCGAGGAAGTCCACAGGCAACATGCTGTCGATCAACTGGATGCTGTCTATGCTGTAGTTCGTCGGCGGCACCGCGCCGTGGGTGTAGTCACTGTCGAAGATCCGGTCGAACGCACGAGCCACACCCTCGGCCCCGCGACTGTGTCCGATCCACACGATCCGATCGGCGTCGACGTGTCCTTCAAGAGCTCCGCCGCCGATAGTATCCAACTGGTCAAGGAACGCATCGGTGTGACCCAGCGTCGTCACCGAGGCTTCCTCGATGCCCGGGCCGGTGTTGTTCTGGTGGCTCATCACGATGTAGCCGTACGACGCCATGTGATAGCCGATGTGATCGTACCAGGTGTAATCGTGTCCATTGCCATGGCTCACCACGATCAGCGGAAGCTGTCCTAGCGACGCTATGATCGAGGGATAATAGGTATTCTCGTACGTCTTGGAGGAGACAATGCCGAATACCGCCCCCACGCTGTAGGACGCAAGCTCAGTAACCGCCAGCGGTCCCTGCTCCGACGTATCATGCACGACGTAGAGGCCGGCTTCCCTGCTGAATCCATCAATGTAGTCCCCGGTGCTAAGCTGACCATCCTGGTTGACGTCGATCACCATGTCGTAGGCCGCACCCAGGCCCGTGAAGTCGCCGGTGGACTCTTCATAGACGGCGCTGTCGAGATCGTATGGGTCGGCCACGGTGAAGGTGTTATCCTGAATCGTCGTTCCGCCAAACGTCTCCGTCTGAGCGCCGCCGGGCCTCGCATCCACAAGCGAAGGATCACCCAGCCACTGCCCCGCTGTCTTGGCCAACACCACATAAATATCACATGTCTCACCGACAATTTCCGGATACCGCGTGGGGTCAATGGCCAGCTTAAGTGCCACATTTTCGTTGAACGCCTTGACATACTCGAAGTACGGATACTCAGTCAACGAGTTGCCGGCGAGTTGGGTCGACGTGGGCGATGGTACCCCCACGCATGGGTTGGGATCGCACCCGGTTCCAAGCCCTTGCCACGTGCCGGATGATCCGGTCTCACAGTCGTCCAGGGTCGTGTCCGCGACGCAGCTATCATCTGTCAGACAGCAGGCGCCAAGCTGGGAACACGGATTCGGATCGCAGACGGTCTCCGCACCCTGCCAGTCACCGGTGCAGTCCGCCTCAAGCGTCTCTGTGCAGCCGCCGACAGCGTCGCAACAGGCACCAAGCTGCGGGCACAGGTTCGGGGCGCAGACCGTCCCCTCGCCCTGCCAATCGCCGGTGCAGTCCGCTTCTGTCGCCATGATGCAGCCGCCAACAGCGTCGCAACAGGCACCGCAGGCAGGAGGCGCTAGCTGCGCCTCGACAAATAGTGCAATGTCAAGTCCATCCACGAAGCTATCTTGGTTCATGTCGGCGCTGTCGATGCAATCCCACATCGTCAGGTATTCGTCCGGCGCAACCAGCGCCATCACGAAAGGACCGACATCATCGTTGGTTACACAACCGTCACAGTCCAGATCGCCCAGGGCTCCCTGAGCCACACCTGAAGTGCCGAGGAAGCTGATGGCGATCGCAAGCGCCAGAACAGCAAGGAATTTTCTCACCTCCGTTGTCATGAGATTCTCCTGATTGAATGTGTCAATGGGCCTTCTTCTTCATTCTGGACGCCAAGCGCCAGACTGTGACTCGCCGTTTAAGAACATATTTAACCGAAGTCCGACTATGTGGAGAAGGCGAATCACGGTGCTTCGAGTGTCACCCACTGCGACTTCACGAACGACACCGACGGCCTCCTGCTCTCGGGTCAGCCTCGGTTAGGAGTGCGCCGTCTCGGAGGGCCTCTATGGGGAGAAGATACGGTGAGCACACTTGTCGGGAGTGTACGCCTCTTCCCCCGAAGCAGGATCGCTTGTAGCGAGCCGCCAGAGACCCTTCCCCAATGACGGTCGAGATTCCTAACACAGATCCGGGAGCCAGGACACATGTCATGTCCTGGCTCCCGGAAAGTAAGGACCGCATTCAGCCGGTCCATTCAGACCTTATTAGGGCCGCAGAATCCGGGGCTGTACGGACGGAGCCTCTAAAGACGGCGGCGTCAGCACTCCCCCAGCATCCTTCTTCGGGGGCCCGTAATCCTTAACGTACTCGGCCAACACCGTCACATCCTCATCAATAAAGAGTTGGATGTCGGTCTGCCCCACACTTTGCGGGACACCGTTGACCAGCCATCGATGGAACGCCACGAAGGGAAGCGCCGGTCGCAGATCCATGGCCGTGACCGTCACCTCTGAGCCCAGCGGGTAACTCCGATTGAACTCGGCGAAACCTTCACCATCAAGCGTGTCGTCCAGTGGGGCTATTTCGACCCAGGCACCTGGCTTGTCTGCCTTGACGGTCACCCACGCCGAGTCGAATCCACCACCCGGCACGAGTCGGACACAGTCGAAGCCGATGAAGTCACAGCCGTTGGCGAGTTCACCAACGATGGCAACCTCGATGATCGTGCCATCAGGCCACTCCTCGATCAAGAACGCTTCCACGAGGGGATCGGTCCTGAACTTCAGTTGCAGGTCCATCATCCCGTCAGATTCCTGGTCCTCGTTGCAGGAGCAGGGTCCTGGGCCAACGTACGGATGGTTGATGTCCTTGAACATGAAGCCAGGAGGCCCACCCGCACTCGGAATCGCTTCACCGCCGACCTCATCGACTCGAATCAGCCGTACGGTGTCCTGAACGATGTCATAGACATCGAAGTCAACATCGCCGGTGATCAGCATCGGCGTAACGCCGTTGCTGCTGGGATTGAGCGGAGCCGGGCACGCGCCCTGCTTGATGATCAGACTTACCGCTACCTTGAGGACGGTGATGGTCTGCACGCACTCAGTGCTGAGGTCGCATTCATCCGTCGCCGTCCAGGTTCGAGTGATGGTGTACATGACGGTGTCGGCTGCTGCAGCCTCCGTGACCACGTCACTGTAGGTGATCGCTACGTCACCACAAGCGTCCCATCCACTGGCCGTCCCCGTGTCCGCAGGATCTGTGGAATCGGGGCATATGACGGTCACGTGGTCCGGACATGTAATATCCGGCGCCGTGGTGTCCTCGACCGTGATGGTCTGCTCGCAGGTGACGCTGAGCTCGGCACATTCATCCGTTGCCGTCCAGGTACGTACGACTGTCAGGGTAGCCCCGCAGCCTTCCGTTACCTCGTCGGCGTAGGTGATCACTGCCGGATTGCCGCAGTTGTCCGTCCCCGTGGCCCAACCCGTGTCGTCCGGCTCGACGGACGCGGGGCATTCCAGCGTCACAGAAAGCGGACATGTGATGGTCGGATCCGAGGGGATGAACGGCGGCTCTTCGCAGTCATCGGGGGTGCCGTCGCAGTTGCAGTCCGGATCACACTCATCCGGCACACAGTTCTCGTTGCAGTCGTTGACCGGAGGTCCAGTCGGGCCGCCGGCATAAATCTTCCACGCCACGGCCATGGTGGCCGCCGAAGGCCCGTCAGCTTGCACACCCCAGACGTAGGCAAGGCCGTAGCCATCGTCCGTTGCGCTCGCCCAGTAGTTCACCGCGGCGGTACCAGGGTAGTTCACGAACATGGCGTAGCACCCGGGAGCAAACTCGTACGACGGACCACCCACGGTGTCGTAGGCCCACGTGGGGGCACCCGGATAGCAGTCCGCGATCGACGTGGACACGAGCTCGCCCGACGCCACCGTGTAGGTGTAGTCGAAGAGCGCCGTGGCTGCCGCAAAGCTCGGCAGATCCGCCGGGATGGAACCGGTGGGCAAAGCATAGAGCCTCACCCGCATGTTTTCCATCTGGTAGGTCGCGAAGTCGAGCATCTCGGTGTGCACGCCACCGTACACCATCGAGTTGTCGTCTTGCGGCACGCAGAACGCCTCCACGATACCCGTGTCGTCCCATCCGACTGTAGGCCGGGTCCCGTTGAGACCGTCGCAGTTACCGGCGTCGTAGACCAGGTCGTCGCCGCGACTGGCGCCGCAACCACCGCCGATGTCGGATACGGTCATCGTGTCACCGGTGAAGACGCCACCCATGGCGTCGAACACCATGCTTCCTTCATAGTAGATCGTGAATCCACCAGGATCGTAGATGCCGTCACCATACTCATCATCGATGGTGAAGTCGTAGCAACTGGTCGAGGACACATCCACATCAATGCTGTAGAAGGTACTGCTGTCAAAACCACTGCCTGACGCCACGAGACCGACTCCTTGTTCGGTGAGGCTCCACTGGGTTTCATAACCCCACGAATCCGTCAGGAGTTCGATCGTGAGCACGGCGGCATCCGGATCAACGGGCACCTCATCCAACTGGCAACCATCGGGGATGCCATCGCCCTGGCAGTCATAACACCAGGCGTTGGGATCGCACTCAAAGGGTTCGGGTTCGGGCTCACCGCCGCCACAGTTGCCCGTGACGGTCAGGTCGCCTTCGCCTTCGCCGTAGCCACCCGTGGCACCACCAAGCTCGGCACCCTCACCATCGTAGACAAGGTAGGACGCCTCCGTGGGCCAGGACACCGCAGTGAAGTCGACGAAGATCTCGTCGCCAGTAGCAGCGTCGAAGTACGACGTCTCCGGACCGAAGCCAGCCACTATGGTAAGGCCAGCCACGACCAGATCGCCGTTTACGTACACGTCAATGAGGTTGCCGTTCCAGCCGTGGCCATAGCTGTCCTCCATGGTGACGGAATGCTCGCAGGGGCCACTGGCGGGGCAGTTGCCCGTGACGGTCAGGTCGCCTTCGCCTTCGCCGTAGCCACCCGTGGCACCACCAAGCTCGG
>JAUVGW010000410.1 GCA_030593565.1 Phycisphaerae bacterium | reverse complement strand
TCTATGACCGCTCGCACAGTGCGCCGGCGCAGGTCTTCCTTACCAATCAAATTCAACTTGCGAGCATCTTGCTTCGTATTCATACATGTCTATACGACGCACGCATCATATGTGTTCAATCATTCTGTGTCGGAGTAGTACCTCTTATTTTCCCTGCATTGGGACCCACGGCATTCATACTTTATAGCAAGCCGTTCTCGCCCGACGCCGCTCCCCGATCGGTCATCCTCGGTCACTTTAGCGGGATCGCTTCCGGGATGGTGACCTGGCATCTTTTCAGCCACCTATGTAACGAGCCTGTGTCGCTGGATGTTCTCGGCTGGCCAACCTTCGGTAGCGCATCTGTGGCCCTCGCCATAACCTGCTTCCTGCTGGTACGCCTCTCATGTCCGCACGCGCCAGCGTGCGCCAGCGCCTTGATCATCGCTCTCGGCGGTGTTACCGGATGGCTGGATATGTTCGCGATGGCGATCGCGGTCATCGTGCTCACTGGGCAAGCTCTTCTTATCAATCGAATCGGCGGTGTCAAGACACCCACTTGGTCTACCTCGCCACGAAACGTACACCAATAGCGAGGTGCCGTCGTTGTCATCCTCTTCTGCAGGCGACCCGCCCATCAAGGGCGCGGATGCCGGTGCCACAGTCTTGCCACGTGCCGCTAACCGTTCTTCTCGCTCAGCGTTTCGATCGCCTTGTGAATCTCCTCGCGAATGACGGGGTTCAGCTCGTGCGTCAGGGCCTTTTCGAGCTTCGGAATGTCGGCCATCGCCCCCACCACCGCGAGTGCTCGGACGGCGCAGAGTCGGGCGTCGTCGTCTTCGTCGTGGATCATCACCTGCCCCAACTTCTCGGCGGCCATGACGGCGGCGAATTGCTCCGGTGATACACAAGCGGCAATCGCCCGGCAGGCATGCCTGCGCACCGCGGCCTTCTTGTCGTCGAGCATGAGGATGAGCAGATCGGCACTGGTCTGCGGATTGCGACGCGCGGCAAGGGCGGCAAGCACCAACACGCGAACTTTCGAAGACTTGTCTCGCGCCGCCTTCTGAACGGTCGTGAAATCGCCCGGTCGATTGCTGAACGCCAGGGCGAACAGGGCGCGACCGCGCGCGCCGGCGTCCTTGCCCTTGGCAAACTTCTTGAGCATGGAGCGGTGCGTCGAGGCGATCGTCCCGAGGTTGCTCCGTGCAAAGGCGAGCACGTCGTATTCGTAGCTGCTTTCCGCAACCTGGAGTTTGATGATCGTCTTGGCAAGGAGGTCGTCGAGTTTCCGAGCCGACAGGCGCTTCACGCTCGTATCCTCGAGCGCGACGCGATTCTCCAACTCCTCGAGCGCGGGCATCCACAACACGCCCGGCCACTTGTTCCGGAATTGGCGGCACAGATCGCGGGCCACGCGGTCGTTGCCGGAGCGATGCGCCTTCAGTGCCGAGTCGAGATCCTCCATCTGCTCCTTTATGCGCTCCTGTTCAGCGTCCTTGAGGATATCGAGGCCTGTCAAGGCCACGTCGATCTTGACCTTGAATTCCTCCGGTGCGTTCGGACGCCGGCGCCGGTAGAAAGCCTGCGCTTCCATCCGCAGCAGGACCCGGTCCGGCCGAGACCAATAGAAGACGGCCTGCCCCTTGTCGAAGACGTAACCGTCGGCGAGCAGCCCCTCGAATTCACCTTCGACATAGAGCGTCAACCGCGCGACGGCATCACCATCCTCCTTCGCGAGATCGATAAACTCGAATGTCTGTGTGCCGCTGATGCCGTTGCCGGACAGATCTCGCTGCCAACGGTGGCCCGCGTTGATGCGTTTCTTCGGCCAATGCGCAACGTCCAGCATGGCGTGTAAAACGGCACGCTGGGCCGAATCCGTCAGCGGAATCTGGGCGGGTGCTTCATGGGGAGACTTATGCGCGCTGCGGAGACGGGTGGACTTGCCCGGCAAGACGAACTTCGCTGCCTTCGGGATCGGCTTGACCTTCTTCTTGCCCCGACGCAGGCTGACGGCCTTTGCGGGTCCGTCAACGATCATCTGATAGATCATGGTGCTGCCGGGCTTGGGCTCGTCGATGTTACACTGCACCCAGCGCGCCTCCTGGCGGTAGGTGAACTTCTCGACGTGTTTCTTGCGCTGGGCGGTTCGGTAAATGGTTCGCGTAATCCGGTGCGTGGTCATGTGCCCCGGCAATAGGTTGTTGCGGAAGGTCATCCGCTGCGCCGGCTGGGCCGTCGCCCGCGAGGCGATCACCAGGCCGACCACAAGGATCAATGAGGAGCAGCGTTGAATCACGGTGAGACTCCGGTGCGGTTCGTCGCGCACTGCTCAAGAGCAGTGGCACACGCTCAGTGCCACCCACCCGATACGGGACTCGCGGCGGTAATCGGCTTGGATCGCTCGCACCCGCAGGCTACTATTATACGGTTGCCGGCTTGATCCGTCGGGTCAATCCACGGTCGGACGGTGTTTTCGGGGTCCATGACAGATTCAGGGGGGGCGCTTCAGTGCCGCGAGATGTAGCGTCGGCCCCCGGTGGCCGGGTTCTGGTAAAGCTTGGGTGCCAAGGGCGGCTTGCCCGCCCCTGCCCACACAGGCAGCAACCTGCCAGTGGCACCCGCCAATCAAACTTGACCAGTACCGGTGGCCGCGTCGGTTGTTGACCACCAGGCACGGGCCGGTTTGAATGTCGTCTCGGCCCGGAACGATGACCGAACAGCGAAACGAGAGGCATTCAAATGGCTAAGGTGACGCAGTTTTCGATTGGCTTGGACAACAAACCCGGGACGTTGGCGAAGGTGTGCGGCGTGATGAAACGGGCGAAGGTCAACATCCACGCGATCTCGCTGTCGATGGACGGCGAATGCGGCTGGGTGCGTGTGGTGGCGACGCCTACGCCCGCGGTCAAGGCCGCCCTGACAAAGGCGCATTACAGCTTCAACACACAACGCGTTCTGAAGATTGAGGTGCCACACAAATCCGGCGCGATACGCGGCGTAGCGACGCGATTGAGCAAGGCGAAGGTCAACATCAACTACGTTTACGGCAGCAATCCGGAGGGCGGGCAATCTTCGTCGCTCGTATTGAGTGTCAGCGATCTGGACAAAGCCGCGGCGCTGTTCGACGATTGGACGGTCTGACCGATTGACGCCCATCGCAACCACCTGTGCTACTAACGATTGTTTTCTTCGTTTCCTGCGAAGGTTTTCTCGCGCCGTAAGATTCAGAGCCGGGGCGTGTCGCCCCGATCCGGCTCGACGCGAGCCGGCTCTGATAAGCTTCGCTTGACCGTGCCACGCCTGTCGGTGGGGACACAAATGGGATGGCTGCACGAACGGCGCACTATGGACACCCGGCGCACTATGGACACCCCGCGTTCAGCACACAGGTCACAAAGTCGGTTATATCCACCCCATCCACCGCGTCGTCCCGGTTGACATCCGCGGCGCAAAACACGTCCGGATCATCCGTTCCCGACAGCAGCACCTCCACGAACGGGCCCGCATCTGCGAAGTCGACATCACCGCTCGCGTCCACATCGCCCCTCGCCCGACCGATCACTGCGCCGTACAACTCCAGCGACAGATTCGCGGCAGGCTGCTCGCACCAGTTGGGATCGCATCCCTGTCCGAGATAGGCGAAGCCCGGCATCACACCGGTAAGGGCACGCTCCCAGACGAATGTCGTCGAGTAACCGGTTGTATCGTTGTAGATTTCGACGTAGGTGCCGCCCGGATCGAGATCGACAGGCTCGCTCAAATCCAGCGTGTATTCCCATTCGCCGATATGGAGGAATTCCTCGCCCGTTTCCACCCGGGCGGACGGCACGTTCATCTCGCTCGATATCACCGCCCCCGGCAGGCCGTCCCCATCGACTTCGCGGAAAATGACCGTGAAAGCATCCGGTGCCGGAGTATCGCCTGTATACCCACCCCAAATCTTGAGCGACTCGATTCGCTTCGGACGCACAAGCAGGAAATCTTCAGCCAGCAGGTTGACGCCGAGCGACGGATGTGGATCGATGTCGCTCAGGTTGCCCGACGAGTGATTCGGCGATTGTCGCACGAGCAACTCCGCGGCAGGTCCCCCGGCGATGTCGATCTCGTCGGGCACGCCGTTGCCATTGCAATCTCCGCTACTCGCGCACGTGTAGACCTCGAAGTCGTCGAGAAA
>JAUVGW010000186.1 GCA_030593565.1 Phycisphaerae bacterium | reverse complement strand
GTGGTACGGGCGTCTCGCCCGTGCAAGACCATGGCAACCCGATTTCGCACGGGCGGGACGCCCGTACCACCCGATGATTTAGGCGTGACAAAGCACTAGAGCGCTAATACACGTGAATCTGTCGGTAGCGTCGGCCCCCCGTGGCCGACGTATCAACGAATGAAAGCTTCCACGCAAATTACGTCGGCCACGGGGGGGCGACGCCACCGGCGCTGACGGCGACCGCAGGGGCACGCTACACACCGGGCACAAAACACACACGGGAAACCGTCTCGGGCAAATTGCCCTCCACGTCCCTACGGCGTCAACCGCGTAAACACCATCAGTTGATCCTGTGTCAGCCCTTCTCGATCCAACGGCGCGATGATATCCAACAGCCCATCCTCATTCAGATCGGCGAACGCACACCGGCCGATCGTCGCAACGGGATTGGTGGCCACAATGGAATAAGCATCCCAATAGTTGTACACATCGCTCCCACGCTGCATTCCGACGATGTTCCCGCTCGCCGTGACGAAGCAATCGACGCTCCCGTCAAGGTTCAGATCCACCAACTGCATCTGGTTGATCGTAAAACCTTCCTTCAATTGACCGAGGTTAAACACACGCCACGGAAAACTCTGCTGTGCTACGATCGACAAACCGGTGCCGGGATCATCCGGATTCTCGAACCACTGGACCAAACCGGAATCAGCATCGGCAAGGGCCACGTCCGAGTCCCCGTCCCCGTCCACATCGCCGACACCGACGACATCGGCGCCATCCTGTTGATGCCCGACAATGAGCCGGCTCCATGAAGCCGCCGCGGGCGCGCCGACCCCACCGGGAAATCGCGGATTCACCATCCAACGCGTGTTGAATGTCTTGGCCGTGGGGAAGGTCGCCACGATGTCCATGTCACCGTCGCCATCGATATCCGCCGCCTCCAATGATTGAAACTCCACGGCATCCGTTTCGATGATCGAACCCGTCCACGCCGCCCCGGACGTAGCCTGGTGCAGACCAGTCCCCACATTCACGCCCGGATTCGTGTACAGCCGGATGTGCTTCTCCACATCCCCGACCTCGTTCGATCCGAGCACAATGTCCGGCCCCTTTCGCGTGACGCCGTCCGCCTCCACATCGAGGTCGATATCCACCACGACGAAGTCGGTCATACCCGTCTCGTCATTCGGCAGCACGAACGTCTCGTCAATCCTTACCTCAGTCCACGCCAGGGCGTTCGACGGGTCCGCCGGGTTGAACAACAGCACCACACAGCCCCGCAAATCCGCGCCCGTCACTGGCACGAAACCCGTGTCATTCACCAACACGGCAATATCCGGCCGACCGTCCATGTTCAGGTCTTCCACGGCCAGATCGATCATCCTCGCGATCGGACCGCCGCCCGCGATGTTCTGCGTCGTGAACGAGGCGCCGTTGCCACTGTTCAGATGAATCTGAATCGGCTGGTTTTCGTCGTGCCCCGACACGAGGTCCACCTCGTCGTTCGCGTCGATCACACCGTCCCCGTTGTCGTCATTCAGTTGGGCCCACACGACCACCTTCGCGCCGGCCGTCGCCTCCAAGGCGGGATCAATCTGGGACGACGCGAATATCGGCGCCGCGATCACATTGGGCTGCGTCGTCGTGGTCGTCGAGGACCCCACCGACGAGGAACCCGGTCCGAAGATCGCACCAGGTCCGAAGAACAAGTACAACTCCGTACAGCCAGTCCCGAACACGAGGACGCAAAGCGCCACAGCGGCGCAAACTCGGCAAACGTGCTGACGCATGGCTTCACTCCACGGCGAATACGAGGTATCTTCTCAAACGCGATGGGTCGTCGCGTATGGAGCACGCCTGACATCTGAACCGCCTCGCCCAGCCGTGCGGATCAGGTAGGCTGCTCGTCTTCCGACTGCGATGTGCTACCGCCCGCCTCCTGATCGCCGGCAGCGGTCGATTCCGGCGACCCGGTCGGTTCCGGTGGGGCGGCCGACGGGGCTACGGACGAAGCCGACTCCCCAACGGGCTGCTCCTCGACCGGATGTTCCTCGATGCACACGTCTTCCATATCGGTCGCATCCACGTCTCGCCGCAGCAACAGATAGGTCAATGTGCTCGCGGAATAATAAAAGCTGACGATAAAAGCGCCAACCAGACCGACCATCCCGAAAATCCACAGGTAGAAGAAACACTGCCCAATCTGGCTAGCCCCGGTAACATCCACCTCGCCAAATCCGCCCCAAAACGACGAGCCGCCTGACAGCGATGGACCCTGCCATATCGCGTCCAGCTTCCCAACGCCCGCCGCACCACCCTCGGTCGCCACAGAGGCGTTGCCGACGTTCATCGACCAGCCGACCACCGTATGAACGAGCCATAGCATCAGCCGCACGAAGAACTTCACGAACAGCACACAAATCGCGCCGTACACGACGCTGACCACACCGTAAAAGGCAGCCCGCCATGGGCGGCCGTAGACGTAGCTGAATGATCGGCTAAACGCGTCAAACGCGTCCGAACCCTCAACGGCAATCGTCGGGAACATCAACGAACCACCGGCCACACCGCCGATCGCCACGAATGCCATCGCGAGGCCTGCGAGCAACGCCAAGAAGAACAACACACCCACGAGAATGTCGCCCACCCAAGGAATCGCCCCTACCCAGCCCCCCACATACAGCGGAATCGCCAACAAAACCAAAACGCCCACCGGCATCAACGGCGCCGCCGCGAAGCTCGCGAACTTCTTCCCCGCGAATGCCAAACACTCCCCCAAACCGGCCTTCTCCTCACGCGTCGCATCCAACGCGGCCGCCCGACACAATGCCCCGCCCAGGTAGGCCCAAATCAGCAGCGATATCACAAAAAAGATCACTGCGTACACGGGGTGCATCGCGACGAGCCACACAACTCCCATCGCCCCGTGCCGCCCGGCCCGACAAATCCCGGCCGGATCCAGGCGCAGCACCGCCCCCGTCGTCGCCCTAATCGCTGACCCGCCGTGGGCCAGTAGCAGTTCAAACGCACCCACGTGGGAAACATCGCCGGGCTTGTCGGCCGCCAGCCAATCCTTGGCCGCGCGACGACCACCCCCCTCAGCCTTGAGGAAAACGTCCAGCTCCGTCTGGGCCGCTCCTTCGGTCACGGCGACCCGCACCGGCAGACTCCCGGCAGGCCATACGCGGTCCAACACGCGCCCCGTCGCATAGGTCAAGAACACGCCACAGAACGCGAGGATCAGCATCGTCGGCGTGATCGCCATCCGAAACGCTCGAAACAAGTTCCTGATCCCGCAACATGCCATCCAGTTGTCCCGCCGAAGGTCCTGCGTCTCCTCAGACATGCCGGCATCCTCCCTGTCAAAGGTCGTTCATCCGCGTCGATGATCCGACGTGAATTCGCCGAAAAACCGGCCATCCAGGCGGCCGATCCCAATCCAGTTGCCCGCCTCCTGCCGAGCAGCATTATAGGAATCAGACCCAGCCCGACAACCCATGCGGAATCGCCGTTCAAGATTCAGTCGCCGCCGGCCGCGGCGACGCTGAAGCCGACAACCGGCGACAACCATCTCATACGTGTTCGTCGGTTATCGGGGGGGGCATAAACAAACGAATAAGGCATCGCGCGGGAATAACATGACCGATTGTGCCGCTTGGCCGTGTGCCACTGCTTCAAGCAGTGTTTCTCTGCCTACTGGCTTGCCGTTTGGCGGATCAACCGTTCACGTTATTCCTGCGCGGCGCCTGTGCCACAGTCAATCGTGAAATACTATAGCATTTCACGTTTGTCTGTAGCGGCCGACGCCCCTGTCGGCCGTCGAAAACCGTTGGTATTCAACGTCCGACCGGGGCGTCGGACGCTACACCAGTATGTGTAATGCTCTATAAACACGCCTACCGCCTTCGACCCAAGACAAAACGACAAGCAACGCCCGGTATCTCGCGGAAAACACGCCATGCCAACATCTGACGCAATATGTCTCGTTCCCGCAACGCTCCCCGCAACCACCTCACTTGGCCGTCGCCGTATCCTTGCTTGAGGACTGAGATTTGTTCGATGGCTGAGACTCGTTCGACGATTGCGACTTGTCCGCCGATTGGGCTTTCGAGTCGCCCGAGGCGTCCTTCTTCGCCTTACCCTCCGACGACTTGGTCGCATCCGGCGCATCCGCCTTGGCAGCCTTCTTGTACCCCTCGCTGCGATAGTCCGTCTGGTAGAACCCAGCCCCCTTGAAAAGCACCGCCCCGCCCGTACCAATTAACCGCCTCACCGGCCGCACACAGCCGCACGACTCACATTCGGCCTTGCGCCGCGCCGACGCCTTGATCGACTGGAACATATCGAATCTCGCGCCACATTCTTGACACTCGTATTCATACGTCGGCATCGGTGGACTCCCCTTCACCTGATTCATCCGGTCCGGACTGGGCTTCCTCCGCACCGCCTTCGGATTCCTCGTCCCCTCCCGCCACGGCCACACGCGCCGGCCGCAGCACACGCTCGTTCATCATGTAACCGCGCTGAAGCTCCTGCGTCACCATCCCGACGGCTGCATCCGTCTCGCGATCCTGCATCATCGCCTCGTGCAGCGCCGGATCAAACGGCTTTCCAACGGCCTCGATCACCTTCACTCCGTAGTCCGCCAGTACCTTCATCAGTTGGTCCGAAACGAGCTTCACACCCGCGACAACAGGATCATCGTGCGACGACTCCGACAGGTTACTCAACGTCCGCTCGAAGCTGTCCACCACCGGCAACAGCGCCCGCGCCAAATCCATCCCCGCCAGTTTCAACGATGCCGCATGTTGTTGATGCAAACGCTTCGAGATGTTCGCACACTCCGCCTGGGCGCGGAGCAACTTGTCTTGGTACGCCTCAAGCTGGGTCTGTAGCGACGGCGCCGCCTCCACCCGATCAACAGCCGCATCGGCCGCCGCGGCCGGGGTGACAGGCTCGCCACCCTCGCCGCCCGCCACACTATCGGCCGCCTCGTCCGCGCCGCTCGCGTACCGCGCAACTTCCTCCTCGGTCGCTATCGTGATCTTCTTTCGGTCTTCCGCCATCATCCTATCCGCCACCTTGCAGCGTATTCTGAAAGTCCCATGACTCGACATGACCTCGGGCCGCAATCGAAGGATCCAGGGGGGAGGGTTCAGGGTTTCCAGTCTGGACACTTGTCCGTGAGCCCTGCCCCCTAACCCCTAGACCCTGGACCCTAGATCCTGATTCATTCGTGCAGCCCCGACAGAAACACCTTCACCTTGTCCAGAAAGCCCTTGCTCTCCGGCAAGACGGCCTTGTCCTCCGTCTCCGCGAACTCGCGCAGCAGCTCCTCCTGCTTCGCGTTCAATCGCCGCGGGATCTCAATCGAAATACGCACGATCTGATTGCCCACACGGCGGCTACGGACATCCGGTAGCCCCAGGCCGTTCAGCCGCATCATTTCTCCGTGCTGGATACCCGCCGGAATCGATACTTCCACCTTGCCCTTCAATGTCGGAACGTCGATCTTCGCCCCCAGCGCCGCCTGCGTGAAGCTGATCGGCACCTCGCACAACAGATCATTGCCGTGCCGTTGAAGCAACGGATGCGGTTCGATCCGCACGTAGCAGTGAAGATCGCCGCGGACCGTCCCATCCTCGCCGGGCTCGCCTTCTCCGCGCAGCCGAACAGCCTGTCCGTCGTGAATCCCGGGCGGGATCTTCACCGTCACGACGCGACGTCGCGTCTCGCGGCCACTCCCTTTGCATTGCCTGCACGTCTTGCTGAACGTGTTGCCGCGCCCATGGCAGTCCGGACACGCCACAACCTGCCGCATCGAGAACATGCCCATCCCGCTCGTTCGTTCGACCTGTCCATACCCGCCGCATGTGCCGCAACTCCGCACATCGCTCCCAGGCTCCGCGCCCTTGCCGCCGCATCGCTCGCAATAGTCACTCCGCGTGAACTCGATCGGGCGTTCGGTCTCCTGCGCGACGTCCGCCAGCGACAGCACGACCTCCGTCTGAAGATCCACGCCGCGCGACGCCCGACGCCCCCCGAACCCCCCGCCGAACATGTCCCCGAAAATGTCGCCGAACACGCTGAAAATATCATCCACGCGCATCCGGGAAAAATCGTGCCCCGCCGTCCCGCTCAAGCCGGTGTGCCCGAATCGGTCATACATGTTCCGCTTCTGCGGATCAGACAGCGCCTCGTACGCCTCCGAAGCCTCCTTAAATCTGTGCTCGGAATCCGGAACGTCGGAACTGCGGTCAGGGTGATACTTCATCGCGGCCTTGCGAAACGCGCGCTTGATCTCCTCCGGAGAAGCATCGCGCTTCACTTCCAGCACTTCGTAGTAGTCGCGCTTGTCTGCCACCACCATCGCCGTCTCAGCCAGCCTACCGCCGATAACGACAATCGGGGCGAAGGTCTCCTCCGCCCCGACGCCGCTGTCTTCACTAAGGCATCGCGTAGGAATAGCATGACCGATTGTGCCGCCCTCGGAGCCGGGTTCTGTGAACCCGGTGAATTGGCTGCCTGCTGGCTTGCCGTTTGGCGGATCAACCGTTTACGTTATTCCTGCGTCGTGACTCCTAACCACTATCGGACAACGCCGGGGATCTCCTGACCCTTCTCTGCGTCCTTGTCTTTCAACTCGGTGACCATCACGTTCGTCATCAGCAACACGCTCGCCACGCTCACCGCATTCTGAATCGCAATCCGAACAACCTTGGCGGGATCGATGATCCCCGCCTGCACCAGATCGCAGAACTCATCGCGACGCGCGTCATACCCGAAGTTGCCCTTGCCTTCTTCCAAAACTCTCGACACCACGACTGCGCCGTCCTGGCCGCTGTTCTCGGCGATCTGTCGCGTCGGCGCCCGCAGCGCCCGGGCGATGATCTCCATCCCCGTCTTGACGTCGCCGCTCTCACCGGTCGCGGCCTTCTCGATCGGGGCAACGCAGCGAAGCAACGCCACGCCGCCGCCGCAAACCACGCCTTCCTCCACAGCCGCCTTCGTCGCGTGAAACGCATCGTCAACGAGGTCCTTCCGCTCCTTGACCTCGATCTCCGTCGCGCCGCCCACGCGAACCACCGCCACGCCGCCCGTCAGCTTCGCCAGACGTTCCTGGAGCTTCTCACGGTCGTAGTCGCTCGTCGTCTTCTCGATTTGGGCGCGAATCTGGTCCGCCCGAGACTTCACAGCCGCCTTCTTGCCCGCCCCCTCGATGATCGTCGTCGTATCCTTGTCGATCATGATCTTCTTCACGCGGCCGAGCTGACCCATCTCCACGTGCTCCAGCTTCAAACCGCGATCTTCGCTGATGAATTCACCGCCCATCACCACCGCGAGATCTTCCATCATCGCCTTGCGACGGTCGCCGAATCCCGGCGCCTTCACCACGCAACCCGTCAAAATCCCACGCAACCGATTCACGACCATCGCCGCCAACGCCTCGCCTTCGACGTCCTCCGCGATGATCAGCAGCGGCTTGCTCATGCTGACGATTTTCTCGAGCAGCGGCACCAAATCCCGAATCGAACTGATCTTCTTCTCGAACAGCAGGACATAGGCGTCTTCGAGGACACATGTCATCTCCGCCGCGTTCGTCACGAAGTACGGGGAAACATAGCCCTTGTCGATCTGCATCCCCTCGACGACCTCTTTCTCGGTCTCGAGGCTCTTGCCCTCTTCGATCGTGACCACGCCTTCCTTGCCAACTTCCTCCAACGCCTCAGCCAGCATCTTCCCGACGGCTGCGTCGCCGTTGGCGCTGATCGTGCCGACCTTCGCGATGTCGCCCGAACCCTTTACCTCGATCGACATCTTCTCGATCTTCTCAACCACCACCGCGACCGCCTTGTCCATGCCGCGCTTCAGCAGCATCGGGTTGGCGCCCGCCGTCACGTTCCGAAGCCCCTCCCGAAACATCGCGTCGGCAAGCACGACCGCCGTCGTCGTCCCGTCACCGACCGCGTCCGAGGTCTTGCTCGCAACCTCGTTCACCATCTTCGCGCCCATGTTCTCGAACGGCTGCGGCAACTCGATTTCCTTCGAGACCGACACACCGTCCTTGGTGACGCGAGGCGCGCCCCACGACTTCTGTAGCAGCACGTTTCGACCCGTCGGGCCCAGCGTGACTCTCACCGCCGCCGCAAGCCGGCTCAGCCCCGTACCCAGGTTCTCGTTCGCCTGCTGATCAAAAAGCATCTGCTTGACAGCCATTTTCGTCCCTCGTATTTCATCATCTGACGGCCAACCAGCCGCCGGCATGTCTCATCCCGAATCATCAACCGCTAAAAGCTGATCGCTGACATCTGTCAACGAATCTACTTCTCAACGACCGCCAACAAGTCACTCTCGCGCAACATCGTGTACTTCTTCCCATCAACATCCACATCCGTGCCCGCGTACTTGCCGTAGAACACGTCGTCACCGACCTTCACCGACAACGGCCCCCGATTCCCGGAATCCAGCAGCTTGCCGGGACCCACGGCCAAGACCGTCCCCCGAGTCGGCTTCTCCTTCGCCTGTTCCGGCAACACGATGCCGCCGGCCGTCATATCTTCCGCCTCGTGCTGCTCAACAACGACCCGGTCATCCAACGGCTTCATTTTCAATCGTGCCATTTTCGTTTTCTCCTGATACTCATACAGGCCAAAAGCCCGTTACATCTGTCTGCCGATCCCCCAAACCTTGATTCCTCGCGACCTACATCATGCCGCCCATGCCACCCATGCCACCCATGCCACCCATGCCACCCATGCCACCCATGCCACCCATGCCGCCCATGCCACCCATCTCGTCCATTCCAGGACCGCCGGCAGGCATGTCGGGCTCGTCGCTAGGCTTCTCTGTTACGCAGCAATCCGTCGTCAGCAGCACGCGCGCCACACTGCTCGCGTTTCGCAAGGCCGTCCGAACAACTTTCGTCGGGTCGATCACGCCGTCCTTCACCAAATCCCCATACGCTTCAGTCAACGCGTTGAACCCAAACGCACCGGATTTGCCACTGACCTTGTGAAGCACCACGCCAGGCTCGATGCCCGCGTTCGCTGCGATCGACGTGATCGGTGACGTCAGGGCCTTGCGAACAACCTCGATTCCCATCTTCTCGCCATGGCCCTTTACGGTGACGCTGTCCAACGCGCCGAGCGTCCGCAACAGCGCCACGCCGCCGCCCGGAACGATCCCTTCCTCGATGGCCGCACGCGTCGCATGAAGCGCATCTTCGTAACGCGACTTCTTTTCCTTCATTTCAGCCTCGGTCGCCGCGCCGACCTGAATCTGGGCCACGCCACCCGCCAGCTTCGCCAGACGTTCCTGCAGCTTCTCGCGATCATAGTCACTCGTCGTCGCGTCGATCTCACGGCGGATCATCTCGATCCGCCCCATGATGTCCTTCGACGCGCCGGCGCCCTCGACGATCGTCGTGTTGTCCGAATCAATCGTGATCTTCTTCGCGCGACCCAAATCCGTGACCTGGACGTTGTCCAACTCGACTCCCAGATCCTTGAAAATCGCCTTGGCTCCGGTCAGAACCGCGATATCCTCCAACATCGCCTTGCGACGATCGCCGTATCCCGGCGCCTTCACCGCCGCAACCTGCACGATCCCGCGAAGCTTATTCACCACGAGCGTCGCCAACGCCTCGCCGTCAACGTCTTCCGCAATGATCAGCAGCGGACGCTTCGACTTCGCGACCTTCTCCAGCAGCGGCACCAGCTTCGTCACGCCCGAAATCTTGTCCTCGAACACCAGGACGTACGCCTTCTCCAGGCTCGCCTCCATCGAGTCGGGGTCCGTCACGAAATGCGGCGACAGATACCCTCTGTCGAACTGCATCCCCTCGACCACTTCAACGGTCGTATCGAGGCTTTTGCCCTCTTCGATCGTGATCACGCCGTCCTTGCCGACTTGCTTGAAGCAATCCGCCAACGTCTCGCCGATCCCGCGGTCGTTGTTCGCTGAAATGCTCGCCACCCGGATGATGTCCTCCAGATCCCGCGAATCCGCCT
>JAUVGW010000357.1 GCA_030593565.1 Phycisphaerae bacterium | reverse complement strand
CGCGCCCGGTCCAACCCCATGCCGTTCTGATGCGCGGCGTACTGCTCCGCCGCCGCGTCGACGAAACCATCATCGATATCGCCCGCCATCAGCGCATCGAGCACGCCTTCCAGGACGTACGCCTCAGGCACCACGGCCCGTCGCGCGAACAACACCGAATACAGGCCATGATCGATCACGGGTTGGTGCAGGTAAACCGCGCTCATCGAACAGATATGAAAAACGCCCATCTGTCGCCCACGGGGCCACAAGGCCAATCCCTCGAACAGGTCGCGATAGCCCTCGGTCAACGCATTCACGCCGACATAGCCGCTCATCACGCTCCCCGATCCGAATGACAAGTCGACCCCATCGAGGCGCAGCGTGACGCGCTCGCCCAACAGGGCATCACGCAACGGCTGCGTCATTGCCGAGACTGCCCGCGAACCAGGCCAGGCATTCACCAGGACATACACGTCGAACGGCCGATCCACGCCGCGCGACTGCCACGCCGGCGTCACGTCCGCCCTACGATGGAATACGACACGCCGGACGACCCGCCCACCGTCTCCGTCGTCCGTGTGCGCCCGACGCCACCCCGCCGCATTGGCCAGGTGGGTTTCCACGCCAAACAGCGCCCCCCAATACATGTTCGTCAGCGGATCATCCCCATCGGCGAACTTCGCGGGAATCTCGGGGATCCGCCGATCCGCCAGCGCGACATGCACCGTAACGGTGATGTGTCCCTGCCGCTCCACCGCTTCGACGATCGACGCCGCGAACCCCACCGTGTCAGGCCGAACCGCCTCGGCAAGCTGCGCCGACGGCGCAGCCGCCAGTCTCGTGGGCGCTCGATCTTCCGGCACTCCTGCGCCAGACCACCAAACGAGCCATGTCACCGACGCCGCCAAACCGACGGCACCCGCCAACACCCACAGCCGCGTGCGCCACAACTGTCCGCGTCGATCCGCCGACTTCAGAAGCTCCCACGGTTGCAGCGACATGCCATTAACCAATCGGCGGACTTGTCTATCCGCGTGCCACTGCTTCAAGCAGTGACGCATAACGCGGCGGAGCCGTAGCGTCGGTCCCCCGCGGCCGACAGGGGCGTCGGCCGCTACGTTTGGGATTAACCCACACTAGGGCGCCACCTCCGGTTCTCCAGACGACGCCTGCGCCTCATGTGCCAGCCGAACATCGAACGTGTGCAACCGACACAGTGGATCTTCGAGGAAATAAACCTGCACGGCGTGCGAGCCGGGGCTTACCCGGCGTAGGTTCAACGCCAACGGCACCGAGATCGTCTTGCCCGGGTCAATCTTCAGCGGCAGCATCGGACACGCCGACCGCTCCGGGTGCAACTGCGCCCCGTTGACGCGAATGACGGGCCAGCACATCTGGGCCGTCTTGCTGTTGTTCGTCAGTTTCAGATTCACCGGCGTCTCACTCGTGAAATAGCTCAGCCCGAAATCCGTGTCGCGCGGCTCGAACACCCAATCAGACGGTCCGTCCAACGCCACATCGATTGGGCGCGGCGGCGGCACGGCAGCCGGGATCATCGACGCCACAACACGCACGCCACCCTTGTCTGGCAAATCCACCGCCACGTCACACGCCCAATGCCTGCCCGCATCCAGCACGCGAACCACCTTCCCAGGCGCGATCGTCGGCTTGGTGTCATCTTCTCCCTTTGCCACGCGCAGCCAGACGTGAACATTGTCGAACCGTTGATTCAACGCGTTCTGCACGGTCACGCCGACACGCCGCGCCGACCCGTCGTTCGGCGCGTCGAGATACGCCCGCAGACGGCCCGTCGGAATCGAATGCTGCAACCGCTCCGCGGCGGTATCGTTTGGATAGGTGTAGCTGACCTGATCGCCATTCACCTCGATGACGCGATAGTGACTGACGCCCGTCGCGCGGTCCCGCAGTGCCGTGCTCGCCTGGTGCGTCCGAATGACGTGCAGGTCGTTGAGCCCGCGCAGCTTCCCCGCAAACTCCTTGAAATCCCAGTCCGTCGAGCCACCTACGATGAACATCTTGATCTTGTTCTCGCGAACGAAATCCACCACGTCGCCGCGTTCACGCCAGATATCCAGCAGGGCCAGTTCATCGCTGTTGGCGGCCAGGAAGTTGAACCGCTTGCTGCGATTCCGTTTCAGGTCTGTCTCAACCCATTCCAATTGGCTGTAGTCCTGAGTGATCGGATTGCCCGGATGATCAAGCAACAGGAGGCCATGGTACTCACCGTAGTCGATCGTGCCGATCGGCTTGCTGGCCACCGCTTCGGTGAAGCTCGCCCCGTGATCGTGCAGGCCGCACAGCATGAACACCGGCGCGTGGAACTTCTCGAAGAACCTCAGGACTTTCGCCCAGCTCGATGCATCGTCTCGGGCTCGTGACCACTCCGTATAATCGCCCGTCGCGATGATGAACTCCGGCGCAAGCAAGTTGATCTCCGCCGGAAGCATCTCGTCGAACGCCGGCGCCGTCAGGTCGCCGACGTTCATGTTCGACAGGTGAACGAAGCGGAACCGCGTCTTGAAGAAATCCACCACCTTCACGCAGCGCCGCGAATAGTACGTCGCCCCCCCGGCCCGCACCTCCAAATCGTACAATCCGGGCGCCGTTTTCGCGGGCACCTTCAACACCAGGCTACAATACTCGTCGTTGACGTAGGCGGGCGGCGTCGTCGGTCGCAAAGGCACGCCGATCATCGGTTCCAACGAGTGCAGAAGCCGGAATCCCACCTCGCCGCTCAGCTGCGACGGCAAACGCATCACGAAGTAAAAGGTCTCGCCCGATGTGATGAAGATGGGCCGCCCTTGTGCGGGTTCGCGGATTACCGTCGACTTGCCCGCCGATTCGGCACCTGCCGATCGTCCGGCAGGTGCGCGGATCACCGTTCGCTCCGAGGGCTCCGGCACGGCAGCGTCGCGTTTGCCCTCACCGGCCGCCGGGGGATTGATGCTCTCCCCGGCCGGCTCGACGGCTTCACCGTCGGAAATCGCAGGCTGCTCAACGGGCTTCGGTGGGTTTTCAGGCGTCAACTTGTCCTGACCGCGCGCCACTTGCAGCGAACAGATCAGAAAGACACCCAGCCCGACAGCCAACAGGCTATTCCAGGATCTCCTGTGGTACAGACCTTCGGTGCTGCTGGGACGCCGGTGCCACCATTTCGTGAGGGGCCCCGAGTTCCTTCGATACGTGCACATGGAAGACCTCCTCGATGATGCCAACCCGTGTTTTTATTACATGTTTTCGCTTGCGACTGCTCAACCGGGGCGTATTATAGATGATGGGTAGGCGGGACGCCATCACTCGAAGGAACACCCGCCAACGAACGCCCGCCCACATGTCAGATGGGAGAATTGGCATGAAAGGGAGCGATTCTTACCACATCGTCGTGGCCGAACCGTTCGATACCGCCGCCGTTGATCGCCTTGAAGAAATCGGCGAGGTCAAAATACTCGAAAACTCCGCGCCGCAGACGCTTATCGACGCCCTGGGCGACGCCGACGCCCTCCTTGTGCGGACCAAGGCCCACGTGACCGCGAGGATCATCGAGGCGGCCCCAAGCCTCAAGGTCATCGGCCGCGCCAGCCCAACCCTCGATCATATCGACCTGCGCGCCGCCAAACTGCGGAATATCAGCGTTGTCTACGCGCCGCGGGTCGCCGTGGCATCCATCGCGGAATACGTCCTCGCCTCCATGATCTCGCTCAGCCGCGGGATCCCGTTCTTGGATCGACAGCTACGCGAAGGCAAGTTCGACACACTGCGCAGCCCCCGCGGGCACGAAATGGCGAACCAGACCATCGGGCTGCTCGGCATCGATCCCGTCGCCGAAGCCATCGGAAGACTGTGCGGCGTCGCATTTGGCTCGCGCATCATGTACCACGACCCCGCCGGCCGCACCCCGACCGATCTCGAATCCGAGGCAGTCGCATTCGACGACCTCCTCGCCGAGGCTGACATCCTCTCCGTTCATCTGCCCCTCACCCCCGCCACGCGGGGCTTGCTCGATGCTGACCGCCTCGCCCAGCTCAAACAGACCGCCGTCGTCGTCAATACATCACGAGGCGCTGTCATCGACACCAGCGCTCTCGCCCAAGCCCTGCGACAGAAGCACATCGCAGGCGCCGCCCTCGACGTTTTCGAAACCGAGCCCCTTCCGGGCAATCATCCGATCCGCCGGGTACCCAATTGCATCCTGACGCCGCACATCGCCGGCGCAACGCTGGACGCCTCCGCCGGCCGATACCGCGTCACCGACGACGTGATTCGCGTCCTCAAAGGCGAAGACCCGCAGTACGCCGTGTCATAGCAACGCCCCCGCAACCGATCTTGAACGTAGCGTCGCCCACCGCACTGCAAACGATCGATTTCTTCCGCCCGCGAAGGTTTTCTCACGCCGCGTCGGGTAGCACGGACAAGTTGGTGAGGCGAGGCGACGTTGTTTCGGAAGACGGTGTTCAGCACAAGCACACGCCCGGCGAATGAGAAAACAGAGCTTGTCCGTGAACGCTCCACGCAGCCAACGGCTACGGAACATGGACAAGAATCGCCCTTGAAGCCTGTTCGATCGAATCGCAGTTTCCTCACGGGCGATCCTTGTCCGTGCCACACCCGTCGGTGGGGACACAGGCGTTCGGGTGGCACGGTCTGGCGCAGCCAAGCCGTGCTGGGCACCAACCACGGCCAAACTTCGCTTGACCGTGCCACCCCCAGCGGACCTAGCTTGGGGACTCACAGCCCTATTGTGGCAAGATCATGTCACATAAACCTCGATTTGGGCCGATTATGATGATAGGACGCGCGGTAGCGGTGTTGAGCGAGACTTGGGAATTCACTTTTGCTCGATTGCCCGATGGAGTAGCACGTCATGGATTTGTTCAATAACAGAATGGGCATCTTTCTGAGCGATTCGCCCGCGGACGGCGCGGTCCTGGATTTCGCCGGGCACCTGGCGAAGCTGGGAGCGAAGGACATCTACTGCATCTATGTCCGGAGCGCCGGGCCGGCGATGACCGAGGATGTGCCGGACCTCGACGAATTGGAGGCGCGCGTTCGGCGGTCGCTGCCACCGGAGGTCGCGGAGCACACGACGTGCGAGGTTCAGGCCGGCACGAGCGTGGTGGATGCCTACAAGGCCGCCCGCGACAAGGACCTCGATCTTTTCATCGTCGGGCGGAGGCTGCCGTCGAGCCAATTGGGGATCGGGGCGAAGTTCACGAAGATCGCGCGGAAGTCGCCGTGCAGCGTGCTCGTCGTGCCCGAGCAGTGTCGGCCGCACTTCGGGCGCGTGCTGGTGGCGGTGGACTACTCTCCACACTCGAAGCTGTCGATGGAGGCGGCGATCGCGCTGGTGAAGGCGTCGGACGAGACGAATCCGCAACTGAT
>JAUVGW010000331.1 GCA_030593565.1 Phycisphaerae bacterium | reverse complement strand
GTGGTCGTGACGGCCCGGGCCGGTCGTTGGCCCGCGTGGTGGCTGTAGCCGGTGACGAGGACCGCGCCCAGTCGCCGTTGCCACGCGTCATAGAAGGCTTCGAGATCGCCGAGCGTCTCGCCGGCCTTCACGAGCGAGGGCACAATCAGCGGTTGGACGCTTTGCTGCGCTGCTCGCCGGGTGATCCATGCGTCCAGGCGCGCAATGACGGCGGCGAAGGCATCGATGCCGTGGACGCGGCGGTAGACCTCGGGCGTGGCGGCGTCGAGTGTCACCTCGACGGCATCGAGGGGGACTTCAAACAGGGCATTCTCGACCGCCGGATCGTCCACGAGCGCACTCGTGCGGACGGCAACGGCCGCGGCGCTGGAATCGTGCAGGATGCGGCAGATCTGCGGAAAGTCGGGATGAAGACACGGTTCGCCGAACCCACCGAGGACGATTCGCACGTCGTCGTGGTCGGCGATCGCCTCGGCGATCGCGTGGATCGCGTCTAGCCCGATCGGGCCGCGGCCGGGCACCTCGTCGCCGCGCGGCCGCAGGAGCGAGCCTGTCGAACGGGGATCATCGGTCGTCAGTTCGATCTCGATTTCCTCGGGTACGGCATCCACGTGCGAACGACCGCGTTCGATCAACCAGGCGCCGATTTCCGTCGCGCCCCAGCTCTCGCCGCCGGCGGATAGCAGATCGCGCACGCGATCAAAACTCCGTCGCGTGTCGCAGATCAGCCTGCCCCGCGCCTCGATGACCTCGGCGGCGGGGCGATAGCAGGATTCCTTGCCGGTGACGTCCGGCGCGGGATGATCGGGATGGTAAGTTAGCAAGACGCCGGGCGGCTGGCCCGTCGGCAGCAGTTCCTGCAACAACTCCAGATTCAGGACCACCGCGCCGAGGCCCGGCGGGGCCTGGACGATGACCATACGCACGTTGCCTTCGTTCGCTACGTACTGACGAATCATGGCGTCGATCATGGCGGGGTCGACGACGGATGCGGCTGCCGGGATGGAGACTATGGCGTCGGCGCCCGTCCGCCGGGCCAGGGCGACGACGAGCGTCATGTTGATATCCTCGTCGAAGACGCACATCGATCCGATGCCGCCCCGCCAGCCGTCGAGGCCCCACCATCTTCCCGCCCGCACGAGCGCTTCATGGGGCGTCTTCGTGCCGACATGTGTCTCGATCTGAACGTCGAGCCCGTCGAGCAGGCGCGAGACCTCGCCGTCTTGATCCATCGGTGACAGGATATAAACGCCGTCCAGGCGTTCGGCGGCGAGGGCGCGTTCGACCGTCCTGCGAAGGACCGGCTTGCCGAGGATTTCGTCGCGCAATCGTGACGGCGTGCCCAACGGCGTGTGCTCCAGATCGGCGTAGATGGTGGCGATGAACTTCATGGGCACTTTCACGCGCTCCCCTGCGGGTCGCGGCTAAACGTCTCGGCGTTTCGGCATTTCGACGTCTTGACGTTTCGATGTTTCCTCGATCGCCTCGTCGAATCGGTCCCGGGATTCAGTCAGGATGCGTTCGAGGTTGTCGCAGCCTTCCAGCATGGACTCGATAAACTGGCGATCGCGTTGCAGTTGTCGCGTGGCGCGAGCGGTTCCACTGATCTGATCGCCGGCGATTTGACGGTCCGCGGCGAACTTCTGAAGCTCGCCGATCTGCGAGACATCGCGCGTCATCCTGAACAGGACCTCGTGTTCTTGAACGAGTGTTCGCAATTCGTCCACCCGCGCGATGCGGCGGTTGAATTGCGTTGGCGAGTCGAGCAAGGTCTCCAGTTCCGCAAGCACTTCCTTCGTTTCCTGGCACAGCTTGCGGAAAGCCCCCAACTCGTCAAGTCGATCCACCAGCATCTTCCGCGCCGGATCGAGCTTCGCCGTGTCGTACCACGTTGTTTTCAAATAGTCGAAGCACTCCGCAGGCACCGGGCGGCGGCAGTACTGCTCCGCCGCCTCGCACAACGTCATGATCTCCGCGCCGGCCTTCACCGCGCCGCCTTCGGTTGCGTCGATGATTCGGGCCGCCGACTTGGCGAAGTCGCGTTCGAACTGCTGCAAGTAGCTGAACATCTGTTCATCGGTGTAGATGTCGCGGCCGTGGGCGTCCTTGACCTATCGCAGGATTTTCCGCTGCCTGACGATGCGTTCCCATTCCTTCATTTCCAGCGTGCCGAATCGCCCGAGTTCCGCTTGCCAGGCACGGTGCATCGGCACGCCGGGGGCGTAGTAGCAATGACCCGAGAATCCCAAGTCCTGGCCGATGAAGATGATAGGATCGCAGCCGAGCCACTGGGCCAGGTAGAACGCAAGGTGCATGACGGTCGCACCGGCTTCCATGGGCGTGCGCTTGGCGAGCTGCTCACCGACGCAACGATGGGCAAACTCGTTATCGAGCAGGATCGCGCGGCGACCGGACATCCCCGGCGACCCGCGAAACGTGTCGATCACGTGCCACGTCGCCTTGGGTTCCGCCACGAGCACGAGATCGTCGGGCATCTCCGCGCCCTCGAAGAACTGGCGCGACAGCTCGCTGAAATCCAGCGACGTGACAAAATGCGGTTCGATGCCCTTATTCAGCAACAGGCGCAGGGTCGTCTGGGCGGCGATCAGCACGGCGTTGTCGCGAAGCCCCCGAAGCTGGTCGATGTTCTTACTCAGCGAAGGCCCGGCAGCGACGAGAATAGCCGGACGGCCGGCGAACCGGCGCCTGAGGATGTCCGCCGGCGGCGTCGAGACATAGGTCGGCAGGTTGTTCGCAATGTTCCGACACGTCAGCGTTGCGTTGCGCAACAGCGTGATCAGCGACATCTTGGCGAACGAGGCATAGTCGACGACCGCCCGGCGGCAGGCATTGTGAAACTCGGCATTGTGATCCCGCGCAACCGGCGGCACGACAAACGCAGTGCCGAGCATCAACGTCGTGGAATGGCGGTGCAACCGTTCGTGCAGGGCGTCTTTGTCGAGGCTCGTCAGGATCTCGACGCGGCCCGTGGACAGTTCCTTTGAAAGGTCGGTGTGTTCAAGTGCAGTCTTGACCGTCACGAGGTCGGGCTCGCTGATGCAGATGACGATCTCCTCGCCCATCGCTTCCATCAACGCCTTGACATGATGGCCGAGGCCGAGTCCGGCCAGTACGACCGCGTTGGCGTCGCGATCCTCGAGGGTTCTGCAGAAGTCGAGCGCCTCGCGCCGCGGGTCGTATCGGCTGTGCAGAAACAACTTCCGACCATCGGCCGTGGTGACGGCGGCCGTCTTGGGTCCTTTCTTCGACGGCTGAACATCGAGCGAGGCATCGACGGACAGTTCGTCCACGCGGTATGCCAGCTTCGGATGATGCCGCCAAAGCTGCCGCATGTTCTCGACAAAAACCCGGTTGATCGACGTCGGCGATTGCACACGGGCATTCTAGATCACCATGCGTGATTCCGCGACAGAGACGAGCTGCGGACACGAACAACTCGATGGGATCGTTAACACGAACATTTCGCTTCACCGCGGTGCCATCATACGTGTCACTCCTGGCGCGGATATTAAAAAGATTTTGTTTGATCACTCCGATAGATGTCGATATTCTACGTGTGAACCCACGTCGAGGGTAACGTGGCCATTTCGGGAGATCCTGGCATGGCTGTCCTTCAAATGTTCAAGGACGACAGTGGCCGATACCGGTGGAGGTTGCGCGCCGACGACAACGAGATCATTGCCAGCGCTTGCACGGGATTCAATGAAAAGACCGACTGCCAGCGCGACGTGAGACGCATCGTCGATCTCGCGCCGAAGACGCGTGTGGAAGACCTGACGCTGGACCGCGAGCCTGCAGGCAATGGCACCTCGCGCTAACGGGTTGCTCGGTTCCCAATCGGCCGCCATCATCCATAGGCTGACTTCAGCCATGAATCGGCTTCAGCCGGGCTTCCAGTTCGCGCACTAGCTACCCCGCCGCGATTACCTTCCCAAACGCTCCGGTCCCAGCCCCCATCTCGAACTTGTAGCCCTGCTCGGCCAGCGCCCATTCCAACGCGGCGATCGCGCCGACGGTATCCACCGCATCGACGTAGCCCATGTGGTTCAGGCGGATGATCTTGCCTTTGAGGTGGCCTTGGCCGCCGGCGCAGTGGATGCCGTACTTGCTGCGCAGCGTCTTGCGGAGCTTGCCCTCGTCCACGCTGTCCGGCAGCAAGACGCCTGTCACCGAGTCGACGGGGTCTTTGGCGAACACCTTCAGGCCGAGCGCCACGACGGCTGCGCGGGTCCCTTTGGCCAGCAGGGCAGTCCGCGCCCAGACGTTCTCGATGCCCTGCTCCTTGATCTGGGTCAGCGTGTACTTCAGGCCGGAGACCATCTGGTTGTTCGGCGTGTAGGGCGTGTCATTGCCCTCCATGCTTTTGCGGTACTTCTTCAGGTCGTTGTAGTAGGCCGGCGCCTGGTGCGAGTCGATGACCTTCCAGGCCCGATCGCTGACGGCGCAGATGCCGAGGCCCGGCGGGAGCATGAGCGCTTTCTGCGAACCGGTGACGGCGATGTCGATGCCCCACTCGTCCATCTTGAACGGGATCGTGCCGATGGCCGTGATGCCGTCCACTAGACAAAGTGCGTCGTTGTCCCGGCACACCTTGGCGATGCCTTCGGCCTCGCTGATCGAGCACGCGCTCGTTTCGGAGTGGACAAAGATGACGGACTTGATGCCGGGGTTCTCCTTGAACTTCGCGGCGACGGCCGCGGCCTTGAAGCCGACGCCGTAGTCCTGCTGGTACTCGATGTGTGGAATCCCATAGACCTTGAGGATATCCCGCCACCGCTCGCCGAACTTGCCGGCGTGGCAGACGAGGGTCTGGGCGTCCTTCTTGCAGCAGCCGATGATGGCCGACTCCATCGCCTGGGTGCCGCTACCCGTCAGGACGAGCGGCCGCGTCTTGGTGCCGATGACGTAGGCGAGCAGATCGACGCATTCCTTGAGCGTTTCGCGGAAGCCGGCTGTGCGGTGGTGATCCAGCGGCTGGGCCATCGCGAGCAGGGCCTCGGGGCTGACCATGGTCGGGCCGGGGGTGAACAAACGTAGTTTCATCATGGGGTCATTCTCCTACAGCAAGTGGTCCACTGTCCGGTTCGAGCAATTCCTGTGCCATTTCCCGGTGGCGGACCACGTAGTATAGCGTCTTGGAGAAAACGCTCAAAAACTCGCGTGGGCTTGGGGTACTAGAACACTTTGACTGGCGGGTGCCACTGGCAGCTTGCTGCCAGTGCCGGCACGGGCGGTCAAGCCGCCCGTGGCACCCAAAGTGTACCTATACCGGGCTTGGTCCTGCCTTCGGTCAACACGTTCCGCCCGCGCCTGTCCGGCAAGCAACCGTTGCGTCACGTGCGACTGCCATGGCAACGGCATTCGCATCAGTCGTGTCCGCGGCGGTGTACCGGCGTTGGAGGCAGGAGGAGGGCATGAAAAACGCAGCCGCCATGATGACCAGGACGATCAGCCCGATCACAATCCAGTGGCGTGTCCGGAAGCCTTTATTTTTCAGCTTTCTCATGTGTACACCGTGATCGCCGACTTCAGCGATTATACCGCAAGGAACGTCGCATGGCACCCAACGCCGTTCAACTGTTCAGCCGTTTGGCCGTTTAGCCGCGACCCACAGGGGAGCGCGTGGCGGGCGCGCTCCCCTGTGGGTCGCGGCTAAACAGAGCGCTGGCCGCCGAAACTGTGACACGCCCGAGGGGGAACCTCAGGGCAATCGCAAGAATCGTACGGAAGCCCCCCGCCCAGATGCCACTGGGTTTACGAACCTGTTTGAGAAGCCCGATCAGAGCCGCCTTCTGTGAAGGCGGTGTGCCGTGGCGTTTGGAGGGCACCGCCTTCACAGAAG
>JAUVGW010000188.1 GCA_030593565.1 Phycisphaerae bacterium | reverse complement strand
AAGCCGCGACCTTCAAGAAACGCGCTGGCCTTCGCCCCGAGCGTCAGCATGATCGTCGCACGGGGTGACGCGCCGTATTGGATTAGCTCCGACAGATCCAGGTTGACCACCTGCGGATCCCGCGTTGCGGTGACCAGGCTGACGATGTAGTCCTTGATCTTGTCGTCGATGTAGATCTCGTCCACGACCGACCGCGCCTTCGCCACGTCCGCCGGCCCCATCACCGGCTCGATCGACAACTCCGGCGTCGTGACCGCCATCCGATCCAGGATTTGACGCTCCTCGGCCGCCGTCGGATACGTCACCGTCACCTTCAGCATGAACCGATCGACTTGCGCCTCGGGCAACGGGTACGTCCCCTCCTGCTCGATCGGATTCTGCGTCGCCAAAACCAGAAACGGCTCGGGCAACGGGTGCGTCTCGTCGCCGATCGTCACCTGCCGTTCCTGCATTGCTTCGAGCAACGCGCTTTGCACCTTCGCCGGCGCCCGGTTGATTTCGTCCGCCAGAATGATGTTCGAGAAGATCGGCCCCTTCTTGACCGTAAACTCCCCCGACTGCGGCTGGTAGATCATCGTGCCGATCAGGTCCGCCGGCAGCAGATCAGGCGTGAACTGGAGCCGATGAAATCCCGTCTTGATGCCGCGCGCCAGGCACGATACTGCCATCGTCTTGGCCAGCCCCGGTACGCCTTCCAGCAGGATATGGCCGTTCGCCAGAATGCCGATCAGCATGTGCCGCAGCATCCCCTCCTGACCCACGATGACTCGGTGCATCTCCTCCAAAAGCCGGGAAAACGGCTCACTCGCCGCCTTGATCGCGTCGCTGGTCTG
This sequence comes from Phycisphaerae bacterium, assembly GCA_030593565.1. GTDB lineage: Bacteria > Planctomycetota > Phycisphaerae > UBA1845 > UTPLA1 > JAFGQA01. The sequence continues at coordinate 9,038 of JAUVGW010000188.1, read as the reverse complement.
CTTGGCATCAAAGTGAGGTGTAGCCACCTGGACCACTCCGGTTTCTGAAATCGGCCCGTGCAGTCGCCCCGATACTGGCGGAATTGTACGCCCGCAGAGTAGCACCCGTGACGAGCGAACGCAACGGGAACTGCAATGCGAGTCCGTTCGTTGGTCCGTGACAGATTCGGCGAGCGGCGACTCCGAATGTAGCGTCGGCCATGGGGGCCGCCGCCACATCTCGCGGCACAGAAGTGTCCCGCCGGGACTGCTGCGGGGCCGTCCGGACTTACCGATCCGTTGGTCCTTGACAAGCAGCGCCAGGTCGCGAGACTATCCAAGTGGTGTGGAATCATCACTTTCAGGCTAGGCGTTGAGGTGACACATGAATACAAATCGACGCGGATTCCTCAAAATAGCTGCCACCGCCGGCGTCGCCGCCGTTGCCGGGCCAAGCGATGCCCGCGCGGCACCTGTTCGGAGGATTTCCGACGATTGGCTGGGCATGCTGACGGACATCAGTCTCTGCATCGGGTGCCGCAAGTGCGAGTGGGCCTGCCGAAAGGCCAATGAACTGGGCCCGCCCGATGAACCGATTCAAGACTACGAAGATATGTCGGTCTTCAAGCACCACAGGAGGACCGACGCGAAGAACTACACCGTGGTCAATCGCTATCCTCCCGCAACGCCCGGTGGGAACCCCGTTGATGTGAAGAAGCAGTGCATGCACTGCAACGAGCCGGCATGTGCTTCGGCCTGCCTGGTTGCGGCGTTCCGGAAGACGCCGGAGGCGCCCGTCATCTATAACGAAAGCGTCTGCATCGGATGCCGCTACTGTATGGTAGCCTGCCCTTTCACTATTCCGGCCTATTCATACGATGATCCGTTTACCCCTGCTATCAAGAAGTGCACGATGTGCTTTGACCGCATCAGCAAGGAGGGGGGCATTCCGGCATGTGCGGAGATATGTCCGGAAGGGGCGATCTCGTTCGGCAAGCGGAAGGACCTCATCGCCCTGGCGCGCGACAAGATGAGGGATAAGCCGGGCAGGTACGTTGACCACATCTATGGCGAACATGAGGTTGGGGGAACGTGCTGGTTGTATATTTCACCGAAGCCGTTCGCGGAACTCGGCTTCCCCGAGCTTGACACGATCCCTCGCCCCGCGCTGACCAAGACCTTCCTCTCCGCCGTGCCCCTGGTGCTGATCGCCTGGCCCGCGCTGTTGATGGGAGCACATGCTTTCACGAGACGGCAGGAGGAATTGGGCAAGGATGACAAGGCGAAGCATTCCGAGAAAGACTGACTATGGCTGAATGCAGTGGAAGACCGACTACCTGGAAGGCTTGGCTGGCCGGTAAATGGTACATGGATCAGGCGCCGGGCGACTATTGGCGGGCGGTGTTCACCAGCCCCTTCAACATCATCACGGGGATCATCATCTGTGTTGGCCTTGTGCTCACGGTCGTGCGGTTCACACAGGGCCTGGAGGCGACGACGAATCTCACAAACGACTACCCCTGGGGGCTCTGGATTGGTTTCGACGTCTTGTGCGGTGTCGCCCTGGCGGCGGGAGGATTCGTCATCGGCTCCGCCGTGCACCTATTTGGGATGCACCGGTACCATTCTCTGGTCCGCCCCGCTATTCTGACCGGCTTTCTGGGCTATTTCTTTGTTGTGGTCGGCCTTTGCTTTGACCTCGGGCGACCCTGGCGGCTGCCGTACCCCATGGGTGCCGGCTACGTCGTGACCGGGAGCAACTCGTTCGGCGTCACCTCGGTGATGTTCCTGGTCGGGTGGCACGTGGCCGTCTACCTCACGGTCCAGTTCCTGGAGTTCTGCCCGGCGGTCTTCGAGTGGCTTGACCGGAAGACGCTACGCAAGTGGGCCATTCGGATAACCATCGGGGCCACGGTTTTTGGCGTCATCCTGTCAACGTTGCACCAATCCGCCCTGGGAGCGCTGTTCCTGCTGGCCGAGGGCAAGGTGCATCCTCTTTGGTATTCGCCGTTCATTCCGGTGTTCTTCTTCATATCCGCCGTCGTTGGGGGCCTCTCGATGGTCATCTTCGAGAGCATGCTCTCGCACCGCGTCTTCCATTCTCAAGTGGCCCATCATGACCCGGCCGAGGCCGACCGGTTGGTGATCGGACTGGGGAAGGCTGCATCCGTCCTCCTTTTCACGTACTTCTGCCTGAAGTGGATCGGTGTCGCCGATGGGCAACACTGGGACCTTCTGAATACACCCTACGGATATTGGTTCCTGGTGGAAATGTTCGGCTTCGTCCTGCTACCCTGCCTCCTCTATGCACTTGGGGTCCGCAGGCAGAGCGCCTCGCTGGTCCGATTCACGAGTGTGCTCACTGTTTTGGGGATCGTGCTGAATCGGCTCAATGTTTCGATCATCACGTTCCAGTGGAACCTGGAAGACCGCTACTTCCCGCGCTGGACGGAGTTTGCGATAACGGTATTCGTCGTTACGTTGGGGCTGTGGACGTTCCGCTTCATGGTCAACCGGATGCCTGTTCTCTATGATCACCCCGATTACCCGCCGGAGCATTAGCAGGCAGAGCAAACAGGAGCGCGCCAATGATGCAGACGTTACACGAAGAGATGATAACAACGAAATCGGTCGAGTATCTGATAGCCGTCGCCGTCTTGGCGGCGTTCATCCTGTTCTGGCGGTTTGCCACGCGCCGGAGTTGAAGCCGCGCTGCCGAGGAATGGAGGCGTGATTTATGCCAAGACTGTTCATCGCGATGTTGACGATTTTACTGGGCGCAGCCGTTGCCGAGTCTGCCCGCGGGCAAGACAAGAAGATGCCCTTGGCGATGGAGGAGCTCCCGTGCACTTTCTGCCACCTCTGCGAGAACCCGACGCCGCGGTATCTGTGCCTGCGTCGGTGTCCCCGCACCTCAGCCGCATCCATTGACAGGAAAATGTCGCTGAAGCGGGGCCCCGACCTGGTCTACCTGGACGAGTTGGAAAACCTCTATCTGCCCGTCCCCTTCGATCACAAGGGACACGCGGAGATGGCGAAGATGACGGAGGGTTGCGCGGTGTGCCATCATTACACGCCCGAGGGCGCCGCCCATCCCGCGTGCATTAGTTGTCACGAAGTGTCTCCCAAGCAAAGAGACATGCGGAAGCCGAGCCTCAAGGCGGCTTATCACCGCCAATGCATGTCCTGTCATCGCGAGTGGAGCCATGAGACTGCGTGTGGGGTATGCCACCCGCCCAAGGCCGGTGGAGCCAAATCGGGCGTCGCGTCGAGAAGGCCGACAAAAGACGACATCGTCGGCAAGATGCACCCGCCGATTCCGGAGCCGCATACCGAGATCTACGAACCTCGATCCAAGCCCGTGCCTGGAGAGAAGATCATCTTTCGCCACAAGGAGCACATTCACCGCTTCGGCCTCAAGTGTGTGGATTGCCATCGCGAGGACAGTTGTTCCCGCTGCCACGAGAAGGGTAAGGAGCACAAACAGCAGACCAGAACGCTCGCGGAACATCATAAGCCCTGTTCGACTTGCCATAACGTAGACGACAAGAACGCGTGCGACCGCTGCCATTGGAAAGAGGGCGAGTCCAAGCCCAAACCGTTTGATCATGCCAGTACAGGATGGCCCTTGAGTAAGCAGCACGTGGAACTCGGGTGTCGCGCCTGCCACAAGCGCGTCCCATTCCACAAACTGGCCCGCAAGTGCGACGCGTGCCATGGTGACTGGAAACCGGACACATTCGATCACGCGGTCACCGGCCAGGTCCTGGATGAGAATCACGAAGAGGCGGACTGTGCGAACTGCCATGCGAATCGCAAGTTCGACGCGCCTCCCAAGTGCGACGAATGTCACGATGAGGACGATGGCATTGCGTTCCCGGCGAAGCGCCCAGGCCCCGAGGTCATCCCGAGTCATCGCAAAAACGACAAGTCGACCGGCGGCTGACGTGCCGGGAGAGGACGATAAGTATTGCACAGCCTAGAGGCCACGAGGCCTTTGGGTGGACGAGACGAGAGGATAAATCATGTGTGTACGCCCGCGTTACCGAGGTTTTTTGTTCCCAGTCATCCTCGCAGTCCTTGGCGCATTAGCGGCTGCCGAGACCTCCGCGCAGGAGGAGGTTCTGCGCTTATACGGCTCGGTTGGGCCGTCCCCTGCCATGGAAGAAGCGGCTATGATCTTTGCCACTCGCAAGGACGTGAAGATACAGGTCATATCAGGTCCCCGGAACATCTGGCGAGACAAGGCGGCGCTGAATGCGGATCTGATGTTCAGCAGCGCTGATTTCATGATGTCCGATTACGCCCACTCGATGAATCTTCAGATCGACGATGATACGATCACGCCTCTCTTCCTGCGGCCGTCGGCCATCCTCGTGCGGCCCGGCAACCCCAAACAGATCAATGACTTTCCAGACCTCGTGAGGCCGGGTGTGAATGTGATGGTCGTGAACAGTGCCGGGCACACCGGCCTGTGGGAAGACATGGCAGGCAAACTGGAAGACATCCGGACCGTGCGTGCGCTCCGAAAGAACATCGTCATCTTTGCGGCCAATCCTGACGAAGCGATGACGGCATGGAAAACGAAGGATGATGTTGATGCCTGGATCACCTGGAATACGTGGCATGTGCCTCTCCGCGGTCGGGCGGAACTCGTGCCGGTGAGCAAGCCGTACCGGGTCCTTCGCACGTGCAGCATCGCACTGACGGAGCGCGGCAAGGGCAAGCCTGCGGCAGCGGAATTCATCAAGTTCCTGACCTCGCCGGAAGCTGCCGCGACTTTCGACACTTGGGGCTGGCTGTCCCCCAAGACCGACGCGTCGCCTGTTACGGTCAGCACGGATATCGCCTTCGTCTGTCGGGTCGGCAAGGACGAGTGGAACAAGGAGGCGGGCATGGGCCAGGGGCTAGCCACGCTGAAAAGGGTCATGGGCGAATACCGAGCGATCGGAATAGCGTTCGAGGAACTGCACGTCAGCGCAATCTTCCACGATGATGCCGCCCGGTGGCTGCTGAGCGATGAGGCCTATCGCGGACCCGCGGGAGGTCGAGAGGGAGAAAATCCCAACAAATCCGTCATTCAGGAACTCATCAAATCCGGTGTGAGCATAGAGATGTGCGCCCAGACCATGAAGGAGCATGGATGGACGAAAAAGGACCTGCTGCCGGACATCAAGATCGTCCCCGCCGCATATCCACGACTCATCGACCTCGAGAGTCGGGGGTACAGCCATGTGTCATTCTGATTGAAAGCCGAAATACGGAAAGTCGAAAGTCGAAATACGGAAAGTCGCAAGTCGAAAGCCACTGGCGGACGAGCCGCCGGTGGTGCCCTCGCGCGGTGCGGAACACGGGGGGATGATGTGCGACCAGGCATCACATCAGATTGTGGGGACCGTCGATCTATAAGGCTCTTGACATAGGAAAGTGGTGGTCATTGTGAACGTCAGTCGTCGAGGTTTTCTAAAGAAGGCGGGCGCGGTTGGTCTGGGAGGCTCCCTTGTGGGCCTTGCTCCCGACAAGGCGATTGCTTCCGAGGTGATCGCCGCAAGTGATGACTCGATGGGCGTGCTCGTGGATATCCCCAATTGCATCGGCTGCCGTGAATGTGAAGCCGCCTGCAATGAGGCGAACGGGTTTGAAGTTCCCACGGAGGAGGAGCTGAAAGACAAGTCCGTATTTGCGGAACATCGTCGTCCCGGACCACATAATCACACCACTGTCAACCAGTTTCCCGGTGGAGGCGACGGGGTCGAAGCACGGCCGATCTACGTCAAGGCCAACTGTTTCCACTGCAATAAGCCGGCGTGTGTTTCGGCGTGTATCGTGGGGGCGTTTCGGAAGTTGGAGAGCGGTCCGGTCGTGTACGATGCCTGGAAGTGCATGGGCTGCCGGTACTGCATGGTGGCCTGCCCGTTCGGGATCCCGACCTACGAGTATGATAACCCCCTGACGCCGCAGGTTCGCAAGTGTACGCTGTGCTCGAATGAGGGCAATCCCAACAAGGGCGGCGTGCCCGCCTGCGTGAAAACCTGCCCGAAGGAATGCTTGACCTACGGTAAACGCAACGACCTGCTCGCCCGGGCGCACGAGAAGATCCGTAGCGAGCCCGACGCCTACGCAACCCACGTGTACGGCGAACACGAGGTCGGCGGGACATCGTGGTTGTACTTGGCGCCGAAGGGCGCCTCATTTGAGGAGCTGGGATTTCTGAAACTGGGAACGGCGCCACCGCCCTTACGGACGGAACGAATCCAACACGGGATCTTCAAGTACTTCATTCCACCATTGGCCTGGTATGGCCTGTTGGGGGCGGTGATGTGGGTGGCCCGGCCGAATGCCGATGCTGCAATGGGGAAAGCCGAAAGCTGAAACGTCGAAACGTCGAAAGTCGAAACGTCGAAAGTCGAAACGTCGAAAGTCGAAAGTCGAAATAGGGTAATGGCGAATAGCGGTGATAACAAACGGGGGGGATGGGCTCGCCCGCAGAAGAATTCGCTATTCGCAATTCGACAATCCGGGGAGTCACAGAGTGAGTGAACACGTACTGCCCATGCCGGTTGATCGGAAGTTCTTCACCAGGGGTGTTTTTTTCCTGCTGGCGCTTGCCTTCTGCATGTTCGCTGTCGCGGCCGTCCGATTCATCTTCGGCCTGGAGACGGTGACGAATCTCGATCAGCAGCACCCGTGGGGTATCTGGATCGCGATCGATGTGGGCACCGGCGTTGCCCTGGCGGCCGGTGGCTTCACCACGGCCGCCTTGGCCCACATCTTCCATCGCGAGCACTATCACGTCATCACGCGTCCGGCCCTCCTGACGGCCATGTTGGGCTACACCTTTGTCGGCATCGGCCTGATGTTCGACCTGGGGCGCTGGTACAACATCTGGCATCCCGTCATTCCCCCCTGTTGGCAGGGCGATTCGGTGCTCTTCGAGGTCGGTATGTGCGTCGTTGTCTACATCAACGTCCTCTATATCGAGTTTCTCCCCATCGTGTGCGACCGGCTCGAAGGCAGCGTCAGATTCCCGACACTCCGCCGCATCTGCACCTATCTGAACAGCATCCTCGCCAAAGTGATGTTCGTCTTCATCATTGCGGGGGTGGTTCTCTCCTGCCTGCACCAATCGTCACTCGGCAATCTGATGGTCATCGCCCCGTGGAAATGGCACGACCTTTGGGATACGCAGATCAGCTCCTTGCTGTTCTTGCTGTCGGCATTCATGGTGGGCTTTCCGATGGTGATCTTCGAGTCGATCTTCGTCTCCTGGTCTTTCAAGCTGAAGCCCGAAATGGAGATCCTGAGCCCCCTGGCCAAGTATGTCGTCTTCTTCACCGGCTTGTATCTGGCTTTCAAAATCGGGGACATGCTCGTGCGCGAGAGCTACGTGCTATTGGTTGAGGGTTCAGTCCAGAGCGTTTGCTTCATCATAGAAATGGTGTTTGGATTGATCGTGCCGTTTGTGATGCTGTTGTCCGACCGAGTTCGCGCCACGCCGCGGCTGCTGTTTACCGCGTCGCTGCTCATCGTATTGGGCGTTGCGTTCAATCGCATCAACGTGTTCTTGATCGCGTACCAGCCGCCCTATACAGTCAAGAGTTACTTCCCGTCCATCGGTGAGATTGCCGTCACGGTCGGCCTTATTGCCACGCTAATGCTGGTGTACCGCCTCATCGTGACCTATCTCCCGGTGATCAGTCATCCCGAACTCACACCGAGGAAAACATGAACGACCGATCACGACAAGGTTGTACTCGCATCTTCATCATCGTTGTGTTCGCCGCCGCGCTGGGGTGTTTCGGCCTGTTCGGACGAAACGTCCGGGCCCAGCCGGACCATAAGGCGCCCACCACCACCAGCACGCAGCCGTCCGATGTCTCGGAATGTAAACGTTGCCACGAGTGCGAGAAGCCGACGCTCAAGCATCCCTGTCTGCCGAACTGTATGCGCTTCCAAGCGGCTGCCGAGGAGTTTGCCCAGAAGCTCGGGCCGGAAATCGTCATCCTCGACAAACTCAAAGGCGTTTACCTCCCCGTGCCCTTTGATCACAAGGGCCATGCCAAGATGGCGCAGATGACCAAGGGCTGCGCTACTTGCCATCATTATACGCCCGAGGGGCAGGAGCACCCGGCTTGCGACGCCTGCCATAGCATCACGGACGCCGGCACGGATATCCACAAGCCCGGCCTCAAGGGTGCGTACCACCGGCAATGCCTGGGCTGCCACAAGGACTGGATCGACGAGACGGATTGCGCCGTCTGCCACCGGAAGAAAAGAAGCCTGCCGGCAAACGGCGAGGCGCTGCCCAGCCCGACGAGCGATGACATTCTGGGACGGATGCACCCTCCGATCTCGCAGCCGACGACCGAGATCTACCGTGCAAAGACCAAGGGGGGCGAGAAATCCGCGGTGATCTTCCGCCATTGGGAACATGTGCAGGGCTTCGATCTGAAGTGCGTGGATTGTCACCACGAGGATACCTGCGTGCGGTGTCATAAAAAGGGGAACGGTGAGAAGGCGCCTCCCACGGTGAAAGAACACCACAAGCCGTGCCTGCGGTGCCACAAGGTGGACATGGATGAGAGCACCACCGAGATCACCGGCCGCTGCAAGCGATGCCACTGGCAGGAGGGCCAGCCGCCGATCAAGCCGTTCGATCATGCCGATACCGGGTGGCCGCTGAGCAAGTACCACGTCGGGAATCGTTGTCGCACCTGCCACAAGCGAGTGCCGTTCGTCAAGCTGAACAAGGACTGCAACGCTTGCCATAGTGCGTGGGAACCAGAGACGTTCAACCACGCGATCACCGGTCAGATGCTGGATGAGACCCACGCAGAGGTGGATTGCGCCGAGTGCCATGCAGATCGCAAATTCGACAAGCCCCCGGTGTGCACCGAGTGCCACGACGAAGAGGAAGGTTTCGTCTTCCCCCAGAAGCGACCGGGACCAGCCACGACAAGCGCTCCTGCACGGCCAAACGTCAAGAAAGCTGCAGTGTCCGACCCCCGTATCGGACCTTGAATGCCAACGGACGGGTGGCATGGTCAAGCGACATCTTG
>JAUVGW010000267.1 GCA_030593565.1 Phycisphaerae bacterium | reverse complement strand
TGTGACAGATCAAATGATGGGTGCCACTGGCGGCTTGTCCGCCAGTGCCGACACTGGCAGCTTACCTGCTCGCGTACACTGGCGGACAAGCCGCCAGTGGCACCCTTGGAACCCCTCATTTGAGGTGTCATGGTGCACTAGTGCATTGCCATACATGAATCTGCAGGTAGCGTCGCCCCCCCCCGTGGCCGACGTAAAATGTGGAGAGGTCCCCCCTCGCCTACGTCGGCCACAGTCGCGGGCGCTGCGGCAGGCGGTTCGGGTGGGGAAACAGCCATCAGCCATCTTCCATGCAAGTCATCGGATGTCCGCGCGCCTTGTCTGTTCGCCGCCAGGTGCGTTCGCATGTAGCCAAGGGGCAGTCTAATCCGGTCTCATGTCGAATGAATGGATGTCGGCTGGCTTCAGGTCGTACTCAGTTTTTAGAGCTTCATCAATGTCCGCCATGGTCTCATTGGTGCACCCAAGCCAGGTAATGCAGAGATCGGACACACGGCTCGCATCTGGAATGTGATTCAGGAACGGTCCCCACGTCCCGAGATACCAGACAGAATCGCGTTCGGCGATCCAGAAGCTATTGCCCGTCAGTCCATGTTCAAACCGCCTTGATGCGCAGATGATGCGATCACAGTAGTCCTGCGTGGTGAAAAACCCGGCTGCTTCGACGGCAGGCTTGAGTTCATTGTACTTATCGTATGTGGTCATCTCGATCTCGCATGCCGTGCCTGCGATCACAATAGTCAATCGTCAATCCGAAATCGTCAATCCGAAATCGTCAATCCCAATCGCCCTATCCGCGCACGGCCCATCGCACCAATTCCCCGATCTTCGGTGGTTTGCCCTGCATGAGGAAGCCGATGCGGAAGATTCGGCCGGCGGCCCACACGGCGAGGACCATCGTCAATAGGCAACCCGCCATCGCCAGCGGCGGCTGCCACCACGGCACGACGACGGGCATGGCGAGACGCATGACCATCATCATCGGCGCCCAGATGGGCACGAGCGAGACGATCGTGACGAGGGTGCCGTTCGGCGACATGATCACCGGCATCATCAGGAACATCGGCAGCATCATGGGGAACATGATGGGCATCACGAGGCTCTGCGTTTCCTTGATGTCGTTGCAGCACGATCCGACCGCCAGGAACAGGGCGCCGAACATGAAGATGCCCGGAATAAGGAAGGCGAAAAACCAGGCGATCAAGCGGGGCTCGATCAGATCGGCATGGCCCATGTGGTTCGCGATGAAGTAGCCGACCGTGAAGTAGATGCCCAGTAGCGTGAAGACGACGAGCATCAGGCCGATGAGCTTGCCCATCATGAGTTGGAACGGCGGGATCGAGCCCAGGAGCACCTCGGCGATCCGCTGCATCTTCTCCTCGAGGACACCGTTCAGGAGTGATTGCGTGGTGATCATCAGCCCCATGAACATGAACATCATCAGGCCAAACGGCATCATGATCATGTTGAGTTCGCTGGACTGTTTGGCCTGCTGGATCTCGCCTGTCTTGCTACGGGTGAGCAGGTCGAGGTCGTACCGGCTGACCTGGCTGATCGCCTTGTCGACAATCTCCTTGTCGAGCCCCGCCGCCTTCAGCCGCATCTCCTTGACCGTCGGGTTGATCGTCCAATACAGCCATCTGGGCAGGTCTTCGCGCGTCTGTTGGTTGGTGTAGTAACGCACACCGAACCCGCAGGTCGGATCGTCTTCGTCGCCGTCGCCGCCTTCGTCGCCGTTGCCGTCCAGAATGTCTGCACTGATCTCGGCAAAGGCGAAGTACGTCCCGGCGCGAACATCGTCGGAGAGCTTCAGCAGTTGTTCGTCTTTGTCATCAGTCGCGGGGGCAATCAGAGACAACTCGAACGTCGCGCCCTGCTTCTCGCCGGTCTCGGGGTCGATGGGCAGTCCTTCGTTTCGTTCAATCGCCTTGGCTTGCAGGGTTTCGAAGAGCGCGCCGGAGTAATCGAGGACGGCGAGGCGCTTGGTGCCGGTCTCGCCTTTGTTCTTCATCAGGATCATCACGCCCATGCCGCCGAACATCAGCACCGGCACTACAAAAATCGCAATAAGGAACGACTTTGTCTTCACGTTGGTGCGGTATTCCCGCATGGCGACGGTCCATATCTTACGCATCGTTCACCTCCTCCGCATCCGGCCGGGCAATCCTGACGAAGATATCGTGCAGGGTCGGCTGGGCGATCTCGAATCGCTCGACACGGGCCTGCGCGACGAGCGCCTTCAGGATGGCCTGTGGATCGGCGTCGTCGGTCATGCGGAGTTCCTGGAATTGGCCGAAGTCGTTCACCTTGGCGATGCCCGGCAACTTGTCGAACGCGACGCCGTTGCCGCCGGTCCGGACGCGAATCGTGTCTTCGCCGTACTGCTGTTTGATCGATTCGAGCGTGCCGTCGAGGACCTTGCGGCCCTTGAAGATCATGAAGACGAAGTCGCACATCTTCTCGGCAACGTCCATGTCGTGCGTCGAGAAGATGACGGTGGCCCCGTCGCGCTTCAGATCGACGATGGCGTCCCGGAGCACGTCCTGGTTGACGGGATCAAGCCCCGTGAAAGGCTCGTCGAGGATGACGAGTTCCGGCTTGTGCAGAACGGTCGCGATGAACTGGAGCTTCTGCGACATGCCCTTGGAGAGGGTCTCGACCTTCTTCCCGGCATAGTCGGCAAGATCGAGCTTCTCGAGCCAGCGTTCGATCTCGGCCTTGCAGTCTCGCAGGCCCTTGAGCTCGGCAAAGAAACGCAGCACGTCTTTCACGACCATCTTACGATACAGGCTGCGCTCTTCGGGAAGGTAGCCGATGCGGTCGGAGGCGGCCGCGCTGTGCGAGACGTCCTCGCCGAATACGCGGACCGCACCGGCGTCGGGGTGCAGGATCCGCATGATCATCCGCAGCGTCGTGGTCTTGCCGGAGCCGTTGGGGCCGATAAAGCCGTAAACGGCGCCGGGGGGAACGGCAAGTGCTAGGTCATCGACCGCGACGGTCTGCCCGAATGTCTTCGTGATACCATGTAATTCAACAGCATCCATCGAATCTCCTCGTCCTGGATGTACGCGGCGGCGACGAATGACGGGGTGGAACAGGCCCGACCGAAGACGGGCTCACCACGGTGCGTGCTGCCGCAAACCGCTTCCCTTGGGCATAATAAACGGTAGTACGCCGGGAGGCTCACGCGTGCCGGTCGAATATGCGTGCCGAGTATACGGGCGGCGGAGGAGTATAATCGCCCGGCAGTGTTGGCGGGCGCGTACTACACGTGGCGATCGACGGCGTCGGCGCGGGCCGCGTGGCGTGGTGGGCGAGATATGGACCGGTCCCGCACGCCTACGCGAGCATGATGCTCTGGGACGACTTCGACTTCAACCTGTTCGATGTCGATCCGAAGTTCGTCGGCTGCATGTGTTCTCGGACTTGACAGACACTGAGTGCGCGGTAGAATAAGATGTGGAGTCCGATAGCAGTTGGGGCGCTGCTGGGGAAAAGGAGGTATTCATGAGACTGATTCAGCGTTGCACGATCGTAAGCGCGGCGGCTGTGGTAGTAGCCGCAGGGCTCTCCGCGCAGGCGTCGGCCTATCCCGGCACATGGGGCGATCTGATGCGCGGCGGAGAGGTCGTGGTCGATCAACAGCCGCTACCGACCGGCGGACCTGGGGCGGACACGGACTTTCTGGATGACTTTGGGTACCCCGTCTGGCAGGTCGTCGCTGATGACATCCTGCTGCCGGAGACTGCGATCATTCAGCACCTAGTCTGGTGGGGATTTTACGGCGGCACCTTCAGTGGCAGCACTGAACCGCCGACCGGTCCGGAGACGATGCGCGTGCGATTCTACGAGGCCCGAGCGAGCGACGGCTTACCCGGCGAAACGATGTACGAGGAGAGCTTCCTGAATCCCTCGCGCGTGGCCACAGGACAGATCATAGCCGCCAATGGCGCTGCAGAATACCTCTTTGAGGCGGACTTGACCACGCCGATCCAGCTCGATGCCGGTATACCTTATTGGCTGGAGATTGTGCAGGTCGGCGATCAGGACAGTCACTATCGATGGGAGGTCTCGCCCGGGACGGGAACGCCGTTTGCATTCATAAACGACCTTGTGCCTGATTGGCAGCGGACAACGGGGACGGCCAACGTGGCGTTTCAGTTGGTGACACCTGAGCCGGAGACCTTCGTGCTACTGAGTTTCGGATTTGGGTTGGTTTCAAAACGCCGCGCAGGCAGAACAGAAAGGAGGTAAAGACTGAACTTCACAAGGCGACACCGAATCGGCGAATGGACGGCGATTCGCATGGACAATCATTGATTTGGAGGGGGGAAAACCGCTCACGAAAGGAGCTTGAAGATGTCTCCATTGAACGACGTGTTTTCCCACTTGTGTCGGCGGACGGTTTCGTTCGCCATTGTGTTTGCCTTTGCGATCACCCTTTTCTTCTGCCCCGTCAGTCTCCACGCCCAGACGTGCCCGGGGGATCCCGGTACGTTCGAGCATGGCGAACTGACCGTCCTCGAAGGCCCCGTGGTCGCAGGCGGGGCGGGCGCGGTCAGCCGCGGGCAAGACCCCGCCGTGGCCATCGACGACCCCGCCGTCGGCGGGGCACGTTTCATCGTGACATGGGTCACGGACCTCATGGAGGGCACCCGCATCTGGTACGACGAGGTCCTGGCCGTCGGCTTCACCGCGGACGGCATCTGCATCCGCGACCCCGAAATCATGTCAAACGAAAATCCCACTTGCCCGCTGACGTACAACTGCACGCTGAGTCATTATCACCCCTCGGTGGCCATGAGCACCGATCATCGCGTCCGCATCGGCACCGTCGAGAATATGGTAGTCCTCACGGCCGGCGGGCGAGATCCCGGTCTGCCGGGCACGCTGCTCCTGGCGGACTTCGACTTCAACACCCCGAGCTGGCCGTAGCTCCTGTCGCCCTACGAGTCGGACCTGGAGCGCGAGCCGTCGGTCGGCGTCTCCGACGCCATCGCCGACGTCACGGCGGTGGACTGGACGAGAGAGCAGGAATACGGGGCCGAGTTCTGGGGCCTGCTCTATCAGCCCGTGCTCGGCGGCGGGCTCGACCCCCTTCGGACGTGCGGCAGTGACCCCGTTTGCGACAAGCGGGCCCTCCAGTGGCAGCCCTGCCTGGCCATGCGCTCCGACGGCCACTTCGTGATTTGCTGGGCCGAAGCTGAAGATCCTCTTCTTCATGACCCCTTCTTCAACATCTACCTGCAACTCTTCGCGCCCGACGGCGGCAAGGTCGGCGACGAGGTGATCGTGAACCAGCCGGAAATGGAATTGGGCGACAGTACCCAGAAATCACCGGCCGTGGCCTTTGACGATACGGGGAACCTCGTCGCCACCTGGTTTGGCCCGACGCCCGACGGCTGTCCGTACGAGCCAACGATGATCTATGCCCGCCGCTTCGAGTGGGATGGCGGCGTCGCGGAGCCGCAGGCCGTCTCGTCGCAGTTCATCGTCAACAGCGACGTGGACCACCTCCCCATCGGCGAATACACCCATCCGACCGTCTCGCTGAGCCGCGCGGGGGATGGCCGCTTCATCGTGGCCTGGAACACCAGCCGCATCAGCACCGGCCCGGACGAGATCCACGGCCAATACTTCGGCGGCGGCCGGCCGCTCGGCGGTGAGTTCCGCATCAACCAGACCACCGGCTACCAGGGCGACGGGCTCGCCCGCCGCATCGCCAACAGCGCCCAGCACACCGTCGCCTACGGCCCGGACGGCGAAGTCGTCTGCGCATGGACGAAGCTGGAGTGGATCAACAACACGGTCTCCTTCACCAGATTGCCGGGCGGCTTCGCGGACTATCAGGAAAGCCTCTACGCCTGCATCAAAGGCGACGTGAACCGTGACGGCCTGGTCGACGGCCTGGACATCCAGCCGTTTGTCGATCTGCTGCTGGGCGGGGTGGAATGCCTCAGCATCGTGGATATCTGCCCGGCCGACATGGACAGCGACGGCGAGGTGCATACAGACGACATCCCCTGCTTCGTCCAAAAGCTGCTGACCGGCGAGTCGGACTGTGAAGGCGGCGGTCGCGACGGCGGCGGGATCAACGACTGCAACGAAAACAGCATCGCTGATGCCAACGACATCGCCTACGGCACGAGCGAGGACTGCAACGCCAACTACATCCCCGACGAGTGCGACGTCGATCCGTCGGACCCCGACGGCGACGGTGAAACAAGCAATGACTTGAATGCCAACGGCACCCCCGACGAATGCGAGCCGGACTGCAACGAGAATGGTGTGCCCGACGACAAGGACATCGCCGACGAGACGAGCACCGACGTCAACTCCAACGGCATTCCAGACGAATGCGACCCCGACTGCAATTACAACGACGTGCCCGACGACTGGGACATTTCACAGGAAACGAGCGACGACTGCAATGAGAATGGCACGCCCGACGAGTGCGAGCCCGACTGCAATCATAACGACGTGCCGGACGACTGCGACCTCGATCCGACCGACCCCGACGGCGACGAGTTTGTCAGTGAAGACTGCAACGAGAATAACTACCCCGACGAGTGCGACCTGACGCTGCCGCCGGGTTTTGGCAGTCTCGACTGCAATGATAATGACATCCCCGACGAGTGCGACCTGGCCGCATGCGAAGGCGAGGCGTGGTGCGACGACTGCAACGAAAACGGCTTTTTAGACGTGTGCGACATTGCCGCCGAGATCAGTGACGACGAAAACGAGAACGGCATCCCCGACGAATGCGAAGGCGGCGGTGAAAGTGGCGGCGGCGGTGAGGGTGCACCGTCCGGCGATGGTGATCAAGCAGGCGGCGCCGACACCGACGCAGCTTGGGCAGCGTTCTTCGAGTGGTCGATGGATCAATCCTGGGGCCCCGACGCGGACATCAGCGGCGCGGCACAGTTCCAGATGATGATCAACAAGCTCGATGAACTCGGCCTGCCGTTGGCCGACCCGTGGTACCTGCTTACCACTGCGTCTCAGTCGTAGCAACCCAGCGCAAGGTCCAAGCCTAGAAAAGGGGTGAGGTCGGTACGGCTCGGCCTCACCCTTACTTGCCGAACTCGCGCCGCGTGGGATGGAACGGTCTGCCGCAGCCAGCCCGTGCCGAGCACTAACCGCGGCCAAACTTCGTTTGACTGTGCCAACGGTCCGATTCAGACGGAATCGCTTCCTGATGATCCACACCTCCAGAAGTCTTGACCAGGTTGGGCTTTGGGAGCATCCCCATGCTCACCCTTCGGGATGAGCATGGCACCCAACGCCGTTAACTATCTGTGGCCTCGAACGCATTCAGCACCCCATGGATACGGTGGATTTCGTTGCGATTGAGCTTGCGCAACCGCGGGGGACTCGGCGGCGATTCGTTCTTCTTGTGTGGCCAGTCGCG
>JAUVGW010000350.1 GCA_030593565.1 Phycisphaerae bacterium | reverse complement strand
AAGCCCACGGATCGCAATCCGTGGGCCTGAAACACCAGCCTAGCCCTCAGTTGCCACCTCCCAGTCATCACTGAGACGGGCGTTCCCGCCCGCCCCTGGACCCTGGACCCTAAACCCTAGACCCTTCCTACTCACATACACCGCCTCCAGCTTGTCCACGACACGCTCATATCGATGCGACTCGGCCCAACCCCGAACATCCTCCTCCTCGAAACGGCGCACGCCGGATGCAAACTCCCGCAATGCCCGCGCGATGTCGGCGGGCTCCGGCGACGCCGCGAAGAAACCGCTGACGCCATCACGCACCGAATCCGGGATGCCACCTGTTCGAGTCGCGAGCACCGGCGTCCCCGCCGCATTGGCCTCGAGATACACGATGCCAAACCCCTCGACGTCTCCAGGACGGGCATACGGCGCCAGCACAAACAGGTCCGCCCGGCGGTAAAACGCCGACAACGCCTCGTCGCTGACGCCACCGTGAATGTGCACCCGCTCCCCAAGGCCCAACGAATCGGAAACCTGTCGCACATGGGCCGACATGTCCCCGTCGCCACAGATGTCGTAACGAAAGTCGAACGCGCCAGCCACCATCGCCAATGCTTCGAGCACGCCCACAACATTCTTCCGCGGCCGGACGTGACTCAGTCCACACACCGTCAGGAGTTTCAACGGACCTTCTGTTTGCTCGTGTCCCTGAAAAAACCGCGAGCCCACACCGCAATGGACCACCTCCCAGCGGCGACACATTGGATAAAGGTCCCGCAACAGCCTTGCCGTGTTCTGACTGTTGGGCAGGAAGCAGGCCACGCGACGCAACGACCGGCGGCACATCACACGCTGACCGGCCGGAGACTGCATCCACTTCGCAAAATGGTGGAGCAGCGGCGTTTTCGTGAAACGATAATACGCCTGTGAACGGTACAGATCATTGCCGTGGGCCGTCACCACAAACGGCTTAATGCTATGACGCGCCAGCCCGCCGAATCCGAACTCCCAACCGTGCCACAAATCCACCTCGGCGTCATATGACTGAACCGCTCGACAATCAATTGACAAGTCCCCGTTCAGCACCGGCATCACTCGGATGGCCTCGCCACCCGCCGAGCCGGGTGGCACCGGCGTCTCGCCGGTATTCCGCGAGCCGGTCTTGCCGCGATGTCCGGTCAGAACGATCAATTTATGACCACGCCGGACCAACTCCTGCACCGTCTCATGGCAAAACCGTGACATCCCCCCTCCAACAGGGGGCCAATCCAATGTCAGAACGCCGATCCGCATGGTCCTTCCAATCAATCCAAACCGCGAGCCGGGTAGCACCGGCGTCTCGCCGATATTCCGCGAGCCGGCTCGTCTCGAGCCGGTCTTCGGCATCGCACAGGAAAAACATGGCCGATGGTGCCGTTCGGCTGGCCTGCCGGCTTGCCGTTTGGCGGATCAACCGTTCACGTTATTCCTGTGCGACTCCTTCCTGACGGGGGGTGGCCGATTATCTGTCGGGCGCGATCATCCACCGCACCCCCGCCCGCCCAACGCGGCATTCGACGGCCAATCTTCCATCATCTTCTCAAACGTGACTTGGCTGTCGTTCGTGGCAGGCTTCCGGCTCAACTCGAACGGATCAACGCATCCCACGTTCAGCCGCCGACGCATGTCCAACGCCGCCCGATGTCCTGACTCCCGCGCAAGACGCTCCGCTTCCGCTCCGTAATGACGCTTCAGACCAAACGGATACGCCAAACCAATCGGGGCGTAACCCGTCAGTGCCACTAATTCGTCGCGTGCCGTTTCAATCTCCCAGCGCTGTCGCTCCAACGACAGCGCCGACAAAACCGCATGTGTGTGCGTATGGTTCCCAAACTCCATAAGCGCCGGATCCGCCTCCGCCACGTCTTCCGCCTCCAAATACGGCCGCAACGCCCCCGCCAACCGCGCGCCGGTCGCGCCAACGCTTCGCAGTACGTCTTCCAACACCGCCGGCATCTCCTCGCAGTAGCACCGCCGCGCCAACCCCCACGCCGATTCCCCCTCGCCGCGCCGGCCGAGACCGGCCGACGCCACAGCGTCGCACACCCGCGACTCATGCCCCTTCGCCGTCAGCCACGCCAGCTTGTGCTGCCACATCAATTCCTTATTCCCGATCACCGACGTTACCGGAAACACCGTTGCCGGTATGCGACGACGGTACAGAACCGGAAACGCCACGCGCACCGTGTCCGCGAATCCGTCATCGAACGTAATCACAACCGCCCGACGAACCGTCTCACCGGCGGCCAACGCCTCGACCAGATCACGCAATGAAATCGGATTGAAGCACGACGCCAGATACTCGACTTGCCGCTCGAACGACGCGGGATCATGCCGCAATCCCGTGCCGTCGGTGAACACACTGCCGACCTTCGACACGCTATGGTACGTCACGACGTTCACACATTGCGCGTTATGGCGCCGTCGCAAACACCGAACCATCCGCCCGGTCCATGCGTCAAATGCCGTCCGTGTAGCCAGCCCGCTCATCGCGACACACCCTCACAAGCCCGCCCGCCGTTTCACCGTCTTGACGTCTCAACTGCCAACTTTCAGATTTCGGCCTCCGGCTTTCAAATTTCGACTTTCGACTTTCGACTTTCGATTTTCGGCTTTCGACTTTCGACTTTCGACTTTCGGCTTTCGACTTTCGACTTTCGGCTTTCGACTTTCGACTTTCGACTTTCGGCTTTCGGCTTTCAGTCCTTTCCCGATAGCCGCATCCAGCAACGATGCAAGCTGCCCCGTTTGATGCTCCCGCGTAAACGGCCACAAACTCGCCGGCCGACGAATCACCCGGAGCGTCCCGGCCAACCACCGGCCGTACATCTCCTTCAACGCTTCGGCGATCCCGTCGGGATCTTCCGGATCGCACAACCACACGCCGTTAAACCGTCGCACCGCCGCCGCCGCCGCCCCATCCGACGGCACCGCCGCCAACATCGCACGGTTGCTCCCCAAACACTCGTATATCTTCGCCGTCGTGTCGTTCTCGCCGCCGTGAACCTTCGGCAGGATCACCACGTTCACATCCGCCGACGCCATCGAACGCAACGCCGCCGCGTGGGGCAACATCCCCAAATACTGAACCGCCCCGCCTTCTGAAAACGACTTCAACTCCGTGATGTACGGCCCCGGCCGCCCCGCGAAATCGAACCGTGCGTGCGACCGGCTCCCCGGCACGGCATCCAGAAAACGCCGAAACCCCTCCAACACCGTCTTCGGACTTCGGGCGCCATACAGCGATCCCGCGTACAAAAGCCTGAATCGCGAACACGGCTTCTCCCTGCCCGCCGCCTCGAAATCCAACGGATCGAAGCCGTTCGGAATCGTCACGAACTTCCCAGGGCGCTCCCGACCGTACCGCACCGCGAATCGCCGCGTCATGTGCTCGTTCACACCGATCACAAACGACGCCCGGCGAACCACCGCCGCTTCCGTCGCACGCGTCAGCCGCCCGCCCCACGCCGTCTCCCACTGCCGCCAATGGATGTACTCCACCCAAGGATCACGAAAATCCGCCAACCACGGCCGACGCAACAAAGACTGAAGCACAAGCCCGACGACGTGATCGCTGAACGGCATCCCACTGGAAAAAATCGCATCAAACCGATGGTGACGGTGCAGTTTCAACGCCAGTCCCACCGCCGACGCCAGTCGCCAAATCCCCCGATCCGGAAACGACAGCCGATCATGCGCCCGCTGAAATCGCCACCGCAATCCCGCACTCCACGCCCGCTCATCCAGCCCCAGCCCTCTCGTCCAACGCCCCAACCGAAATCCACAATAGCGAGCCAGAAACCCCGGCCAATGGTCCACCACAGGGCTCAGCCTGTGCATCTCCAACTCGTCCGGCAGATCCGCCAAACTCTCCAAATCAGTCGCGCGCCGAACGTCTTGTCCGCCGCCGCCACTCCGGCGCATCGCCCCCGTCATCACGACAGGCTCCCACCCAAACCGACGAAAATACTTCACGAACTTCCGGATTCGGATCGCCCCCACAGACGCCACCGGAGGAAACCGGCTCGCCAGAACCAGCACCCGGCGTACCGCTCGCCCATCCGACGAATCCCGCGAAGGCCGCCTCGACGCCTCGCGGTCATCGACAGCCCCCCCTCTCGTGGCACCGGCGTCTCGCCGGTGGTTGCTCGCCACCACGCACTCTGCGGCACAGGCGCCTCGCCCGCGGTTTCCACCCGCGCCGACCGGCACATCGACAGTCTCGCTCCTATCTGATTCCGTCTGCGACACGTGCAAGGCTCCAAATGCGCAAAACGCCCGCTACCCGCGCCAGCCGGCCCGGTCCCATATCTTCCCGCACTTCTTGTATCGAGCTTGATCAGACCGAACTGAAACGATACCGGGTATTCCCCCGAATCCGGTTATCGGACGACGGCCGCTGCTCCCCGCCCCGCAGCATCGCCACAGCGAACCGGCTCGTCTCGAGCCGGTCTTCCTGCCGGGCGGGAGCCGAATGACGGCTATCGAATCGCGCTCATCCACGCGCAACTCCGGCCGCCACCGCCGAACCAGCCGTCCGGCCAATGCTCTCCCCGCCGGCCGGTCCACACTTCGTGGCGGGCATTTCCCGCCCCACCACCAGCCGCTCAAAACACTCCATCGTCTCCGCCCAGCTATAGTATGCCGCGGCGCAGCGATACCCTCCCTCGCCAATCTTGTCGCACAGCCCGTCATACCGGCACAACGCGACCACCTGCTCCGCGAATTCCTCCGAATCGTCCGCCACCAGGATGTTGTGACCGGCCTCAACGCGCAGCCCCCCCGCAACCGCAGACGTCGCCACCACCGGACGACACATCGTCATCGCCTCCAGCACCTTGTTCTGCATACCCCGCGCAATCTGCAACGGTGCCACTACTACGCGAAACTTGGACAGGTACGGCCCAGGACTGTCCACCTCACCCGTCACCCGGGCGCCGCGCAGCTTCGCCAGCCGCCGCACCGCCCCCGTCGGACGTCGCCCGACGATCACCAACCGCGCATCTGGTACCTCACGCAGCACCCGCGGCCACACCTCCCGCGCAAACCAGCACATCCCCTCCACGGTCGGTCGGTAGTCCATCACGCCGACAAATCCGACCACCGGCCCACACGCCGACGCCGCCGTCGGCGGTTCAGTGCACAATGTCGTTCCATTCGGAATCACGTGCAGCGTCGAGCAGCGTCCCTCCGGATCCAGGACCCTCCGCTCCCGGTACGTTATCAGAATGTTCGCGTCGAACTCCTTCAGGCAGGCACGTTCATAGGCTCGTAGACGTGCTCCCTCTGCGCGGTACATCAGCTAAGCCATCGAACGCAATGTAGCGTCGCACAGCCGTGGCCGCCGTTGCCTCTCATCCCCGTAGTCCAACACCTTCTTGCTGTCGACGTCACACCGATCC
>JAUVGW010000288.1 GCA_030593565.1 Phycisphaerae bacterium | reverse complement strand
ATCTTCACCGTGTCGAGGTTTTCAGGTTCCGGAATCGCCCGTCCGGGGCCGGTGTATTCCATCTGTTCGAGGAAATGCTCCTTGTAGGGCGTGACGTGCCGGAACGGCTCGACATCGGTTGCGGAGAAGGCGTAGTTGTTGTCTTTCTTCAACGTGAGTTGCGGCACCTCGTACGGCCCAACGTCGATGGCGTCGAGCAGTTCCGCAATGTCGGCGTGGTCACCGTTTTGGGGCGTCGATCGACCGGGTGCTGTGTCGGTGGTGACCGCCGACTGCTCGGGGGAGGTGACGGTCGCCGACTGTTCGGGGGAGGTGATGGTTGGCCGATCACCATGGGCGGGAGCGGTGGGTTCAAGCTCGGGAGCGGCTGGCCGGCTGCATCCCGTGACGCCGAAGGCGAGCCAAACACCGATGGCACCGATGATTCGGGGTGTCGGGCATTGTGTGTTCATTGGTTCCTACCTCCAATCAGTCGGTGGACCACCCAAGCCCCCAACGGGGGGGGCGGGAATACGGCTGAGCCCCCAACGGGGGCGACGGAATAAAGCCCAGGGCGAAGCGTAGCGAGCCCTGGGTTGCCGGATCGCGGACGCCCAAGCCCCCAACGGGGGCGACGGAACCCTTGGCCCCCCGTTCAACGCCACAGGTACTTCTCCTCGTATTCGATTCCGTGCGCTTTCAGCAACGCGGCAAACTCCTCCTCGAATGACACCTTCTTGTGATGTTCCTCTTGATCCCGAATGTAGTGGCACACCTTCTCCACCTGTGACGGGCTGACGGTGAATGCCCCGTAACCGTCCTGCCAGCCGAATCGATCGAAACTCGGGAACGCCCGGTGAATCCACCCCGACGAGTTGGATTTGATCGTTGCGAAGGATATCCGAAACAGATCGGTCCTGGCGCAGCTTCGCAAGAATATGTACGTGATTCGAGGTTCCACCCACCATGATGGCGACGCCGCCTTCACCCCTGATGGCACCACCCAGGTATTCGTGTGTTCGCGCGCTGCTCTCACCCCGAAGCCAGTCCTGTCGGTTCTTTGTGGAGAAGACGAGATGGTACAATAGGTTGCAGTAGGATTGTGACATCTTCTGACTTTCTCCGTCGCCCCCTTCGGGGGCTCGTGCCGGCATTGCCGACCGACCCAGGGCTTGCTGCGCTTCGCCCTGGGCTTTATTCCGTCGCCCCCTTCAGGGGCTGATCGGTAGTCGCCACGCTGCCGCGTGTTCGTACGCTACCGCCACCTGCACATGGCCGCACGGGCTGAAGCCCGTGGCTCGTCTTGTTGGCGGATCGCACGCCCGGGTAGTAGCCTTCACCGATCGCGTGGCCTAGACCCTTGGATGTGCCGACCCAGACGTCGTTGCCATCGAAGTCCGCCCAGAGCGCGTAATTGTGCGGCAGGTTCGGCATGGTGGTGATCTCGGCGATGATCTTCTTGCCACGCTGGACCACGGCCTTTCCTTTACCCGCCTTGTGGTCGGTGGTGTACGTCACCCACGTGTCCGATGGGAAATCGGCGACGACGCCCACGCCCTTATCCGTGCAGTACCAGCATTCGATCGCGCTGCGGCCCCGGGCGGCGTTACCGAAGTCGCTCGGCAGGCCGCTGTCGTGCTGATAGAACCCGCGCCAGTGCCGGCCGTCGTACCGACACGCGCCGAAATACGTCGAGACCCACAGCGTTTTGTCGATGTACGTCACGCCCGTCGTGATGACGTGGACGATGCCGTCATCGCGATACAGGTCGATCTCCATTTCGCCATCGGGATCGAGGTAGTCCTTCCAGGTCCCGCGTTTGACATTGTATTCGAGGACGCCGCTGCCCCACACACTCAGGTAGACCAGGCCGTCAGCATACGAGCAGCCATAGTTCCAGATTTCTTCCATGGGGGCGTTTTTCTCGGTGAAGATGGACCATTCACCTGTGACGGTGTTGTAGCGGCTGGCCCCGGCCGTCGTGGCCGCCCAGACGTTGTCGTTCTCGATGCAGACGCCGTAGACGACGTCGTTGACGAGGCCGCTATTGAGTTGGTGCCAATGATCGAATCTGCCGCCACTGAATCTGGCCAGCCCGCCGCCGAACAGGCCGAGCCATACATCGCCGGTCTTCGGAGCGACATCGATTGCACCGACCACGCGCCACGGCAGGCCGTCCTTTTCTCGCCACGATTTGATCTTGCCCGTCTTCTTGTTCAAGCAGGCCAGCCCATCCTCCGTTCCGATCCACACGCGATCACCGTCTACCTTGACCGCGAAGATATGGTCGTTGGGGAGGCCGTCCTTCGTCGTGAACTGTTCCCATTTCGTATAGACGTATGGCATGTCAGGCGGCTCGCCTTGCGCTGCCGGCGGCAGGCCGATCATCGCCACGACTATCAATGCCGCCAAACGGCAAGCCATGTGGGGGCCGATTCCTGCGCATCCGATTGGATCGCCGCGCCATCGGTCCCTCGATCCCTCGATCCCTCGGTCCCTTAATCTCCGCATATTGCCGCCTCCCGGCCGAATGTCACAGCGTCTTCAGATATTCGATCAGGTCGTTCAACTGGTCCTTGGTCATGTCGTTCGTCACGCCGTGCAGATCGTTCGGATTGTACCGCGTCCAGATTTCCTCGAGCGTTTTCGCGATGCCGTTGTGCAGGTAGGGCGCGGAGTCGTAGATGTTGTTCAGGTGCGGCACGTCGAATTCAACTTCGCGGTCCAGCCACATCCTCGTGTCCACGTCACGACGCGTTCGATCTGTGAATAGCGGTGCGAAATGGCACGTCACACAACGGTTGTCTTTAGGAATGACACGGCCATCATTGGTTACATTACGCTCGAACATCAACTTGCCCCGGCGCTGAGCGGGCGTCAGTTCCCCGCCGAGCGGCCGATACCGGTTCGGCGGTCGGGGGATCGTGCAGATGTAGTAATCCAGTGCGGACAGTTCATCCGGCGTGAACGGATCGATCCGCGTGAAGAACACGGCCAGCCGCGGGCCACACTGTCTCTGCAGGCTCGGATTCGTGCCTTCCCACTTGAATGGGGCGGTGTCGAGAATGCCGCGCAACGTACGGTTGTCCACGGGACTGACGCCAAGTCCGTCCGGCTCGATGTCGTACGTCAAACCGTCGACATGCCCATCGGGATGGCACGAATGACACGAGAATTGCCTGTGGAAGGTGATGTCGGCGCTGTGGAACAGGCGCTCGCCAAATCTCGCCTTCGTGATCGTCTTGGGTCCGCCGAGGTCGATGCGCTCGACCGCGTCGAGCGCGGCCAGATCAATCACCGTGATGGAATCATCGAGGGCGTTGGCGACGAATGCGGTTCGACCGTCGGGTGCAATCAGCACGCCGCGCGGGCTGTTTCTCGTCGAGATGTGCCTGACGACGAATTCCGTGGGCTTGCCGAGGTGGTTCGGCAGGACGAGCTCGCGCTCGTATGTCGAGGCGTTGCGAATCATGCCGATCAGCTTGGCGACATCCACCACGGCGACTCGGTCGGATCCACTGCTCGTCACCAGTGCGATCTTGCCGTCCGGGCTGATGGCGACATCGGCGGCGTCGGGGAAGCACATGTGCGGCTCGTCAAGCAGCACCTGGTCGACCGTGCCGTCGCGCCAGATAATGCCGAGCCCATTGGTAATGGTCCAGCCCTGCAACAGCCGCGTCATCGGAACTAGGTTCTTGGTGCGGTTCAACGTGATCAACGCGAATTCGCCGCTTGGATGCCAGGCGATGCCTTGCAGCAGGTTTGCGCCTGGCACCGCCACGCGGTGCGCGACCTCGCCGCGCTCCGTATCGATCAGCGTGACTTCGGAAACCGATGGTGTGCGAAATTCGACGAAACGCGACAGATTGTTCGTCACGGCGAGCAGCTTCCCGTCCGGACTGAGGGCGAGCGACCATGGGCTGCGGCTTGCCGCCAGACGCCGCGTTTCCACGAATGTCTCGGCGTTCAACACCGACACACTTTCCGCCATCGTGTTGAGCACGTAGATGAACTTGCCCGATGCATCGACCAATACGCCGTGCGGATCGTCGCCGACGGGCACCGTCCGCAGAACCGTGCGCGTTGCCGTGTCGATCACGGCCACGTTGTCGTCCAGCCGGTTTGTGACGTAGGCCCGGTAGCCGTCCGGACTGAAGGCGACGTCGTTGGGTTGCCCCCCCGTTTCGATCTCGGCGACAACCTTACGCGCCACGATATCGACGATTATCACCGAGCCGGATGCCTCGCATGCCACGTACAGTTCCTTGCCATTCGGTGACTTCGCCATATTGACGGGCGTCTTGTATCGCGGGACTGTCGCGTAGTTCGCGTCATCCTCGACCGGAGTTGCGTGCGAGATCATCTTTATGGCCGCTTCATAGTCGAACTTGCGCCCATGTGCATTGTCATGACAGGCCCTGCATGTCTGCTCCGCGACGGGTCGCAGGCCGGCATCGTGGGCCGTCTGTTCGTCCCGCATCACATCTGTGTTTGCATATGCACCACCCGGGCCGTGGCAACCTTCGCACTGCACACCGTCGGTCGGGTTGAATCCTGAGCTAAACCTGTCAGCGGGCAAGCCGGTCCCCGTGGCGTGGCAACGCAAGCACCGCGGGCTTCGCTGCGGATTGCCATCGACGCCTTCGCGGGCAGCCATCTCAACGCCGGCGGGCGTCCCCAAAATCGCGTATGCGTGGGCGTGTCGATGCATACGCCACCTGCTGAACTGATACCCCCGAGCCGGGGTCGTGTGGCACGCCGCACACGCCATGACGCCGATGTAGTCGTGTTGGGCCTGTATCGGGTCGTCAGGTGGGTCGGCGATCGTCGACGCCGGATTGTGACGCGCCGACGTGTGGCCGGCCGCATCGGCGTGATCCTCCGCTCGCCGGCAAATCGTCTTCAGTTCCTTCTCGATGTCCAGCGGTTCCGATTTCAGGACGGCGATGTGCGAGCCCTTGACATTGTGGCACTTCATGCAGAACTGTGCGTCGGGCATCTTCATGCCATTCATGATGGACCGCTCCCGATCCATCATGACTTCGGGATCGATGTACTCGCTACCGGGGCCGTGGCAGGATTCGCATTGAATGCCATCTTCCAGGAAGAAGGTGTCTTCCTTCTCCCAGGCCTCCGCGTCGTATGCCGTGGCGTGGCAACCGAGGCACGCCGGTGCGTCCTGCGGCTCGACGGGGATGCCGCTGAGCCTCGCGATTTCCTTGGACTCGGGACTCCACAGGGACGCATAGGCGAGCGCATGTTTCGACGCTCGCCATTGGCTGAACGTCCGCCATCGGCTGACGACGTGCTCCGAGTTCTGACCGGCGTGGCATCTCGCGCAGACGCGCGCGCCGACATACACCGGATGCCGCTGCCGCACGCCGGGGCCCGACGCCCACACGACGCCGATGGCCGCCGCGATCAGGAGGGCAGCCGTCATGCCACACACATACCGTTGCATATTCCCTTACCTCACACTACCTGTGGGGACACCACAAGGCCTCTGCTCCACGGGTAAGCTTCGCCGCTCGGCGCGGCTCCGCTAACCCATGCCACCCCGGCCGTGCTGAACCATGTCAACGCGGCTCCGCCAATCCTTGCCACCCCTGCTAACCTCGCGCCTGAACGACGTTCAGGATGCGGTTCGCCTTGACGTCCTTCATCTTCATCGTCTTGCCGTCAGGCCAACGGATCTCGATTTGGTCGGCCACGGGCGCTTTGCCCAGGCCGAAATGCGCCCGCGGATCGCCTTGCGACAGGTAGCCGGATACGGGCAGGATGTCCTGGATCATCCGCCGCTTCCCCGTAGTGACCGTCACACGTGCGCCGATGGCAACCGCCTTCGTCCGCGCGCGCCTGGGCACAACCGTCAACCAATGGTTGCGGTTCCCGCCGTCGTTTCGCAACAGCTTGGCCGGTCCGTTCAGATTCATGACGAGTATGTCGATGTCGCCGTCGTTGTCGTAGTCGGCGAAGGCGGCACCACGTCCGACGTGCTTCTCGTGGAAGTATGGCCCCGACCGAATCGCCACGTCGACGAATTTGCCGTCGCCGTTGTTCCGCAGCAGAACATCCTCCTCGGTGTATTCATGGTGGGCGTTGCCGTTCGCCACGAAGATGTCGAGATAGCCGTCATTGTCGTAGTCGAACAGACCGCCACCCCAACCGGTGTACTGCCCACAAACGACGGCCAGATTGCTCGGCGCCGTGACGTCCAGGAAGAATCCGCCTTTGTTGACCAGCAAACAGCCGTACGCCATGTCGGGGACATAGACGTCCAGTAGGCCGTCCCGATCAACATCACCGATGACAGGTCCCATCGAAGAAGCGCCCTGGCCGCCTTCACCGAACGCGAGCCCCATCTCGAGCGCCTTGTTTTCAAATGTGCCCTTGCCGGTGTTAACGAAGTAATAGTTCGGCGTGGCGTCATTGGCCACATAGATATCCAGATGCCCGTCATTGTTCAAATCAGTGGCAACGGCGCTCATCGCACGGCCGTCCGGCGAAAACAGCCCGGCGCGTTTGGTCACATCGGTGAATGTGCCGTCGCCGTTGTTTCGATACAGTTGGTCGGCCTGCGCCTTGTAGCTGAGCGGCCCCGGATATCCGGCGGCGGCATAAAAATCGCGGAACTTGCCCGCGTCGTATTCCAAGTAGTTCGCGACGTAGACGTCCAGGTCCCCGTCGTTGTCGTAGTCGAACCACGGCGCGGACAGACTCCAACTTGCGTCATCGAGTCCTGATTTGGATGACACATCCGTGAACGTCCCGTCGCCGTTGTTGCGGTACAGGACGTTCGGACCGTAGTTCAGCACGTACAGGTCCGTGTCGCCGTCGTTGTCATAGTCCGCG
>JAUVGW010000226.1 GCA_030593565.1 Phycisphaerae bacterium | reverse complement strand
GAGCTGGCGACGACTCAAATCCGCCCACCTATGCGGGACGGTCCCGCTGCCGAAGCCAAAAGCAAAAACCAAGAGCAACGCCGCATGAGAATCGTGAAGGATGACCCTCGGCAATTTACACAGGACTTGACACTACCTCGCTCGGTGTTCCGCCACGGCCTCAGCAGGCGAGAATAGGTAGGCTCCAAGGCCACGTTTCAGAAACGGCTGAATAGTCGCTTGCGACCGCGGGCCGAGTTCGATCACACGCTCGTGGTCATGATGCTCCGTCTTGTGGATTGGAGGTCGATATAGCCACACATCGCCTACTGTGTCTATATCGCAGGCACGCATGATTACGACTTCGCCTGATCGCATGCCGGTTATCTGTTGAAGCTCGATCATCGCCCACACTTGCCGGGACACAAAAGGGCGCACTGCGTCTACGTATTCCGCGGGGACCGGCTTGACCGGTTCCGTCTCACGTGCCGCTGACCGGCCGCGCTTCAACCCCCGAACTGCCTGCAAGCCGTGATGCACGCTCGGTGGCACCAGTTCTTCGGCCACCCCCCAACTGAGCATCCGCTTGATTCGGTTGACGTTGTCGTTGATGTAGACGCGGCTGTGTCCGGAGTCGATCATCGCCTGCCGGACCGTTTTCAACGCCAGCGGCCCAAAATCTGGCGCCCGCTGCCGGCCGTAGAGCCGTTTCAGCGGACGCATGGCTGCCTTGATTCCATAGCACTCGTCGGTCATGCGACCGTTCTTGCGGTAGTACCTCTCGGCAAACCGCCAGTAGGCAAGGAACAGTTCGTTGATGGTGAGGCTCGCCCCTTCGATGTCGACCTTGCGGGCTCCACCGGGTAGCTGTCGGTGATTTGACAGCCACTCTGCTATCAGCCGCTCATACTCGCTTCGGCTTTCGGGCGTGGAATGCTTGCCAAGATAAAAATCTCGGCCGTTGAGGCGAACGACAGCGAGACCGGTGGGTTTGTGGAGGCGATAGCTCGGGATCTTGGGTGTTCTTGCGTTGGGCATCGTGCAGCTCCTGAAACCGAAAAGTGGTAACTACCACAATTCCGGGCTTCCTGAGCCGCACTGCCCTACGCAGGCAGGTACGCTAACTTCAGCGTTCGGCGTGACTTATTCAAATCGGGGCGAGAAGATTTGAACTTCCGACCTCTGCGTCCCGAACGCAGCGCTCTAAACCAGGCTGAGCTACGCCCCGTGTCTCGCGAACCGCGTATGCTACACGGCCCGGGCCGTATTGCAAGCCCTTTCTGTTCCGGATACGGTAATGCGGCCGTGACAGTCTCAGCGGCCAGCGCTCTGTTTGGCAGCGACCCAAGCCCATGGATCGCAATCCATGGGCCGATCGGACAGGCAAGCCCGCACGGCGAAAGGTGCGACCAACTTGAGACCCGCACCTACCGACAACGTCCTTCACACGACACGGTCAACCAAGCTCCGCAGGGGGTCCGCTGAAGGTCCGAAAACCTCGTTGATGCGCCACGCGAAGATGATGAACGCAATGTTCGCCCCCGTGACGAAATCGTACGGCACCGACCCACGCGGGTAACGCCACGGCCGGACCAGACCCCGCCAGCCGGCAAGCGGCGTATTCGACGGCGCGGGCCTCCCCGCCGCCTTCGCCGAAAGCACCTGATACGTCCAAACCAACCGCCGCACCACGGTGAAACCGGGCGATACCGCCTGTTGCCACAGCACAGCCGGCACCGTGCCCGCGAAGGCGGCGATCAGCAGGGCCGCGGAACGTTCGCCGCGCATCCAGTATCCCACGTCGCACGCCGGGATGATCGTCTCGCTCCGAGCTTTGATGTAGCTGATGAGAAACGCATGACACATCGCGACCGCCGCGAGCATCGTGTATGTAAAGTTCCCCTGCATAAAGAAGTGCCCGATGAGCGCGAGGTACACGATCAAGTCGCTGAACCGGTCGACCGCCGAATCAAGCACGGCCCCCAGCGGCGTGCTCATATTGCCGATCTTGGCGGCGGCGCCGTCCAGCATATCGCACGCGCTGGCGAGGATGATGAAGCACGCCGCCATCAGCATATACGGCAAAACACCCGCTTCACGCGCCGCGGCATGACTCAAGCTGCCGCCAAGAAAGAAGCAGACCGCCGCACCGCACGTCGCCCCAAATCCCGCGATCGTCAATGCGTTCGGCGTCACCCCCACCGAGATCAACCCCCGGGCAATCGCGTCCCGAGCATCGCAGAAACCCTGCCCGATGGCCCGGCTCGTGCCGGGCCGATACCCTTCTTCCTCGAACCGCCGGAAATCCCGCCTCCCCGATTCACTGGTGTCATCATTCATGATCTACCTGGTGTACCCTCACCCCCGCCTCCGCGGGTTGACGAGAAGGTTTGACTGGCGAATGAAACGCGCCCAAAGCCCATGGATCACAATCCATGGGCTCCCGGTGGGTGCGCGATTGTCAATTGACCATTCAAACGCCAATAGTATATCACCACGCAAACAAGAAAAAGGGGCCACGCTGCTCTATCCTGATCGCCCCCAGACAGTGATCCGGCAGCCAAGGCGCGATAGAGTAGCCTAACCCCTTCTTCTCTCCGCCCACTACGAGCGAACCGATCCTGCTCTAATCGTCATCCTCCTCCTCGTCCTCCTCATCCTCATCCTCATCCTCATCCTCCTCCTCCTCATCCTCATCTTCTTCTTCGAGCTCCGGCGGATCGATGATGTCCCTTTCAATCCGGGCGAGTTTGGCGTTCTCGGCACCGGGATATTTCTTGATGATCCGGTCGTAGTATTTCAGCGCGTCTTCCTCGTCGCCGTACTGCGTACACATCCGCGCCACCTCCAACCAACCGGACGAAATCCGATCGGCCTCCTCGCGCTTGATGGTGTTCATGATGCGGCTGCTCCGCCGCATCTTCTTGATCTTGGAACGTGCCTTCTTGGCCGCCTCGGTTCCATTGAACTCCCTGACCACTTTCTCGAAAGCAGCCATCGCCTTGGGATAGTCGCTCTTGTCGTAGTGCTTGACAGCCTTCTTATATGCACTTTTCGCCGATTTCTCGGCCAAGAACCCCTTGCCGCGAACCGGTTTGTCCTTCAACAGCTTCTTGAGTTCCTTCTCGACGACTGCGGGATTGCCTTTCCACGCGACGTTTCCATCAGGATCGATTAGGAATGTGGTCGGAAACTTGGAAACGCCATAGGCGCGTTGGGTTGCCGCCGCGCCGCTCCCGACAACGTAGCCCATCTTGTACTTCTTGATGGCCGGCTTGACCTTCGAGTCGGATTCCCTCGACAACGCGACAAGCACAACACCTTGGGACTTGTACTTCTCCTGAAGCTCGTTCAGATGCGGGATAGACCGAACGCTGGCCCTGGACGACGTCCCCCAGAACTCCAACATGACGATCTGGCCTTTCAGGTGGGACGATTTCAACTCCTTCACGCCCGACGGGAGGTTATACCAATCGAAAGCGAAGATCTTCGGCGCCTCATCACCCACATCAACATCCGCCATCACCGGAGTGACCGCGAACGCCAAAAGCCCTGCCAAAATGAACATGCACGTCTTCATTTGTCCATACTCCTCTTGAAACTCAATCAACGCCGGCAACCGGATCCCGATCCCATTTCGAAAACATCTCGTGCTCCAACAAGATTCACTCGGGAGGGACGATCGCTCGCCATCGCACGCACAAACCGAATTCGTCGGCGCCACGCCATCGAAGCACCCTCACCCCTACCGTATCGGAGTGCCAGCCCACTATTGTACCAAACTATCGCGGCGATCGATCCCCCGTCGCGCCGTTCTACTCGAATCCTGCCCGCCAAACGGCCTCCGGCAACCCGCCAAATCCACCTATTCGGCACGGCCGCGTGCCACTGCTTCAAGCAGTGCTTCTCTGCCTGCTGGCTTGCCGTTTGGCGGACCAACCGTTTACGCTATTCCTACGCGACTCCTGGCATCCGCTCGGCGGCCACAGGGCCGATACGTCATTCCAGAGCCCCCATCTCCTCCTTGGCCGTCTTCGCGTACTTGCTTTCCGGGAACTGGGCGATAATCCGTCCGTAATACACCGTCGCCTCGGCCTTGTCGCCTTCCCGGACCTTGGACCGAGCCAGCCGCAGCCAATCCTCGCAATCCCGCTTCGCCTCCGCACGGAGCGCATTGCGAACGACCCCCATGACCTTCTCGTCGGCCTTGATTTTCTTCAGCCTGCCCTTCGCCTTCTTGGCGTATTTCGTCCCCTTGAAATCCGTCGCCACCGACACAAAGCCCTTGTACGCCCTCACATATTTCTTGCTCTCATAACTTCTAACGGCCCTGTCGTAGCCCCTTTTCGCGACCCGCTCGCGAAGCGATCGCTTTGATTTCGGAGGCGTATCCTTCAGAATCCGCTCGACGACCTCGCCCGCCTTCTTAGCATCGTTGCCGATCCAGGCAATCACGCCCTCCGCATCAATGACGAACATCGTCGGATATCCCTTGACGCCGTACGAGTCGTGCGCGAAACGCGCCTCGGCAGCGACAAGATACGTCATGTCCACCCTCTTCTCGCGCATGTACGACCGGACCTTGCGTACAGGCTCGTACGACAGTGCCACGATCAGCACACCTTTATTGCGGTATTTTTCCTGCATCTCGGCGAGAGGCCGGATGCTCGCTCGACAAGGACCACACCACGTCGTCCAGAAGTCGACCAGCACCACCTGCCCCGCCAGATCGGCGTGCTGAAGCTTCGTCATTCCTGCCGGCAGATTCCACCATTTGCCCGCTGAAATCCGAGGGGCCTTGTCCCCAACTTTCAACTCCGCCGTGGATACTGACGAAAACGCCAGGGCAACGCCAACGGCGACAATGAAACGTCTCGCCATTCTCGTTCTCCTCAACGAAGCCGGCATGATCCGCCGCGGAATCCGCATCCTGACTGGGCAATCGCCCCCATGTGGATGGACATCCTACCAGCCCAGCGATGGCCCCAAGCCCAAAACGCCGAGGTCGCCGCCCACGGTCCACACACCCCTCAAGAACAAGTATATCTCAACTTCGGACAGTACGCAAATGCCACCCCAATCCTCCATCGGGCATACGTCAGGACTGTAGGTAGATTACAGCCCCCTCGGAATACGAGCCCCCGACCCAGCGAGCCGGCTCGTCTCGAGCCGATTTTCCCGCCGGGGATGAAGCATCACGTAGGAATAACGCGATCAATTATGTCGCCTGGCCGGCCCGTTGGCTTGCCGTTTAGCGGATCAACCATTCACGTTATTCCTGCGTGACTCCTTACCCACTGAAAAGACGTACTCCCCCCCTATCCCCGCCGAAGCCAACCCTGCATCTTCGCCAACTCGCCCCGCCAATCCGCCGACAAACGTCGTCGTAAAAACGTCTCGTATAGAACGTCCACCGTCTCCGCCATGTGTCGAATCTGCTCCACACGCTCCTCACGACGCGCCGTTGGATCACCGTTGCCTTCGATACGCGGCAACGCGCCGGCCGAGATGTTCATCGTCTCGGCTTGCAGCGTGAACTCATACTGCTCGCCTTGCCGCGAGACGATCAACCCCGCCTTTCGCGGCAGCTTGCCCGATCGAATTGCCCGACGGCTCTCCGGCAGCTCCGTCGGCCCTTCGCACGTGATGACCTCCTTACCCGTCTCCGCCCAAGGACACTCGAGCACCAATTGCTTCACCATCACTACCGATGCCTCCGTCTTGTCCGCCAGCTCGATCGTGTCCGTCTCCTCGCTCAACGTGTACCACAGCCACAGCAGGAATTCATTACCCAGGTAGTCGCGCGATTGCGAATCATGTGCCGTCCAGTACACATCCCCATGGCCGTTCCCGTCCGGATGCTCCACGAACCTCGACGGCCCGGCATTCTCCAACTGCCGAGCCATACCCAGCCGCTCCGCAACGTCCTGCCCCAATAGCCCCGCGCTCAACGGCTCCAATCGTTTGCCAAACGTCTCCTTGAACAACGGGTACAACTGCTCGTGAACGGCAGGCTGAGTCGCGCCCGCAAAAAGCACGTCCCGCCGAGTATCAACCAGCATCGGAAACTGCCGAGACCGGCGATACCGCCCGTCGCGCACCTCGCGGTCGGCCCGGTTCCGAGCCGCCTCGACCGCGCGCTTCTTCAACTTCGCAAACACCCGGGCGTTGCCGTTCCCATCGCGCAAGGCGTCAAGCTCCTGCTCGACGTACGCGCGCAGCAAGTCCGGCGGTATCCGGCTCGTATCGATTCGCAAACCAAAGTGCAGACCGTCCAGCAGGATGTTCTTCTCGATTGCGAATTCGCGGTCGAGCAGGTGCCGGCCGCCGATCCACCCCACATCCGTCTGGTCCATCCGCGCCTCGCGCTGCTTGCCGATCGCACGCCCGCGCAGTTTTTCCAACAGGTTCTCGTCCAACCGCTTCGGCGCCCCGCCGACGATCTTGAAACGCGAAAAACTCACCGTACCCGACAAAAATGCCATCAGTTCCCTTTCGTGGCGTTGAGGCTGGGATGTTCACGCGTGGCGAAGACGCCGCCCGCAACACCCCCAATCCTACCCCTCCCCCAAAAACCGGTCAACGACAGGGTAGCGTCCGACCCCCGCGTCGGACGTCGAAAATAGCGTCGCCCCCTCGGAACAGAAGCTCCCAACCCAGCGAGCCGGCTCGTCTCGAGCCGGTCTTCCGCCCGGACTCAAAAGTAGCGTCGTCCCCCCGTGGCCGACGTGAATAGCCAACGCCCCCCCATTAGGGGAGCACCGGCGTCCCGCCGGTATTTCATCCTTCATCCTTCCGCCTTCATCCTTCATTCTTCACCCCTTCCCTCGCGCTCGTTCGGACTCCCTCCTCGGTCGTCCTCACTGGGTCGCGGCAAAACGTCGCGATGCAGCGTCTTTCGACTTTCGACTTTCGTTTTTCGACTTTCTCCTCCAACCCCAACTTCATGCTATACTCCCGGTAACCGCACCCCCCTGGAACAATTCACAACTCGAGGTCAACCCATGCCCAAACACATCATCCGCCTCGCCGCTACCGCCGCCGCAATATCCATCGGGCTCGCCGCAAGCGCATTCGCCGAACCGCCCACAAAAAGAAGGGGCTTCACGGATTATCGGGGAGCACACAGCCAATCAGCCACGGAGTGGCGTGAGAAGATAGCCCACGGCGTCAGCCGTGGGATCCCATCGGCACACGTGTTGCTCAGCCCCAGCGGGGCGGAAGATACGGCCTGGTCGGATCTATCGCCCCTACAGGGCTCGCCAGCCCACGCACGCCCAGACCCCACGGCTCGCACCGTGGGCTATGTTCTGACGCCCCTCAGGGGGCTTCGTCATTCCCCGGAATTCCGCGAAGAACCAAAAAAAAACCGACAACTACCTCCCGATCTCGCCGCTAGCGCGCGCAATGCAATACAACGGGGCCTCGAATACCTGAAATCCAAACAGGAAAAAGACGGCGCCTGGACGGCCCCATACGGCCCTGCCGTCACCGCCATCGTCGCAAAGGCCTTCGTCCAGGACAGCGCCCACGGTCCCCACCATCCCACCGTCGAGCGCGCCGTAACCTACATCCTCCGCTTCGAACAAAACGACGGCGGATTCTACGAACGCCGGCAGAATCTCGCCAACTACCAGACCTCCGTCGTGCTGATGCTCCTCGCCGCACTCGACGATCCCGCGCACAAACCGCGCATCGCCCGCGCCCAGGCCTCGCTGAAACAACTGCAATACGACGCCGGCGAGTCAATCGACCTGGCCAACCCCTGGTACGGCGGCGCAGGCTACAACAAGGAAAAACGCCCTGATCTTTCCAACACCCAGATGATGCTCGAAGCCCTGCACCAAAGCGGCCTCCCAAAGGACGATCCCGTCTACCAACGCGCGATCACGTTCGTCTCGCGTTGCCAACTGTACGACCCGACAAACGACCAGCCCTTCGCCGACGGCAAGACCGACGGCGGCTTCATCTACTCGGCACACGCCGGCGGCGAATCCAAAGCAAGCGAAGGCCCGCGCGACGCCCCCATCCCGCTCCGCGCCTACGGCTCCATGACCTATTCAGGCTTCAAGAGCATGTTGTACGCCGGTGTGGCCCACGACGACCCACGCGTCAAAGCCACCGTCGCCTGGATTCGCAACAACTGGACCCTCGACCAAAACCCCGGCATGCCGCAAAAACGCGCCCACGAAGGCCTGTACTACTACTACCACGTCTTCGCCAGGGCCATGCACGCCTGGGGCGGACCCGTGATCGTCGACGCCACAGGGAAGCGCCACAACTGGCAGCAGGAACTAGGCCGAAAACTGATCGCCCTCCAAAAACCCGACGGAAGCTGGATCAACGAAAAGGACCGCTGGCTCGAAGGCGACCCGAATTACGTCACCGCGCTAGCAGTGCTCAGCCTACAAACCGCAACCAAGTAACGTCACTCCGCGAGGCAGCGTCGCCCCCATCCTGTGGCACCGGCGTCTCGCGAGGTAGTGTCAAGTCCTGTGTAAATTGCCGAGGGTCATCCTTCACGATTCTCATGCGGCGTTGCTCTTGGTTTTTGCTTTTGGCTTCGGCAGCGGGACCGTCCCGCATAGGTGGGCGGATTTGAGTCGTCGCCAGCTC
>JAUVGW010000052.1 GCA_030593565.1 Phycisphaerae bacterium | reverse complement strand
CGGCGATCCCGTCGGCGGACCGTGGTACACGCGCGAGGAAATCGAAACCGGCGGGCTGCTCGATGGCAACGAGATCATCTGGCTCGCCGACCGCTTCGAGGCATATGTCATCAGCGTGCAGGGCTCCGGGTTCATCCGGCTGCCGGACGGCTCGCTATACGAAATCGGCTACGCGGGCCACAACGGACACGACTACACCCCCATCGCCCGGATCATGGTCGCCGACGGCGCCATCGAACGCTACAAGATGTCGCTCGATACGATGATCCGGCACTTCAAGCAGCATCCGGAGGATCTCGACACGTATCTATATCAGAACAACCGGTACATCTTCTTCCGGGAGGCCAAAGGCGGACCGTTCGGCTGCCTCGGCCAACCCGTCACCGAGTATCACAGCGTCGCGACGGACAAGGACATCTTCCCGCCCGCCTGCCTGGTGTTCGTCGACACGCGCATCCCGTACGTGCCCGGTGAATCGATGCGGAACTATCGGAGTTTTGTGCTGGACCAGGACCGCGGCGCCGCCATCCGCGCGCCCGGACGATGTGACATCTACATGGGCGTCGGCGCGGAAGCCGGCAAGATGGCAGGCTTCACCTTCAGTGAGGGCAAGCTCTATTATCTGATCGCCCGAGATGACGCCACGACGGATACCGACACGCCGAGCGTCGAATCTGAGCTGTAGTCTTGCGAACAACGACTCATGAACGCGGTGCGTGTAGGTTTGGCATGCTGCCGCATCGGCTGTTGCGTCGACTCCCCGTGGCCGACGTGAACTTCTGGAGCGTCTCTCCGTGCATACGTCGGCCACGGGGGACCGACGCTACGGTCGCGGCTGCACCGCGCTGTGCCCTAGTCAATCGTGAAATGCCATAACTGCGAGAACGACGATAAACAGAAACGGTCCCGCGAGCACCACCCGCGGGACCGTCACACTCTATTCCATGATATGGCCGTGCCGAATCAGGTGATCTCGCTGGCGCCCGCTCCCGCCTCGGCCAACTCGCCGCCTTCTTCTTGCGTGTCCTTCGGCGACTCGATCGCCTCGAAGTGCAGCTTCTTCTCGTCGCCGTCCTCCTGCACGGACACGACCAGCCGGCCCTTGCCCTTGTACATGCCGCGAAGGATGTTCTCGCTCAGCGGGTCCTCGATGTACTGCTCGATCGCCCTGCGCAGCGGCCGGGCGCCGAACTTCTCGTCCGTCCCGTTCTCGAGCAGATAGTCCTTTGCCGCTTCGTTCAACTCCAGCGTCAGGCCGTGATCCTTCAAACGCTTCTCCACCTTGCTCAATTCCAGATTGATGATCTTCGTCAGGTCCTCATGTTTGAGCTTGTGGAACACGACGACCTCGTCCACGCGGTTCAGGAACTCCGGCCGGAAGTAATTATCCAACTCCTGCTTCAACATGTCGCGCATCTTCTCGTAGCTCAGATCATCGTCGCGTTTCTCGAACCCGAACGTCGCTTGATGAGTGATCTTCGCCGCCCCGATGTTGCTCGTCATGATCAGGACCGTGTTCCGGAAATCCACGTGACGGCCGAACGAATCCGTCAGCCGACCTTCCTCCATGATCTGCAGCAGCATGTTAAAGCAATCCGGGTGCGCCTTCTCGATCTCGTCGAGCAGAACCACCGCGTACGGCCGTCGGCGGATGCGCTCCGTCAACTGCCCGCCTTCTTCGTAGCCGACATAACCCGGCGGCGCGCCGATCAGCCGGCTCACGTTGTGCTTCTCCATGTACTCGGACATGTCGATCGAGATCAACGCCTCCTCGGAGCCGAACATGAACTCCGCCAGGCACTTGGCCAGCAACGTCTTCCCGACACCGGACGGCCCGATGAAGATGAAACTGCCCATCGGCCGATTCGGATCCTTCATTCCGCTTCGGCTACGGCGCACGCTCCGCGATATCGCGCTGATCGCCTCCTCCTGGCTGATCACGCGCTTGTGCAATTCGGTCTCCAGTTCGAGTAGTCGCGCCGCCTCTTCCTTCTCCAGACGCGTCAGCGGCACGCCGGTCATCTTGCTGACCACCTCCGCAATGATCTCCCCATCCACAACGCCGTCCGTCTCGCTACGCTGGCTGTGCCACGCCTTCTCCATCTCCTCCTTCTTGTTGCCCACCTGGAGGACCTCGTCGCGAAGGCTGGCCGCTCGCTCGTAGTCGGCGTTCCGCACCGACTCGTCCTTCTCCCCCACGAGCTTTTTCAAATCCTCCTCGATCTGTGTCAAATCAGGCGGCTTGGTCATCGCACGGAGGCGAATCCTCGCGCCGGCCTCGTCAATCACGTCGATCGCCTTGTCCGGTAGAACGCGAGCCGGTATGTACCGCATCGACAACTCCACCGCCGCCAACAACGCGTCATCCGTAATCTGAACCCGGTGATGGGCCTCGTAGCGATCACGCAGCCCTTTCAGAATCTCGATCGTCTCCTCACGGTTCGGCGCCTCGACGAGAATCTGCTGGAACCGACGCTCCAACGCACCGTCCTTCTCGATATACTTGCGATACTCGTCCAACGTCGTCGCGCCGATGCACTGCATCTCGCCCCGCGACAACGCCGGCTTCAAGACGTTCGACGCGTCGATCGCGCCCTCGGCGCCGCCCGCGCCGACCAGCGTGTGCAACTCGTCGATGAACAGGATCACGTTCCGCGCCCGGCGAACCTCGTTCATCACCGCCTTGATGCGTTCCTCGAATTGCCCGCGGTACTTCGTGCCGGCCACCATCATCGCCAGGTCGAGAACGACGATCCGCTTGCCCGCCAACAACTCGGGCACCGTGCAGTCCACGATCTGCTGGGCCAGCCCTTCCACAATCGCCGTCTTCCCCACGCCCGCTTCGCCGAGCAACACGGGATTGTTCTTGTAACGACGACACAGAACCACTAACAGCCGTTCGATTTCGTCCTTGCGCCCGATGACCGGGTCAAGCTTGCCCGCCTTCGCCATCTCCGTCAGGTCGCGACCGAACGAATCCAACGCGGGCGTTCTCGACTTACCCTTGCGAGTCGTCTCCGGGCCGCTCATGCCCGGCCCCGGCCCGCCTGCGGCCTCCTCGCCTTCAACACCGGCGCCGAGCAGGTTCAATACCTCCTCACGCACCTCCTCGAGCTTGATGCCAAGGTTCATCAACACCTGAGCCGCCACGCCATCCTGCTCGCGAAGCAACCCCAACAGCAGGTGCTCGGTGCCGACATAATTGTGATTGAGACTTCGGGCTTCCTCGATCGCGTATTCGATGACCTTCTTCGCCCGCGGCGTCTGCGGAAGCTTGCCCATCGTGACCATATCCGGCCCACTCTTGACCAGCTTCTCCACCTCGAGCCGGACCTTGCGAAGATCCACCTCCAGGTTTTTCAGGACGTTCGCTCCGACGCCGCTGCCTTCTTTCACCAACCCCAGCAGAATATGCTCCGTACCGATGTACTCGTGGCTGAAACGCTGGGCTTCCTGATTGGCCAAAGCCATCACTTTTCGCGCTCGGTCTGTGAATCGCTCGAACATTCGTTCTTTGCCTCTCGTCTGCTTGCTGTTCGCCGCCCCAGGGACGCCGGAGGTCTCCGATTACCGGAACAAACGCTCCGCTTAG
Source organism: Phycisphaerae bacterium (assembly GCA_030593565.1). Classification (GTDB taxonomy): domain Bacteria; phylum Planctomycetota; class Phycisphaerae; order UBA1845; family UTPLA1; genus JAFGQA01. Next base: position 17,065 of record JAUVGW010000052.1, on the reverse strand, counting down.
GCACTTTCAGCGATATGCATCAGCCCACCGCCGCGACGCCTCCTCGCGAATTTTAGCAGCCCCGCCGGACCGTAGCAATGCGAATACCGGACCCGCGGCGCTCCCGTCTTATTCTAGTATCGGTTGATATGGGCTGTCGATCGAGACCCGAGTGGTATATCAGCCGTGGGTCCATGACAGTCTAGGCGGCTCGAGAAACAGCGAAGTGGCGCGTGACATCACCCATGTCGGGCACTGGATCAGAGCCCCGAGCGTAAGCGAGCGGGTCCAAAGACCAACGGTCTGTCCACGAAGAGGGGCTCTGATCAGCCCCGCAGATAGTGTCATGGACCCATCAGTCGTCGATCGACGGGCTGTTCCGGCGAGGAAGCAGATGTCATGGCGGCCCGCTGCAAAACGGTGGCACCGGCGTCTCGCCGGTGGTTTTTACGTCTGGGAACGGCGTTTCTGAACCGCTGTTTTCCCTTTTTCACGGGCTGATAGCGTCGCCCCCCCTGCGGCCGGCGCAGGCGATGGAGCGCTATCGAGCGCCCTGTCGGCCATGGGGGGGGCGACGCCACCCAATCCATCCGTTCAGCGAGGACAGAACACTACAGAAGGCCAGTCGCCTTCACGCGACCCCACCGCAGGCCCATCCCGCACGCCACGAGCAGAAACTGACCCGCCGTTGCAGGCCTTGCTGTTACCCGCATGTCGACCGTTGATGGTGCCCTTCGTGTCTTGGCCCTGAATGGGCCACAGGACAAAGCCCAGGGGAAATGCCCTGGGCAATCAATGCTCACGTCTACGGCCCACGACGCGTCAACAGACGGCTGGCCTGTTCGCCGTGCGGCCCATCCCGCCCAAACTTGAGCACACCGTGACAAGCCGCGCGCATGCCGTCGTCATCGCCTTCCATCTCGCACAGCCGCGCGCGCAGCATGTGCAACTCCGCATTCTCGTCGTCCATCGCGAAGCCACTCTCCAGCGCAAGCCGCGCCGCGGCACGATCGTCGTAAGCCAGCGCCGACGTCACTTCGCGAAGGGCAACCGACACCCCCTCCGCTCGATGCGCCAACAGCAGATTCTGACGCCGGAGCAGTACTTGGGCGGACACCCACGACACGCAGGTCAAACCCGTCGCGATCAGCGTCAGCCAGGCCGGAATCGCCGCAGGCGCGATCAACCGCCCTGCCAGCACTACGTTGCCGTTAATGCCGAAAACCAGTGCAAGACTAAATCCGAGCCACTCGCGACGGCGGATAATGAGCCCGGCACCAGGCAGAAGAACGTTTAATAACCAAGCCATGTCATCTGACGCGATGCAGTCTGTCGTCCAACCGCCACACGCATGGCGGAGCCCGCCCCCAATCGCCGGTCTATCCAAGCTCCCTGATGGCTGACTCGCTCAAGACTCGCCAGGTATAGAACAGCACGAGAGCCCCTACGACCACCAGCGCGCCGGACGCCATCCCCAGCCATGAACGACCTTGCTTCGTGTTCCGGCGCTGACCCAGGCTGTTGAATCCGAGAGCGCCTGCCAGCGCCCCCGCCAAACCGGCTGCTGCAGTCGCCCCATACACCACTGGCTTCCGAAGGCTCTCCGGATCGTAGGTAATGACCATGTGTTCCGTGTCAAGCGGCTGCAAAACGAAGAACGCCAAGCTCAATGTGCAGATCACGCCGAACACGCCAAACACGGATGATATCGTTGCCTGCGTATCGTAAAGCCGAAGATTCGGGAGCTTCATCAATCATCACTCCTGTGCAAACGTCCACGCGAACAATCGGACCATGCCCCGTGGTCGAGTGTGTCGCCACGCGAAAACGCGCGGATAACAGGGTCGGCATCCAGGAGCCGACGTGGAAAATCCATTGACCGCCCCCCAGCCGACCATCCTCCCAGCTAGCGCTCCGACACGACCGAAACGATGGATTGCCACTGCATGAGCGTGCCACTGGTGGCCTGCTTGCCTGTGCGTCGCACGCAGCCGGGTCCGCCGGTAGGCTGGGGCAGGCGGATTGCCCGTGGCATCCATCAGTTGAGCGGTAGCGAAGCACTACATTCTCACCTTTTGTCGCATGATAACACTCGTCCCGCCAATTGCTAGCCTCGTCGCCCTCCCATGCGGCAGGGGCAATCACAAGAATGGCGGATGTAGCGGCCGACCCCCGTGTCGGCCGTAGAGCACCAACGGTTTCCGACGGCCGACACGGGGGTCGGCCGCTACACGAGCGCGCAAACCGCTGCAAAGACCACCGCCGGGCCATTCTTGCGATTGCCCTGTCCCATGCGGGGAGTTTTGTCCCCAATGCGGTCATCGACCCAAGCCGAAGTCTCAGGGCCCAGGTTCCAGATTACGGAACTCTGAAACCATGGACCAACCTGCCGTCAACCGTCATCCGTTCCGTTACCATTCAGTCGTCAATCACCGGTCATCGACTTTGGACTTTTGGCTTTCGGCCTCCGCCGTTGGCCGTCATATCGACCGTGCTATAATCCGGTGTCGATTGCCCCGCCCAGCGCGACGCCTTGGAGGACAACAGCCATGAGCGACCCGACGGACGCCGCTGACCGAAGCCTGGCCATTCGCGTCATGATGATGCCGCGAGACACAAACGCCAACGGCACGATCTTCGGGGGCGTGCTGCTCAGCTATGTCGACCAGGCAGGCGCTATCCATGTCCGCACCCTCGGAGCCAGACGCGTCGTCACCGTCGCCATGGACTCCGTCGAATTCAAGCAGCCCGTCTATGTCGGCGACGTCCTCAGCTTCTACGCGCGGACCATCTCGATCGGCCAAACCTCCGCCCGCATCCACGTCAATGTCGAAGCCCAACGCTTTCGACAGCCGGGCGTCATCGTCCACGTCACGTCGGCCGAACTGACCTTCGTCTCCATCAACGAAGACCGAAAGCCCACGCCGATCCGGCAAGACGCCGGTGCCACAGGCAAACGTGAAATGCCATAGCCGAGACCAAGCAGGGAGTCCGAACGAGTGCGTCCCGGTCTTGGCAGCACCCGCCATATCCGACGTTTGTGGAGAAACCTCGCCGCCCGGCTTGCCGTTTGGCGGCCCTGACCAAAACCGCGATCAACGATCACGGTCGTCGCGCGAAGCCAACACGCGCGTCTCGCTCCTGACCGACCGCCTTGGCGCCGCTATCACAGCCTTCCTGCGAACAGCGAAAACGCTCAACCTCGAGCGGTACGAAGTGCGCGGAAATGGTCCATGACACAATCGGCGGCGGGGTGCCACTGGCAGCTTGCCTGCCAGTGTCCGTGTAGGGTGCTATCTGTTGAGGCACTGGCGGACAAGCCGCCAGTGGCACCCGTTGGACCCTTCGGAGCAATGCCGCCTAAACTGTCATGGACCCGCGCGGAAACGCCAGATTGACCGTGCTTATGCCTCCGCTTCCTCATCGGATACCATGCCCTCCTCCGCGCTCTCCGCCGTCTCCGTGCGGATCAACTCATAACCGCAGCGAGCCTGAATGTTCTTGGCATTGAACCAACTCAGCCGCAGCTTGAATCCCTGCTCCATCTGAAGGTTGCCATATGCCGCCGTCCGAAGCTCGGATTCAAATCGTTCCGTGTCCACTTCTTCGATCTCGAGAAGCTCGATCACGAACCACTTCTTCATTTTTGGAATCGGTAGGAGTTGAACCGTCGGTGTCGGCATCGCCGCCGGACGCGTCGTTGCGGTACGCATTCTCTCCGTTTCCACCGCGGTCAGGGCTGGTGGTTCCCACCCGTCGGACGCCATGTCGAAACACCCATCAACGAACGTTGCCGATTCTCCCACGGTGGGCACCGTCGGCGGTGCGAGTGTCGGCCGCCCCTGACGCAACGCATCGAGGAATGGCATGCCCTGCGTCCGCATGCTGACCCGCCGCGCGAACGCAGGCGGCGTCATCGCCTTGGCAACTCGCCCCTTCGTCCGGACCTCGTCGAACAGCTCCAGTGCCGGCTCGATCCCAATCATTGCCGATACCGCGGTGAACTCCTGCGCCAACGCCCCCAAGCCGTCATACGCCCGCGACAAACGGTAGTCCGCCTCCACCTCCGACCGGATCTCATCCAGATTCGCCGGTGGTTCCGATTCACGCGCCTCCACAACGCGGAACAACGCGAGCGTTGTGGATTGCATGATTCGCCCGTCCGCCATGTCCCAGCCCGTCCATCTCAATGGAACGTCCGGCGCTTGATACAACTGCAAACACGAACCGATGTCTTGGCCAAACGCTTGCTCAACGAAGGCCGGAACATGAAACGCGTACTCCGACACCCGCATCGGCTCCCCCCCTTCTTCCCCTTCCATCGTCACATTCGCCAACACCCTCACGTTGCCGATGGCCTCGCGCCCCAACAGACCCGTCTCCGCGTATTGCAGGCTGACGCCGAGATCCCTCGCAACACGATCCTGCGCCGATCGCATGAAGTCTGGATCCCGCGCCTCCACCGAAATCGGCTTATATCCGGTCTTCTGGTCGACTTTCACATCTTCCCACGGCCTGCCCATCTCTGTCGTGAGTTCTCGCATCGCACGCTCGGCCAACTGCATCGCGCGTGCCTTGCGGATGTCCATTTCCACACGCTCCCGAGCCTCACTGAACGGAAGTTCCACGCGCTTCGACACCTTCTTCGGCGCCACAGGCTGAGTCGACGTCGGCCCCGTCGTGGGTACTGCCTCCTCAACATACTCCATCTTTGTGTATTTTCCCTTATTTTTCTTCCAGTGCTTCTTGGCCTCATCGAACGTCACCTGCACGTGCCGCTCGATTTTCGACGTCTGGGCCACGATATACTGCAGCCTGACACGACGTGGGTGTCGATAGCCCTCCCCCGTCTCACTCGTCGCGGCGTCCACATCCTTGTATTTCTCGAAGCGATCCTCCAAAGCCTCCACCGGCGCCGGCTCCTCCTCGTCGACGAACCGTTGCGCGTCCAAGGCCACGAACCGCACCTTCACCTTCGTTTCCGTATCCGACACATAGTGCCGAACCTCCTGCTCGGAAGGCATCCCGCCCTTGAACACCCGGGTCGCATTCTTCAGGATTCCCAGATGGCGACGCATCGCCTGTCGAATATCGACAAGCGTATAGCGACCACGCCCTTCCCGAAGGCTTTCCATATAGCCGGCCGGAAAACCAGCGCCCGTAAGCCACTGTCGTTGGCGCGCTATCGCGCTTTCCACCTCTTCGTCCGACACCTCGATGCCCGCCTGCTCTGCCTCGTGGCACAACATATACCAGTGCTCGATTCGCATCGTGCCATCAGACCGACCGTACTGCTGGTCATATTGCCACGGCACGCGTATCGCTTCCAGCACTGCGGCATCTCGTCGGGCAGCGGCGTAATCCTTCCGTGACACCTCTTCCCCATATAGCGTGAAGAACGCGTCGGCTCCGCCGCGCGGCGCCAGTATTTGTTGCAGCGCGGCCCCGCCCACGAACGCAAACATCGAGAACAAGACCACTACGACCATGATCCGCTTAGTGTGTTTCCGCAGCCATTTCATCATTGCCGCCAACTCCTTATCGTAGCGGTGGTTGCCATCCGAATTCGCAAACCCGCTAGTTTACCGCAGGATGCGAACCAGGCAAGCCCGGCCACTTTCTCCCAGCTCGACGCCATGAGGCGGCAGGCATACGCTGCTGCACCCATCCCAGTCCGCCGACCAACCGGAGCCTCGAATTCCGTCGTATGGGGTGCCCCGCGAGCGCCCAACTGACGACCTCAGCGCCGCATGTGCCCCGAACGGCCTTTTCGGGATAACCTCCGCTGCAGAAGTAAGTTACGGCACACGTGATGTTGGCTCGTTCGAGGCGCAGCCGCACCTGGCTGCCATATCATCGTGTCACAAAAAGACTTGGGGAAAAACAGCCCCTCATTCCGCGCAAAAAACCCCCTTGCGGAACGGGAACTAGTTACTGTACTATGGTTTACGTTGAATCCAACGCGGGACAACCGGGCCTGCGGAGCATTGCTGATTGTTTTCCAGCCTGCTGCTGCTGTCGCCCACCATACCCGCTTGGGCACCGTTTGCCGTTAGCCGACGCAACCCACGCAGGGGCCTGACATGAGGACCGTCACCAAGAAGGAACTCATCGATCGTATCGCCGACAAGACCGGTAACAAAAGGGTCGTCGTTAAACGCGTTATTCAGAACTTCCTTGACGAAATCATGAATGAACTCGGCCAAGGTAACCGTCTCGAATTCCGTGACTTCGGGGTCTTCGAAAGCAAGGTCCGCGCTGCCAGGATCGCTCAAAACCCCAAGACTCTCGAGCGCGTGGAAGTCCCCGAGAAACGCACGGTCAAGTTCAAGATTGGCCGCATCATGAAGCTCAAACTCACCGGAGACGACGCCGCTCAGGTCGCCTCCCAAACGACTCGCCACGTCTCATCTTCGGATCAATTCCGCCTAGGCTCCTGAGGAAACAGTCATAACGCCTTGTCATGACACGAGATAGTTGTCGCCGTTTCTGCGCGGCGGCAGCTGAAGCGGATTGATTCCAAACGTAGCGGCCGACGCCCCTGTCGGCCGCCGAAAACCGTTGATTCTCAACGTCCGACACGGGGGTCGGACGCTACGGTTGTCCTGAATCTGCTCTATTGCCCGCCGGTCTCAATGACCTCATTTAGGCTCCCACTACGGAAGCCCCGAAGATCGAGCGTGACATACTGATAGCCGATCTCGCGCAAGGCGGCGTCGATCTTCGCCCGATTCTCCGGCGTTGCCAAGTGCTCGACAGACGCTGCCGGCACCTCGACCCGGGCAAGCTTGTCGTGGTGCCGGACCCGGCACTCCCGGATGCCCATCTCCTCGCGTAGGAAGACTTCCGCACGCTCGATCATCTTCAGTTTCTCAGGCGTGATCGCCTCCCCGTACGGCACTCGGCTCGACAAACACGGGCTCGCTGGCTTCGTCGATGTCGGAAGCCCCAGTTCCGAAGATAAATCGCGGATGTCCGTCTTCGTCAGACCGGCCTCGGCGCACGGCTCGCGGACCGAGTGAGCCTTCGCCGCCGCAAGACCGGGGCGGAAGTCGCTCAGATCGTCCGCGTTGGTGCCGCTGACGATAACCCACGCTCCGCGCTCCGACAGCAGCGTGGCAATCCTTGTGTACAAGGCGTCCTTGCAATGAAAGCACCGGTCCGTCGGATTCGCCAGGTATGTCGCGTTTTCGAACTCGCCCGGATCAACCAGAATATGTTCGACGCCGAACGCGGCAACAAGTCGCCGCGCATCAGCAAGATCCGCATCGGGCACGCTCGGGCTGTGACCCGTCACGGCCAACACGTTCGACGTCCCCAACGTGTCGACCGAAACCTTCAGAACGAACGCCGAATCCACGCCTCCGCTAAACGCCACGCCGACGCGCCCCAGTGAACGCAGGATGTTCCGCATTTGCTCGAACTTCGCCTGCAAGTCTGATTTCACTGATGTCCCCCTGCCGATTGAATACCGGCGTCGAGCAAGTCGCGTCGTCATCAAACGAACCGCGTCGTTCTCGAGCGAACTGCGTCGTCCTCAGCGAGCCGGGTCGTCCTCAGCGAGCCGCGTCGTCCTCAGCGAGCCGGGTCGTCCTCGACCCGGTTACCGGGCGGAGGACCGCTCGGCTCACGAAGGCCTCCAAACGCCATCTATCGGTTCTTAGCCGCGCGGCGCAGCCACGGCTTTTTTCGCCGCGCCGTTCTTTATCGCGCCGTTCTTCGTCGCGCCGTTCCTTGCCGCGGCGTTCTTTGTCGAACCGGCCTTGGGCGCACCAGCCTTGGACGCACCGCCCTTGGCTGCAACCGCCTTCTTCGATGCGGAGCCAGATGATCCGTTCTGCCCCGCGTCCTTGGCACGGGCCTTTGTCTTCTTCGCCGGCGGATTGTTGGCATCAACGAAGAACGAGCCCATATCCCGCCATCGCCGATAGCGACGTTTCAGCAACGTCTCGACCTTGGCGCGTCGCAACTCGCGCAGCGTATCGACAATGAATCGTTCGACGTTCGCCGCCGCGACCGGCGGATCACGATGCGCCCCTCCCAGCGGCTCCTTGATGACCTCGTCCACTAGGCCGAGTTTCTTCAGATCCTTCGCGGTGAACTTCAGCGACTTGGCCGCCTGGCTCGCAAACTCACCGGATTTCCATAGGATCGCCGCGCAGCCTTCGGGCGAAATCACCGAATAATATGCATGTTCCAGGATCGCCATGCGGTCCCCCACGCCGATACCCAGCGCACCGCCGGAACCACCCTCCGATAGAACCACGCACACGATCGGCACTCGCAGCCGAGACATCTCCTGAATGTTGACCGCGATCGCCTGGGCAATGCCGCGTTCCTCCGCCCCGATCCCCGGATACGCTCCCGTCGTGTCGATCAGGCACACAACCGGCACCCCGAACTTCTCCGCGAGCTTCATCTTCGCCAGCGCCTTGCGGTAGCCCTCCGGGTGCGCCATGCCGAAGCAGTTTTCCAGCCGCTCCTTGGTATCCTTGCCCTTGTTGTGCCCGATGAACATGCACTTGAAATTGCCGATCCGACCGAACCCGGTCAGAATGGCACGGTCATCTCGGAACTGGCGATCCCCATGCAACTCGCAGAAATCGCGCACCATCAGGTTCAGATAGTCCGGCACGAGCGGGCGCTTCGGATGCCGAGCCATCTGCACGGTCTCCCAGGCGTCCAGACGGGTGTACAATTTCCGGCGAGCGCCCAGCAGTTCCGACCGCATCGTGCGAATCATGGCCGAGTGATCTCGTCCGGTCGTCGCCTGGCCGGCCTCGAGCTCCTCGATCTGGCGCTCCAGTTTGGCCAGCGGACGCTCGAACTCCAGGTAGTTCCCTCCATTGAGGGCGGTCGAACCATCCAGAATGATGCTCATCAATATCCTCAAGCGGCCTGCCGACCCGAAGATCACCGCACACGGTCGATCAGGATTGGCCACACGCGGCTTCGGCCGGCCTGCACGATAGTCGGCCGGCCCCGATAGGCCGGCGCGCCCTGCAAATTATCATGCGACTCAACGGTAGCCCTGCGATTCAGCCGGTAATGCAATCCATCAATGACGCCCGCCGAAACCGGCGGGTCGAACGCCGGTTCCTGACCGGCCAAACTGCCACCACGTTAGCTTCCAGCCTCGGCATCGACAAGATAAATTTGACGGATCAGGCATGACTCGCTAGACTCCGCCCTTGTCGCACGACACGCAAGCGGCCACAACTGCCTTGCCACACTGTACTTACGACCGCCGCACGCGAGTGCGGCCGTCATCAGGAAAGACATGACACTTTGGCGATTTCAGATCTCACGTAAGCCCGACCAGCTCGATCCACTCGGCGACGCAACCGCCGAATCGCTTCGCGGTTTCGGCATCGGGTTCGTCAAGACTGTCCGGACGACGCGCATCTTCACCGTCCAACTTCGGGACGACATCCCAGATCCGGACGCCGCCACAAGGCGAATCGCCGATGAACTGCTGACCGACCTCGTCACCGAGGAATGCCGCCTGTTCAAACAGGGCCGGACGCCGCCGACAACGACGGACGCCCTGGCCGTCGAGGTCCACTTCAAACCCGGCGTCACGGATAACGTCGCGGATTCCACCCGGATCGCTCTCGAAGACATGGGCATCGATGCCACAAGCGTCCGAACGGCCCGGCGCTACGAATTCCAGCCCCCTCCCACCGACAACGACATCCCGCGTATCCTCCGATTGCTCGGGAACGACTGCATCGAGGACGTCATCGTCGGCACCAGACCGATCGAGCCCCCCTCGACACCCCGACCCTCGCCGTTCGAGGTCCGCCGAATCCCGCTCCGTGACCTCGACGACCGCGAGCTCGAATCATTGAGCCGCGATGGCCACCTGTTCCTCTCCTTGGCGGAGATGCGCACCATTCAGGTCCATTTCCAAACCGCCGGTCGCGATCCGACCGACCTCGAGCTCGAGACCCTCGCCCAGACCTGGTCCGAACACTGCGTGCACAAGACCCTCAAGGCCGCGATTGAGTACCGCGGCGCCCCATTCCCAACCGCAGCCGAAACGCAAGGCGACCGCTCATGTGGCACCGGCGTCTCGCCGGTGATCCGCAATAAGCCATTCTTCAGGAAATACGACAACCTCCTCAAGGACACCATCGCCCGCGCGACTGACGAACTGATGCGCGACCACCGCGGTCCGGAATGCCTGTCGGTCTTCGAAGACAACGCCGGCGTCATCGCCTTCGACGACACGTTCGGCATCGCCTTCAAGGTCGAAACGCACAACCACCCGTCCGCCATCGAGCCATACGGCGGTGCCGCCACCGGCATCGGCGGCGTCATCCGCGACGTCCTCGGCTGCGGCCTCGGCGCAAAGCCCATCGCCAATACCGACGTATTCTGCGTCGCCCCGCCGGACTGGCCCGTCGATGCCGTCCCGACGGGCGTCATCCACCCCAAGACGGTCCTCAAGGGCATTGCGGCCGGCGTCCGCGACTATGGAAATCGGATGGGCATCCCCACGGTCAACGGCGCGATCCACTTTGATCCCAGATACCTGGGCAATCCGCTCGTTTATTGTGGGTGCATCGGTCTGATCCCCCGCAACTGCATCCGCAAGGCCGCACGACCCGGCGACGCCATCGTCTTGCTGGGCGGCCGAACCGGCCGAGACGGCATCCACGGCGCGACCTTCAGCAGCGCCGAATTGACCGACACCCACGTCGACGAATTCGCCCACGCCGTCCAGATCGGCAATCCCATCGAGGAGAAAAAAATCCTCGACGTCATTCTCCAAGCCCGCGACTACCCCTGCGACGAACCTCACACGACTTCAATCGTCAATCGTCAATCGTCAACCATCAATGGCCGTTGCCTCTATTCCGCTATCACCGATTGCGGCGCCGGCGGGCTGTCCTCGGCCATCGGCGAGATGGGCGAACACACCGGGGCCGACGTGGACCTCGAAACCGTCCCGCTCAAGTATGCCGGCCTCCGCTACGACGAAATCTGGATCTCCGAGGCGCAGGAACGCATGGTCCTCGCCGTTCCGGATGACAACGTGGATACCCTCCTCGCCCTCGCCAGAAGCGAGAACGTCGAAGCCACCGTCATCGGACGATTCACCGACACCGGCAGCCTCCTCGTTATGTACAACAACACGGAAGTTGCCCACCTCGACATGCGATTCCTCCATCACGGTCTCCCCAAGACGACGCTCCAGGCCGAATGGCATCCCCGCGAGAATCCCAGCCCCGCGGACACCAAGACCCAGCCAGCCGACTATACGGCTCAGCTCAAGCAACGCCTCAGCCGCCCGACGACCGCCTCCAAACACTGGGTCATTCGCCAGTACGACCACGAGGTTCAGGGCGGATCCGTCGTCAAGCCGCTCGTCGGCAAGTTCCACGGCCCCTCCGACGCCGCCGTCATCCGCCCGAGACTCGACTCGGACCGGGGCATCGCCATCGGCTGCGGCCTCGCGCCGGAACTCGGCGACCGCGATCCTTATTGGATGGCCGTGGCCGCAATCGATGAAGCCGTTCGCAATGTCGTCTGCGTCGGTGGCGATCCGAGCCAAGCCGCCATCCTCGACAACTTCTGCTGGCCGCGCGTGGACGACGCCAAAAGCCTCGGCTCGCTCGTTCGGGCGTGTCAGGCATGCTACGACGTTGCCACCACGTATGGCCTGCCGTTCATCAGCGGCAAGGATTCACTCAATAACGAATTCGCCATGAACGACGCCGACGCGGTCTCGCTCCGCGCCCTGTTCGCCGAGCGATGGCCCGACCTGGCATGGCATCTCGATCACGCCGAACACGGCAATCGCCTTGCGATTCCCCCCACGCTATTGATCTCCGCCATCGCCCTGGTCGACGATGTCAACCGCTGCATTACTGCCGCGCCGCGGCTCGTCGATGTGTCGGCCGAGTTGTTCTACGTCGGCCTCCATGCAACCGACTGGCAAGCCGCCAGGCTTGATTCGCTGGCCCACATGCATGCGACGGTCGCCGGCCTTATACAATCCGGTGCCGTCATCGCCGCGCACGATTGCAGCGACGGCGGGCTCGCCGTCGCCGTTGCGGAAATGGCCGTCGCCTCCGGGCTCGACGTGCGGTACTTTCTGCCCGCCGGGGGCCTAACGTCCAATCCATTCGCGGAACTGCCCTCCGGCTACATCCTCCAGGCGACGGATGCCGCCGCGCTGGCACCGGCCGCGGACCTCGAAAACGTCATCGTCACCAGAATCGCCAGGCTCCTGCGCCCCGACGGAGAACCGACGTTCACCTTCGCGGCCATCGATTCCCCGCCCGTGGGACGCGCCCCCATCTCACATGTCTCAGCGGCGGTTTCACTCGCCGAACTGCGCAAGGCATGGACCGAACCACTCGATTGGTAGCCCGGTAGCGGTCTTCGATCGCGGCCTTCAGCCTTGATCCTTAGGACCCGCGCATAAACAAGTTGCACATTTCATATGGGTGGTACGGGCATCTTGCCCGTGTGGCTACGGGCGGGACGCCCGTACCACCCGGTTGGCTGGCCCGCTGGCTTGCCGTTTGGCGGATCAAACGTACATGTTCTTCTTACGCGGCCCCTTATCCCTCGCGCTCCTCGTTGGGTCGCGGCTAAACATCCCGATGTGGCATCCCTCCGGTTTTCGCTTTTCGACTTTCGGTTTTCGGTTTTCGACCGTCAACCGCCCTATCCCCGCTTGCCGATCTCGATTCCTGATTCCTTCAACAACTGCCGAACCTCCCGTGCCACCTCCTCGATCGCCTTGTATGAAATATCGATCCAACGCCATCCATGCTTGGTAATCTGCTCGTTGGCTGCGCGCAGCTCGCGGGCGATCACCCGCTCATCTCCATAGTCCGCCGACAGGTCTATCCCCCACTCGCGAAGCCGGGCCTCGCGAACGCTCCGAAGCCGGTGCGGATTCACGGTCAGACCGATCACCCGCCTGCGGTCCAAGCTCAGCAGCTCCGGCGGCGGGTCACTATCCGGAAACAACGGCACGTTTGCTGCCCGAATACCGCTGTAACCCAGGTAGAAGCAGGTCGTGCTTTTGCAGGCCCGCGACACGCCGACAAGAACAACGTCCGCTTCCGATAAATGCTGGACGCTACAGCCATCGTCGTGGTTTAGTGTGTATTCCACCGCGTCCACTCGATCGAAGTGCGGTTTGTTCGCTTCGTGCAGAATTCCCGGTGTGGCCAACGGAAGACGGCTGAACAAATCGAACAGGCTCCCCAGAACAGGCCCCAGGATATCGACCACGGGAACCATGTGCCGTTGCGCGGCCTCCTGAATCGCCTGCCGGGGCTCCTCGGAAACAAACGTATAGAAGACAACCGCGTTCTGATCGGCCGCTTCCTTGATCAACCGCGTCACCGTCCGCGTGCGGCGAACGTTCGCCTTGCGAACCAGTTGTACATTCACGGTATCAAACTGCACCAACACGGCCTGTAAAACTAGATCACACGTCCGGCACGTGCCATCAGACACGATGAAAACCGTATGCGTCTCGTCTTCCGCCATGTCTTGCTCCACACACGATCGACCGCGACGGGCCGACAACTCGATCAGACTCCACGATCAGCGCTTCCGCCTATATTTACCGCACGACATACGCTGGTGCGAGAATCCTTTCTCGCACCCACTTCCGCGGGAATCCCTTCCCGCGACCTGCCAAAACGGATTGGACACAGGATAGGAATCCCGTGAAAAGGGCGTGCGAGATGGGAATCTCGCACGAGCAGGCTTTATTTACCGCACGACATTCTACCACCAGGCACGCATCACGCCCCATCACTTCTACTGAACCAGCAGCGACCGTACAATTCCACAGGATGGATGCCACCATGATTGACTTCCGACAATCGGATCCTGGGATTACCCGCCGCCATGTCCTGGCAATGGGACCCCTGGTGGTGCTATTCGTGTGTGGCGTCGCATGTCGAGAACGCACGCAATCCACCGACCGCTTGCACGGTTCGGCCTTGACGACGACGACAACCGCCGATGCCGGTGCGACGCGCCCCGCCGCCAAACGCGCCACGCCGCCTCGTACGACGGAGCGCACTGCCGAACGGCACCAAATGGTCGAACGCCAGATCGTCGCCCGCGGCATCCGTAACCCACGCGTCCTCGAGGCCATGCGAAACGTGCCCCGTCACTGGTTCGTGCCCCAGTCGGCAAGATCACAGGCCTACCAAGATCGCCCGTTACGCATCGGACACGGCCAGACGATATCCCAACCCTATATCGTCGCGCTCATGTCGGAACTGCTCGAAATCGAGGCGGCCGACAAGGTGCTGGAAATCGGCACCGGTTCTGGATATCAGGCCGCCGTACTCGTGGAATTGGCGCGCGACGTGTACACCATCGAAATCGTCGAGCCGCTCGCACAACGGACGATCCGACTCCTGGAAGATAAGGCGTACGACGAAATCCACACGCGCATCGGCGACGGCTACAGAGGATGGCCCGAACAAGCCCCCTTCGACGCCATCATCGTCACCTGCGCTCCTGAAACACCCCCACCAGCCTTGATCGAGCAACTCGCCGTCGGCGGCCGAATGTGCATCCCCGTCGGCCCCCAATCAGGCAATCAAGAACTCGTCCTGATCGAGAAGCTAGCCGATGGCTCGCTCCTCCGAAGCCGGGTCTCCTGGGTTCGGTTCGTGCCCATGACGGGCACGGCTAAGCGAGTTGGCGAGTAGATAGATAGTATAATCCGGACTGGAATGTCGGGATCGTGACGGTGCCACCCGCACCGCGACCGATAACGAACGCGTTAGAGCAGTTTAACAAAGGGTGTAGCGGCCGACGCCCCTGTCGGCCGTCAAGGGTGGTTGGTATTCGTTGTCCGACACGGGGGTTGGACGCTACAGGGTTTCATGAAACGCTATAGTGAACCGAGGCCACGCATACACGTCATACCTGCATTTCCTTATACCACAAGGCATTATCGCAGGGCATCCACTCGCGGCCGCCCTGGGTTATTCGTTGTCCCGCGAACACGGTACTACTGGGTACCACTGAAAGCCGTCGTGTGCCGTGGCGGAGAGATCGTGAAACTCATGTCGTTGACAATAGGATCGCGATTTGCTAGCATGAAAGGCCGGAACCAGGAGGCGCGGAAGGGGCGCGCGGCGAACGTCCGGTCCCATCGGTTGGGGCGTGGACCAGACCGTCATACATGCGTTCAAAGTCTCCTGTGTCACAACATGATCGCCGAGTTGACGGTTTGCCCGTCGTTCGGTGAATCGCCAAGGATGCCGATGAAATCAGGCATGCGCAACTGTCTGCTGGTCGTCCTGCTTGCTATGGCGCTCTGCGCGCCGGCGCGAGCCGACACCATCATCAACTTTGACGAACTGCCGCAGTACGCACCCGTCACCGATCAGTATCAGGATCTCGGCGTCACGTTTGGGACGGACGCGGTGGATGCGCTCGTGAACATCATTGTGACGAACGGAAGCATTGCCGTCAGCCAGCCCAACATCCTGGCGGCTGCCTTCGATATGAGCGACGGCGTCATTTCATTCTCGTTTGCCCCCGCCGTTCTGAGCGTGTCCTTCACGGCGGTTTCGGTGGAAAATGGTGTCACGGTCGAGTACTTCGACGACCAAGGCGCGACGTCGGGCACGGTAGGAGTCGGCCCGACAGGCGACTACTTCGCACAGGTGGAGTTCTCCTACACCAACCCGCAGCTTATCGGCAGCGTCCTCATCACCGCCGAGGAGATGTTGGGCCCCGACCCGTTCGGTATCGACGATCTTAGCTTCGTCGTTCCGGAGCCCGCCACACTGGGGCTCCTGGTGATCGGCGCCATCGTCATCCGAAGACGCCGCCCACGCCGATAGGACACCACCGGCGAACCCCCATTGACATGCCCGGCTGGTCACGCCATGGTGGTCCAGCGTGCGCTACTATGCCATTTCACATTTGAGTGTGCGCCCGGTCCCCAATTCCCCCGCCAATCCCTTACCCCTCCGATCCCTTGGTCCCTTGGTCCCTTGACCCCTTCCTTCACCGCCGCTTTCGCGCGAGCCACTTCCGAACGCTCGGCAACGGGCGAGTATTCAAGACGTGCTCCGCACACACCCAACCCCGCCGGGCCGTCGCGATTCCGAACTTTACCTGTTCGAGTTGCGGAACGGAGTGTGCATCGGTGCTAATGCAGATCATCACGCCCGCATCCACAGCCATCCGCAGGTGCAGGTCCTTCAGGTCCAACCGCTGCCAGGCCGCGTTCAACTCCATCGCCATGCCGGTCTCGGCCGCCTTGGCGATGACTGCCTCCATGTCGAGGTCCATCGGCTCACGCCGGTTGAGCAGCCGCCCCGTCGGGTGCCCCAGAACGTGAACATGTGGATTCTCCATCGCGCGCAACACGCGGGCAGTCAGCTTCTTTCGCTCCTGTCGCAATCCCGTGTGTATGCTCGCCACGACAATGTCACACGCCGCCAATAATGGGTCGGGGTAGTCCAATCGCCCATCGGCCAGAATGTCGCACTCGCAGCCGACCAACACCGAGATCGCGTCCAATCGCTCGTTCAACCGGCGGAGCTTCTCCATATGCCGCCACATTCGATCAACCGACAAGCCGTTCGCAATCGCGCTCGACTTGCTGTGGTCCGTCACGGCAATGTACTCACGTCCCAGTTTCTGCGCCGCCAATGCCATCGTTTCGGCATCTACCGTGCCGTCGCTTGCCGTCGTATGAAGGTGCAAATCCCCGCGGATGTCGCCCAGTTCGATCAGCTTGCCGATCTCGCCCGCGTCGAACTCGCCGCGGTCTTCCCGCAACTGCGGCGGGATCGCCGGCAGACTCAGCTTCCGGTAGATCGCCGCCTCATCCTTGCCTGCGATCTTTCGATCCCCGTCGAACAACCCCCACTCGTTGAGCTTCCATTTCCTCTTCGACGCGATTTCGCGAAGCCGCACATTGTGCGCCTTGCTCCCCGTGAAATACTGCAACCCCGCGCCGAACGACTCGCCCGGAACCACCCGGCAGTCGATCTGGATCTCGACGCCGTCGCGACGGTCCACGATCACCGAGCCTTTCGTCTTCCCTCCGGCCAACACCAGCTTGACCTGC
>JAUVGW010000431.1 GCA_030593565.1 Phycisphaerae bacterium | reverse complement strand
GGTCCCCCGCTTAGCGAGCCGGGCGGTCCCCCGCTTAGCGAGCCGGGCGGTCCCCCGCTTAGCGAGCCGGGCGGTCCCCCGCTTAGCGAGCCGGGCGGTCCCCCGCTTAGCGAGCCGGGCGGTCCCCCGCCCGGTCTACCGGGTCGAGGACGACCCGGCTCACTTTCGTGGTCACCCCGGTTCACTGTAGACGCAACCGACATCTACGCCCTGCCGGCGCGAGACCTCGTTATTCGATCGACTCGGTCCTCGCAAGGAACGCACGGACATCGGACTGATCGGGCTTCAGCGCGAGCGACTGCCGCCACGCGTCACGCGCCATCTTTCGCCAAACGGGGCTGTTCTCCCGGTGATACAGCTTGATGAAGCTCGTTCCAAGATTCGCATAGCAGTCCGGATCATCCGGCGTTAATTGCAAGACGCGGCGATAGATGTTGATCGCGCGGAGCGGATCGCCCATCTCCTCGTAGCATGCACCAACATTGCACAACGCATCGGCCGATCCCGGCTTCAAGACGGCGGCCTGCTCGAACGCGCCGAGCGCCAGGCCGAATTGCCTGTTGCCGGCCAATCTGACGCCCTCCTCATACAGCGAGCGATATCGTCGTCCGAGTTCGGCAGGCGTCATGACCGGCGTGTCGTCGGGCGCCTCGACCAACCCCGAGCCGGTCGCCCCGTCGCCGGACCCGAGGCCGCTACACCCCGCCAAACCTGACAGGCAGCAAGCCAACATTGCCGCGACCAAGCATGGGTACCTGCCACCGAAGTTTGAATGGCCCGCGAAACATCCCGCAAGCCCATGGATTGATGTCCGTGGGCTTCTTCCTGCCCTTGCGTGTTTCCTTGGCCACTCGCACATCAGTTGGGTCCTTCGTTCGCTTCAGTCGCCGAAGCCGTCCTCGCCGGGGTTTCATTGTGCCGGTCCGGCCGGCCGCTGCCGCGTGGCCGCCGTTTGTCTTGCTTCACACTGCGCGGCGTCGTCTTGAATCGCGGCGTGAATGACTGTCCGCCGACCGACTTCACCGGCACGGCCACACGCCGCGTGGCCACCATGTCGCTCGACTCACTAACTTCCTCGTCGCCTCCTGCGTCGACGGGATCGCCGAACATCGGTTTCGCCGGCTCGTATTCCGTCGGAATCTCGAAGTGCAGCGGCACATCCTGAATACGGTCGACCTGTTTGAAATGCGGCCGATACATCTCGAAGATCTCGCGATCCCGCTCAGTCATCTGCACGGCCCGCTCGACGTGGGCCGTCAGGAAGATCATCAAGTCCACACGCTGCGATGAAGGATTCTCCTGTCGAAACAGCGCGTTGAGGATCGGCACGTCGCCCAGCCCCGGCACCTTGTTGACGGTCCGCGTCTTCCGGTCCGAGATCAACCCGCCCAGTACAATCGTCTCTCCATCGCGCATGATGACACGTGTATCGATTTCGCGCGTCAGAATCCGCCGGACGCGCAAGCCCGTCGTGCCGATCACTTCGTCGCCCAACGCACTGGTCGCCGGATGGACCAACATGCTGATTCTTCCGTCGTGCATGATGCTCGGCGTCACTTCGAGCTGAATGCCGACGGGGATGTACATGTCGAACGCCTCGGTCAGCGTACCCATGTCTGTGATGTTGGCCTCGAGGATCGGATAGCGTTCGCCGACCAGGATGCTCGCGCTGTGATTGTTGAAAACGAGCAGCCGTGGATTCGCCAACAAGCGAATGCTGTTGTCCGTCTGATGAATCCGGAGTAGGCCCAGGAAACGCGACAAGTCGATCGTGCCGAACGCCAAGCTCGCCGCCGTGTGGGCCGTTCCATCCGGCGAGTAGCGAATTTGAGGACCAAACGGCGCTGCCGCACTCCCCGACAATCCCGGAGCGAAACCGGCTCGGTTGTTGAGCGGCAATTCGTGATTCAACACGGGCCCACTCACCAACGCCTCGATGTTCCAGTCGATACCGAGTTGCCGCTGCAAGTCGGTGCTCATCTCGACGATCCTGGCCTCGATCAGCACTTGTGGTGGCAGTCGATCCAATGATGCGATCAGATCCGAGATCACAATCATGTTCTCGACCGTCTCAGTGACCACAAGCCGTCGCGAATTGCGGGGCTTTTCGACATTAGCGGTGCCCCCGGGGCCAGACACCGCTGCCCCGGCGGCGGTCGTCCTTCCAACGGTAGATGATGTGACGCCCGACTCGAAGTCCCTCAGATCAGACAGCTTCGTCCCACCGTAGCCGGGCTCACTGTTCTCGTTGAACACCTTGATTCGGCCGTACTGGGTCAATGCGAATTCGAGCACGTCCTTGACGTGCCGCCCATCCGCCCACTGCAGCGTGAACACCCGCGTGACCCTGGGCGGGAGCAGCAACTCCTCGGATTCCCGCATCTCAGGCGGCCTCGACACCGTAATGACGTCATCCTTCATGACGAACGCGTAGCCGCCGCTTTCCACGATGCCACGCAAGGCGGTCTGGACGGGCACATCCTCGAGATAGACGGAAACTTCACCTTCGACATTCGGACCGATGAACAGGTTCAGCCCACCTTGCTCCGCAACCAGCCGCAGCGCATCGACGATGTCGATGCGACCGGTTTGAATCGTGATCAGCTTCGCGGACGTTGGCTTCTCGGCGCGTTCGTCCCCGGCAATGGCAACGCCGGCCACTGCCAATACAACGACCATCGACCTCACGATGTTGCTTGCGTGCCTTATCATGGAGCCTCCGATAGTGAGCGAACGACCGGCTCCGCGCTTCCCATCTCATACCGGATCGCCCATCCCCCCGATTCGATTGTGACGGACTGCTTCGTGATCTCGATCACCTTGAATTCCCCGCGGATCAAGTCCCCCGTGCGGGCAAGTTCGCCATCCACCATGGCCAACCATTGACCGTCGCTCCCGGAGACGCCGCCCAACTTGAGCGACGGCGGCTCAGGCGGCGGACGCGACTCGTTGTGCGCCGGTTGTGCCGACTCAGCTTCCGGCGTCACGTATGCACTCGATATGTCGGCGAATGGATCGCGTCCCCACGGTTCATCCGTGACCGCAGCCTGCCGCTTCAACATCCGCCCGATGCCTTCGTCCTCGCGCGGGTCACTGACAACCTGACCGAAATCAACCGCGGTCACGCTTGATTCCGCCTCGGCCTGGTCCGTCGGCGAGTATTTCGTGATCTCCGCGTAGATCCGCCAGCACAGGATGACCAGGCCAACGCATAGAACGGTCAGGATCTTTTTCTTCCGCGAGTCCATCAGATATCGTTCCGGTCCTTCTGTGCTTCGTCCGTGGGACGAAATGCCTCCACCGTGATGTCAGCAAGCAAATGCCCTGTATCTTCGCCACTCTCGCCTGCCGACAGTCGCATCGCAAACGCCCGCACCCTCACAGGCAGCCGTTGTCGCGTACATCCCACCGTGAACTCGGCGATCTGTTGATAGGTCCCGCTGACCAAGATGCGGTAACGCGGGTATGCAGGCGCATCGCCTTCCTTCGGAGATCTGCCGGACGGCCCGATCGGACTCAATTCACGCAGCGTTAAGCCGGCCCCAGTCGTCGACTTCATCAATTCCGCCTGCACCAGCGAAGGTTCTCGCGTATCAGCCATCCGTTGTTCGAAGTCCTGTTTCTCCGCCGTCAGGGCCTTGATATCCTCCTGTGAAACGACGCCACTCTGCGCCTGGTCCGCCACCCGCGTTAGCGCCGCCCCAAGGTC
>JAUVGW010000013.1 GCA_030593565.1 Phycisphaerae bacterium | reverse complement strand
CGAACAAACCGGCGCAAACCTCAAGGTGATCCTCAAGGCCTTCCGCGAACTATTCAGACTCCGCCGCCACATTCGAAGCGAGGGACTGCCCGAGGCGGAATCAAAATGACCGCTGTAGTGTGCGTCCCGGACGCACCTTTTCTCTTTCTTCTTGCCCAAATCGGCGGCGCCAGCTAACGTCACGGAACGATGCCACAATATCAACGTCCCATTGCACCCGGTGCGACGTTCTTCTTCACGGTCGTGACAAACTTCCGCCGACCGATCTTGACCGGCCCGGCGTCGTTGGATTTCCTACGAACCGCCTTTCGAGAAGAACTCACCCACCACCCCTTCGAGATCGACGCCATCGTCATCCTGCCGGACCATTTGCACTGTCTCTGGACGCTGCCGCCGGATGACACACGCTACTCAATGCGCTGGTCTGCGATCAAGGGGCGATTCACGGACCTGTTCCTTGCAGGCGGCGGCACCGAGACACCGCGCAGCGCGTCACGACGCAAGCGCGGCGAACGCGGCGTCTGGCAACGCCGGTTCTGGGACCACGCCATCCGCAACGATGACGACTACGGTCGGCACTTGGATTACATCCATTACAATCCAGTGAAGCATGGCCTTGCGAGCTGTCCACATGCGTGGCCGCATTCGAGCTTCGCAAAGTGGGTGCGCCAGGGAGAGTATGCAAACGATTGGATGTGCTCGTGCGACGGCGAAGCCGCCAAGCCGCCCGACTTCGGTGATGTCGAGGGCCGCGCCGGTGAATGAAGAAAAAAGGTGCGTCCGGGACGCACCCTACGTGGCTCCGCCGGCACATTCGAAGCGAAGGCCTGCCCAAGGCGGATTCAAAATGACCGCGAGGAAACGACGGCGTAGCGCGCGCGTGCTCGAAGGGATTGGGCTCGTGCTGTGCGTGCTGATTCTCGTGGCGTGGGGAGTGAGTCTGGCGTGGTACTTTGCCTTCACTGGTGATGGATGGTCATGCGGCTGCAGAGACGGCGTCATCGTGGTGTTGTCATCTGTCGTAATAGGCAGGACCGACGCAGGGACCTGGAAAATGGGATCCCTTCGCAGACCCAACCGCTGGGGTTTGGAATGGCCTGTTGCCAGAAAACAGGGCAAGGTCGTGATCAGGGTTCTGATGATCCCGCTCTGGCTACCATTCGTTGCTGTTGCCATCCCCACGGGGCTTCTGTGGTTTCTGGAGCGCCGCCGTCGCATCCCGGAGGGGCATTGCGTCAAGTGCGAGTACAATCTCATGGGCAACGAAAGCGGAACATGCCCGGAATGCCGGGGAACACGGCAAAGCCCCGTGAGGGGCGTAAGAACATAGCCCACGGCGCGAGCCGTGGGGTTGGAGCGCGTGTAAGCTAGTCAGCCCCGTAGGGGCGAAAGATCCGACCAGACCCTATCTTCCGCCCCGCCGGGGTTTTGGGGAGTTGCGGGTCTTGTTCCCAGGGGTTTCGCTTCGCTCCACCCCTGGCTACTCGCCTTGGCCCCTCCGGGGCCGAACCGCGGATGTACTACAAACAAGTCTTGACAAAACAGAGCCCCAAGCGTCAGCGCGGGGTCATTATGCCGTCGGGCGACAAACCCGTCGCTTACGCTCCGGGCTCTGATTCAATCCCCGATCCCTCGATCCCTCGGTCCCTTGCTCCCTCCTCGGCTGACAGCTTCCCAGCGGAACACTGAGCCATACTACATGACGAGAACCGAAAAAGGGCAGACCGCCGCCTCGCCTTCACCGCGGCCGAAAGTTTGCGGCAGTTTGCGGCGGTTCGCAGTTTTTTGCTGCAAACGCCGAGGATTTCAGCGTCGCCGCCGGACCCAAAGGGAGCACCGTGAAATTTTTCTCAAATAATTTGGCAGAAGAAAAAAGGTGCGTCCGGGACGCACCCTACTGCTGGGTGCCATGCTCATCCCGAAGGGTGAGCATGCTTTCAGACGCCATCGCTACGTGCCGTAGAACGCGACCATCTCCTTGCACGTGGCAGGCTTGATCTTGCCGGCGTAGCCGGCCTGGCCGAAGGCCGTCATGCGGGCGACGCAGACGCGCTGCATCGCGTCGCGGGCGGGGCCGAGGTACTTCCGCGGATCGAATTCGCCCTTCTTGGTCGCGAATACCTTGCGGATCGCACCCGTGATGGCGAGGCGGTTGTCGGTGTCGACATTGACCTTGCGGACGCCATTCTTGATGCCGCGCTGAATCTCCTCGACGGGCACGCCGTAGGTCTCCTTCATCTCGCCGCCGTACTCGCGGATGATCGCGAGCAGTTCCTGCGGCACGCTCGATGAGCCGTGCATCACCATGTGCGTATTCGGCAGTCGCCGATGGATATCCTCTATCACGCTCATCACGAGCACGTCGCCCGTCGGCTTCTTGGTGAACTTGTACGCCCCGTGGCTCGTGCCGATCGCCACCGCCAGGGCATCGACACCTGTCTTCGCGACGAACTCCTCGGCCTGGGCGGGATCGGTGAGGTGCTTCATGGCCTCATCCTGGCTCATGCCTGCGCCGTGGCCGTCCTCGATGCCGCCGAGGCAACCGAGTTCGCCTTCGACCGTGACGCCTTTGGCGTGGGCGGCTGCGACAACCTGGCGCGTCACCTCGACGTTGTACTCGAAGCTCGCCGGCGACTTGCCGTCGACCTCGAGCGAACCGTCCATCATCACGGACGTGAAGCCTTGCTCGATCGCACTGAAGCAGGTCTCCGCCGAGTTGCCGTGATCCAGGTGCATGGCGATCGGGATTTTTGGATGCAACTCGGCCGCGGCCAGCATCAGGTGGCGCAGATACGCGTCGTTCGTGTACTGCCTCGCGCCTCGGGAGGCCTGGATGATGACCGGCGAGCCGGTCTCCTCCGCGGCGGCCATGATCGCCTGGATTTGCTCCATATTATTGACATTGAAGGCGGCGAGGCCGTAATCGTTCTCGGCCGCGTGGTCCAACAAGGTGCGCATGGGTACGAGTGACATCACTATGACTCCTGATGCTGGGCGGCACGAAACCGCGGGTCGCCTGGAAGCATAACCAGTCGACCGTCAAGCCGAAAGTGGTGTTTTCTAGTATGCCAGTGCGGCCCAAGCCCATGAATTGCGATCCATGGGCTTGGGCCGCTTCATTAGCCATTCAAACATCAATAGTAGTCCGGGCGCCACCCCGCCTGTTCAACTGAAAAATGCTCTAGTTCGCGTCCTCGTAGGCTTTATCGAAGATGCGTTCCAGGATGTTCTCGCCTTCGAGTCGCCACCGCGGGATGACTTTCCCATTGACGTAGATCGTCGGGATGCCGCCGCGGTACAGCAGCGAAGATTTGGATTTGGGGTTGGGCTTTGCGGCGTTGACATCCTCGGTGATGGCGTCGGTGGATGCCGGGTCGTCCATTGCGGCGACGAAGGCGTCCGCATCAAAACCGAAGTCGACGGCGGCCTGCCGAAGCGTCTCGTCGCCGACCTCGCTTTGATGTTCCATCAGCCAGGCATGCATCTTCCAGTAGCCGTCCAAGCCGCCGAGTCTGCCGGCCGCCTCGGCCGCCTGTGAGGCCCGGCACGCCATGGGGTGTTTGGCCGACGCGCTTTCCGACAACACCGGATTGCAGTTTGGATTGAAGGGAAAATGCCGAAACGAGTAACGAGAATCGGGATGATCGGCCATCCATTGTCGAATGATGCCGTCGGCCGTCGCCGTGTGGGGTTCTTGATAGTCGGACCACATGACGATGTCGACCTTCACGTCGCCGGAGGCGCCGGTGGCCCAGGGATGGGTATCCGCCGGGAGTCGCCTTGGCCGGTTGGTGGCGACGCTCCAGTCGCCGACGTACTTGTCGGCGGCTGGTGGGGGTTGGTCATAGTCGTGGTTCATCGGCGGCGGGTTCTCGGCTCCCACGGCCGCGACGGTTCGCGGGACCGCGTTTCTCGCGAAGACGCCTTTCAACTCGACGCCGTTGATGAACACCATCGGCGTGTAGTGCAAGCCGAGCCAGATCGCTTCCTGGATGTCCGACTGAACAAGCTCGAGCGATTCATCCCCTATCATGACCCGCTTGAATTCCGCGGGGTCGTAGCCGAGTTCGAGGAGGCCTTCATCGAGGTCCTCCCTCGTGAAGTTACCATGATGGTCAAAGAGCCAGAAGTGCATGTCCCAGAAGGCGTCGTTGCCGCCCAGGATGCCGGCGGCCTCGGCGGCGCGTGCGGCCCAACAGGCGTTGCGATGCATGTTTCGCTTGCCCTCGAAACGAGGGTTGCAGTCGCTGCACATGGGAAAGTGCTTGATCGAGAGCGACACGTCGTCTCGCTGGTTGAGCATCTCCCTGACTTCCACCTCGATCCGGTTGCAGTCGGTGCATTGGTAGTCCGTGATCATGACGAGCCGGACGGGAGCTTCTTCTGCTCCATACACGTAGCGTCCTCGGAAACCGCCCGTCCACGGCCTCTCAGGCGTCTCCTGTTCGTCGGCGGGAGCGGTTGCGGTGACCGTGGGAGGCTGTGCCGGCTCCGTGGGGTCGGTGGCGGCGGCCGCCTGCGTGCTCGGCGGCGCGGGCTTGGACGGAGCCGAGTCGTCCCGGGTGGATGGTGCGTTGTCCTTGCGTTCCTGGGCCGCGGCTGCCATCCGTTCCGTGGCGGCGATGATCTCGGCGGTCGATTCCTCGCGTTGCCGCTCCTGGTCGGCTTCCACGCGTTGCTGCGTCCGCACCTTGGCGGCGCCGAGCGCCGCCGAGGAGACGATGAAGACCAACACTAAGGCGCCCAGGGGGCGCAGAGATGTTCCGCGTGATCGGCGTGACAACTCCATGACGACCCAGAAGGCGAAGTTGCCGGCGTGCCCCGCGAGGCAATAGGAGCAGTGGTAGCCCCCGACGACGATGACGATCACGAATCCGAGGGAGATCAGCGCCCCGAGTCGTGCGACATTGCGGAATAGAGGCGTGACACCCCGCGCCGAGGCGATCCAGGCGACAAGAGCCCCGAGAAAATAGGCGAAGCCAAGGAAAGACACCGGCCACGCGAAGTCCCCTGTAATAGGGACCTTGCCCCAGATGCTGTTGGCGGCTTCGGCACAGGCGCTGCCTTCGCCGCAACCCGGCAGGCTCAGCCCGCCGAGGTGATCGAGCGAAAGCATCAGGGAACTGGCCGCGCCCACCGCCAGGAAAGCGATGCCGGCCGCGTAGAGCGCGGGGGAGGGACCGAGAGGCGCAGCGGTCGCGGCAGCATTGTGCGCGGGGACTGGAGTTCGAGGTGGAGCGGGGGCGGTCTGCTTGACACCGCCTTCATCTCGGACCGCCGGGCTGGAACCGGCACGTTTTCGTTTGTTCTTGGAAGCCTTTTTCGCCATGGTATCCTTCAGTGCCTCGTCCGACTCGCACGGGGTCTGCCGCAGCCGTCGTCTCCGGATGCCTCCCCGCAAGCATCCATCATATCGTGCGGAGCGGAATAGAGGCAAAGGGCTGAAACTCGCAGGTGATCGAAAAGACGGCATCGGGATGCCCTGGAAGGCTCCGGGAGGTGTTTTGGCCGACGTGCGTTACAAACGTGTTGCGCCACGGACCCGCCTTCACCACATTGTTTCTGTGGCACCGGCGTCTCGCCGGTGGGATCACCGGCGAGACGCCGGTGCCACAGAAGCGTGAGGTCGCCTGAACGGGTCCATGACACAATCGGCGGCGGGGTGCCACTGGCAGCTTGCCTGCCAGTGTCCGTGTAGGGCGCTATCTGTTGAGGCACTGGCGGACAAGCCGCCAGTGGCACCCTTCGGAGCAATGCCGCCTAAACTGTCATGGCCCCGCCTGAACTGTTACGGACTCGGTCTGAGCCGGCGATTCAACCGCCGGAATCGTGAATGCCGATGTTCATATAACTGCGCGAACAGTCTGCGCAGCGCAGGAATTGCGCGAGGTCCTGAAATGATCTACGCGACGGCTTCGATCTGGTTGGTGGTGGTTGTGTTGTTGGCCTGGGCGGTCCACCATGTGTGGAGCGGCATCACGAAGCCGAAAACCGTCAACGCCGTCTTGCTGCCCGGTACCCTGATCGCCCAACTGGGGCGGATCCTCGGGCTGCTGGTGACGGGCGCGACGGTCAATCACACGGCCTTGATGAAGGACGATGACAGTGGCGGACCTGCCACAGACGCCGATCCGCAGCCGAAATTACCCATTATCGGTCCCGTGCTCGTCGCATTGCTGCCAATGGTCGCCCTGGGAGCCCTGATCTACCTCGCCATCGCCAAGCTGGGCATGCCGGTGGTGGTCAAGGTTCCCCAGGATCTGATCGCGACCGAACTGCCTGGGACATTGGCGGCGTTCTGGGGGCAGCTTCGCGGGCTCATCACGCTCGCCGAGGGGACGCTCAACGCGGTGCAGACCGCCGAGACGCCGCAATGGCGGGTGATCCTGTTTGCGTATTTGATGATCTGCCTGACCGTGCGGATGGCGCCGCTGCCGGGCAACTTCCGCGGACACCTCGGCGCGATTGTGACGCTGGGGGTCATCGCGTGGATCGTGGGCTCCATTTCGGCTCAGATGCCGGGAATCATCGAGCGGGCGTGGCCGTTGCTGTCACTGACCGTGGGTTGGCTGCTGCTGCTCCTGATGATCACGTTGGTGGTCCGCGGTGTGCTGACGAGCGTCAGAATGGTCCTGAACCTGGATGACTGATGGTGGCGGCGGGGGCGGAAGGAAGGATGAAGTCGAAAGTCGAAAGGTGAAAGTCGAAAGTCGAAAGTCGAAAGCTGAAAGCCGAAAGTCGAAAGTCGAAATATGCTGCATCGCGACGTTTAGCTGCGACCCGAAGGGGAGCGCGGGGGAGAAGGGAGAAGGATGAAAGATGAAATGCCAATGAGGGGCGGTGTCACGACATTCTCGTCGGCCGCAGGGGGCCGACGCTACATCTGAAGGCTGTTTCCGTGAGCGATTACCATCGCAAGATTCTCAGCGTCGATCGACTCAAACGAGTCGTCAGCGACCTGCGCGGATCGGGAGCGACGCCGAGGACAGTCGTTCAGTGTCACGGTTGTTTCGATATCGTGCATCCCGGTCATATTCGGTACCTGGAATTCGCCCGTTCGCAGGGAGATGTGCTGGTTGTTTCCATCACGGGTGACGCCGCGATCGATAAGGGCGCTCAGCGACCGTACATTCCCGAGGAGCTTCGGGCCGAGAATCTGGCGGCGCTGGAATTCGTGGACTACGTGGTGATCGACCCGAGCGCGACGGCATGTGCCTTGCTGCGGGCTGTCCGTCCTGATGTATACGTTAAGGGCCATGAATACGCGACGAGCGATGATCCGCGGTTTCTTGCGGAGCGCGAGGTTGTCGAATCCGGCGGCGGTCGGGTGCTTTTTTCGAGCGGACAGGTGGTGTTCAGCTCGAGTCGGCTCGCGGAAGGGATGTCCCGCGCGGACGACCTGGGGCTTGAGCGACTGCGGGCGGTGTGCCGGCGCCACGACATCACGCTGGGAAGTCTGATGGGTCTTCTGGACCGGGTAGAGGGGAAGCGCATCCTCGTCCTGGGTGACGTCGTGGTGGAGCGTTATGTCCTATGCGACACGACAAACATCGCCAGTGAGTCGCCGATGATGTCGCTCGACGAGTTGGACGAGAAAGATCATCTGGGCGGGGCTGCGATCGTGGCCGCACAGCTTGCGGCCTTGGGCGCCGAACCCGTATTGGTGACAAGCCTGGGAGATGATCAGTTATCGGCCTGGGCGATGCGGGAATTGACCGACGGCGGCGTTCAGGTTCAAGCCGTGCGACAGCGCCCGGAGTTGGCCGTCAAGACGCGGTTCCTGGTTGATGAGCACAAGTTGTTCAAGGTGAACCGCGCCTGCATCTATCCGCTTGATTCAGTGGGTGAGCGCGGCGTGGCGGACCTGCTGGCGGCCGAGGCGACGGGCGCCGACGCAGCCGTGATTTACGATTGCGGTCTCGGCATGATCACGCCGGGCCTTCTGCGTCGGCTTGGTACGCCGTTCAGGCATCGCGTGCCGGTGATCGCCGGCGGGTCCGCGGGGCCGCAGGGCAACCTTGCGGCATTGCGTGACTTCGACTTGCTTTGTTGTTCCGAACGCAGGCTTCGTGTGGCCGTGAATGATTTCGGCGGCGGTCTGTCGGCGCTTGCTTATCAGATGTTGCAGCAGACCCAGGCGATTCAGATGCTCGTGACGTTGGGCAAGCGCGGGCTGGTGACGTTCGATCGCCACTCGCATGACCGTGGATCACAGGCATGGAACGCACGGTTGTGCAGCGAGCACCTGCCGTCGTTGGCGGACGGTGTTGTGGACCGGCTGGGCTGTGGCGAATCCATCCTGACGGTAGCGGCGTTGTCGTTGGCCGGTGGGGCGACGCTGATGCAGTCGGCCTACCTGGCCGCGGTGGTGGCGGCGCTGCAGATCGGCGTACTGGGACCACAGGCTGTTCGGCGTGAGCGGCTGCACCGGTGGCTGCCGCGCAGAGTGGAATTGGGTGACGACGTGGACACCGGCGGGCGGTCCGCGGCTCGCCAAGCCCTGCTTTCCGGGGCGTGACGGTTCGGAAACGCCGTTCCTGACCGTGAGGATCACCGGCGAGACGCCGATGCTCCCCGTGAAGACCACCGGCGTTGGCGTCGGTGCCACAGTTTTGCCACGTGCTGATAGCCCCTCGCGGGAGCGAGGGATTCGTAGGTTTGTCAATTGGCGCGTTAACCCCCCGCTTCCGCTGGGGGCTAGCGTGCGACTGGGGTGGCATGGGCCAACTTGGCTGGCCTTTGAGCCTTGCGAAAAGGGCAGACCGTGAGGCGAAGCCGAACTGGTTGGCCCGTGTCGAGCCTGTGGGGAGAAACACGGGTAAGCGCCGCCGTAGGCGGCAGAGCTTACCCA
Organism: Phycisphaerae bacterium; assembly: GCA_030593565.1. Taxonomy (GTDB): domain Bacteria; phylum Planctomycetota; class Phycisphaerae; order UBA1845; family UTPLA1; genus JAFGQA01. The sequence continues at coordinate 23,641 of JAUVGW010000013.1, read as the reverse complement.
TGCCACCCCGCGACACACGTACTCCGCTTCTGCGAGGGACTCGGAATCGGTGTTGATGACGGACGATGACGATGAACGATGATGACGGATGGTTAGAACATGGACGACACATCTTGTGATTGCAGCTTGATCATTCCGACGTACAACCGTCGCGAGGTGCTGGCGGAGACCTTGACATCGATCGAGTCTTTGCCGGATCGACGATATGAGGTCATCGTGGTGGACAATGGTTCGACCGACGGGACGGTCGAGTTGCGCGAGAAGCACCCGGATGTCCGCTGGATCGAACTTGGGGCGAACCATGGCGCGGCGGCACGGAATGTGGGTGCCGTGGCGGCGCGCGGTCGGACGCTGTTGATGCTGGATGATGATAGCTGGCCCGCTGACGGGACGGTGGACGGGATCGTTGCCTTGTTCGACCGTCGTCCTGATCTCGGCGCGGCGGCGTGCCGCGTGCGCCTGGCGGATGTGCCGCATCGCCACGACGCCGGGGGGCTGCCCGGCGTCTTCTTCAACTGCGGCGGCGCGATTCGTCGCGAGGCGTTTCTGGAAGCAGGGGGCTTCCCGATCGATTTCGATTATTACGTCGAGGAGTACGATCTGTGTTGCCGCTTGTGGCAGCGCGGCTGGCGTGTCGAGCCGCATGGGGACCTGCTCGTGTGGCACCGCAGGGTCACGGCGAATCGCGACAACAACCGGATGCTACGGCTGCTCGTGCGGAACAACTTTCGTCTGTGGCATCGCTATGCGCCGGCGGAGGGTCTCGACGATCTGATTGCGGAGACTGTCGAGCGTTATCGCCGGGTGGCGGAGAAGGAAAACGCCCTGGACGGCTACTTCGTGGGGCTGGACGAGGGACGCGCGGGTGTCGCGGCGGTCGCGTCTTGGCGACGACCGCTGACGAATGATCAGTTTGAGAGCTTGTTTGGTCTGGGCGATGTGCGTCAGGTGCTGTCGGAGTGGGCCGATAACCATCGCGTGCGCAACGTCGCGATCTGGCGGCGGGGGAAAGGCTGTGAGCAGTTGATCAGCGTGTTGCGGTCCGCTAGCATCCGCATCGATGCCATTTACGACCAAAATGTGAATGTCGGGCTGTGGCACGGCCTGTCTGTTCTGTGTGAGGATCGGTTTGATCCGGAGACGGTGGACGGGATCGTCGTGGGGACATTGTCGCCGGGCGTCGCGGAGGATCTTCACGACAATTTGAGGGACCGGTTTCCGGATATGCCGTTGGTCTCGGTTGTACCGTGGGTCCTGAAGCGGCCGGTGACGGTCGCGACACCCGCATAGCAGCGCGATGGCGGCGCCCGACGGCAAAACGCGCGAACCAGCCGACGTGAGGCGATAGATCGTTGAGTCGCAAACGCTCGAATATCCCGACATTATTGGCCGGTCGCGTTCGTCCGCCGCGTAGGGCGCCGAAAGGCGGAGGGGGCGGTTCGGCGGTTCTCCGTGTTCAACGCGGCGAGGACGTTTCCGCAGCCGCGCATCGACCGAGGCCGGATTTCGAGCATGGCGCACTTGCTCGCGCTGCGCGCGGAGCCGCGGAGGCCGCGACGTACGCCGAGTCCGCCATGGGCGAAATCACCGCGTGTTTGGAGGCATTAGCGGATCTATTGAGGCCTGGCGGGCGGCGCGCGCGGCGGCGGTCGCCGAAGGAGCTGGATACGGGCCAAGCGGCGGTCGACGCAGCGGTCAATGCGATCGATCGGATCATCGACGCGACACGGCACGACGGTTACGAACTGCTCAAAGGGGCGTGGGCGACTTCGCTCCCCGACGTCGAACACGGTTGCACGCATACATTTCGGCTTGGATCGCTGGAGCCGAGCCGGCTCGGCAGTTCGCGTGTGGGATTCCTCTCGTCGGCGGTGACAGGCGGGACAAGATCGCTTGGTCGCGTTGGTCACGCCGTGGCGCATGCGGTGGTCCGTGCAGCGGTTGCGGAAGTGATGCGTTGCCGCGAGGAGCTGTCGGCGTTTTCCAGTGAGGCGGTTGATCCACTGCTTCGCGCGTTGGAGGTGGCGGCCGAGAACGTTTGTGCATCCGAGAAATCATCGATTGATTCCGATCTCGCGATCGAAGCGAGTCGGCTTACGCAGATCGACGCCCTTCTTGCCGGCTCCCAACAAGATCAGCCGGTTTCTAAACTGAAAGGTCATGCCGTGCTTCGCCTGCGCCGGGGGTAGCCATGCCCGGCAGGGCCGGGAATGGCGAATAGCGAGGGACGAATGGTGAATAGCAGCCGGTTCCTTTCTACTGACCGGACTGTATCTTCCGCTTCCATTCTTCATTTGTTGTTTCCTTTTTTAGCGTGATTTGCACGAAGCTTCCTTCTTGAGGGGTGACGCTATCCCGGACGTCCAATAAGGTCTTTGTTCTTGGGCATGTGGTCAACGATCTCCTGCGAGCTTCGTGTTTATGGGGCGTTCGGGGTGATTCTGGGGTCTCTGCATCGTATCGGGGCGCGGCTGCTTATTCCCGGAGCTTAATGAAAGTCACCATATAACCCGCCCGATAGAGACGACGGTCAGACGCGAGAAACCATCGCGCGAGACTTCCGGATCGCGTCATCCAGCGGCGAAACCATGTGACCGCCGCCGCGAGACGGAGGAGACCCGGAAACAACGGCGTCAATAAGGAGGGGTGACGGTTGTTTTCGGATTCGGCTATTCATCCTTCAAGTTGTGACGGGTGAAACCGATAAAGAGGAGCACACACGGTGGTGTGCTTATCCACGCTTCGCGGGAAAATGAGCGTGGGCGTTCAGGGAGGAATCCATGAGTCGCATCAATACAAATGTCTCGTCCATTCAGGCCATTCGGAACCTGATCAGCAATCAGAACGACCTGAATCTCAGACTGGAGCGCCTCAGCTCCGGCCTCCGCATCAATAGGGGGGCCGATGACCCGGCGGGCTTGATTGCGTCTGAATCCCTGCGCGCAGAGATTCGTGGTCTGACGACGGCGATATCCAACTCTGAACGCGCGATCAACGTGATCTCCACGGCGGACGCCGCCCTCGCCGAGGTCTCGAGCATGTTGCTCGATATCAAGGAACTGGTGGACAGGTCGGCGAACTCGGGGGCATTGTCCGATGACGAGATCACGGCAAACCAGTTGCAGGTCGATTCTCTCCTCGAGAGCATCAACCGGGTCGCCAACTCCACGCAGTTCAACGGCAAGAAGCTCCTGAATGGGGGTCTCGGCTACAACATCAGCGGTCAGGATGCAACGAACCTGGCGCGGCTCCAGATCTTCGGCGCACGCGTATTCGCGGGCTCGACTCAGGCGGTGACGGTGCAAGTGACGCAGTCGGCCCAGACGGCGAACATCACCATCGGCGTGGGCGGCGGCAGTGGTCTGTCGGCCAACGGCGCCGGCAACGCCGTTCTGGGGACGGGCAACGCCGCAGGCATCGAGGTCCGCGGGCGTTTGGGTTCGGAAATCTTCACGTTCGCCGAAGGCACGGCCGCGTCAGCCATCGCGACCGCGGTCGCGGCTGCCGCGAGCCTGACCGGCGTCACCGCCACGTTCAGCGCGGGCGGGATGGCCTTCAACAGCTCGGGTTTCGGCAGCAACGAGTTCGTCTCCGTGCGGGCGATCAGTGGCACCTTCACCGTTGTGCAAGGTGATCAAAGCGACATCGAGGACGCAGGGCGAGACGCGGGCGTGACGTTCAATGGCCAATCCGCCAACGTCGATGGCCTCGTCGCGAAGATCCGAAGCAACGGCTTGGATGTCCTCGCCGAATTGACACAGGCCTTCGGAACGACCATCGGCTCTGATACGTTCACGATCACCGGCGGCGGCGCCGATTTTCAGATCGGGCCGCAGGTCAACACCGACGGTCTCGTCAGCATCGGCATCCCGGCGATCACGACATCCAATCTTGGCAACAGCACGAGCGGCTACTTGAACACGCTCGGATCAGGTGGCGCCGCCGAGATTAACAACAAGGATAATCTTCCCGGTGCGGAGTTGATCGTGGCCGCGGCGATCTCGCAGATCGCCACGCTCAGCGGTCGCCTCGGTGGATTCCAGGCCAACCAGGTTGAGACCAACCTGAACAGTCTGCGAACGGCCGTCGAGAACGTCACGGCATCCGAGTCGACCATCAGGGACACGGATTATGCGGTGGAGGTGTCGAAGCTGACGCGAGCCCAGATCATGATGCAGTCCACGACACAAATGTTGGGCATCGCGAACCAATCGCCGCAGATCGTCCTGTCGCTACTGGGATAGGCTGAGATACTGTTACAGAACTGTGGCACAGGCGTCCCGCCTGTGACCCCACCGGCGAGACGCCGGTGCCACATGGGATTCTGAAACAGCTTCTAAGGCGTCGGCGGGCCTCCCAGGGCTGAGAACGCGGGCAGTCGTCTGATGACGATGTGGCCAGGCGCGGCACCATCGGTGGACTGCTGGAGGGGCCGGTGACGCCCATCGGCGGCTCCCAAGTTCCCTCCCGAATCTTCCGATAACAGTTGGGTCCCGCTCGTGCCCCAGTGGCTCGGTGTGTGAACGGTATCGCCGTTTGGAGGTATCCGATGTCGGCGCGTACACTAGATAAGGAATCGTGCCACAAACGTGGCGTCGTCCTGACCTGCTACGTGGACGGTCACAAGCGGTTCCGCGTCGTGCCCGTGGATGGCGACGACAACCAGGCGTCGGATGGCGCGGGCGCCGGTCACAAGTCCGCGTATGGCTTGGAGAGTCGATCGGCCTTCAGCGGTGTCAAGCAGGCTCATCAGCATTGACTGAAGAAAAGGGACTAGGTTCTTCATCTCGGTCCACGTCTCGAATGGAGGGGTGGGCACGACGATAGAGCGGCCTGTCCCCATTTTGTGTGGTGGAGCGGCCTCGCGACGGAGCCATGTGCGATGTCAACGATATCGAGTACCGGCCTGGTTTCCGGCCTGCCCATTTCGGATCTCATTGACGCCCTGATGTCAGTTCATCAGCAACCGCTGATCCGGTTGCAGGGTCGCCTCAGTACGATGGTCAGCCAGCGCACCGCGCTGATTCAGATCTCCGCCAACCTGCTGTCGATTCAGAACATCGCTTCACGACTTGCCACGGCCTCCACCTTTGATCAGACCGCTACCACAAGCTCGGACGAGTCGATTCTGCTGGCCACGTCCTCGACGGGCGCCTCGCCCGGACAGTACACCTTCACGGTACGCAACCTGGCCGCGGCACATCAGGTCATCTCGTCGGGATTCGCCACGCAGGATTCGACCCTGGTGGGTGCCGGCACCTTCACCATCGAGACGTCCGCCGCCCTGCTGAACCGTTCGACTGCGTTGAGCGCACTCAACGGCGGCGACGGCGTCGGGGCGGGACACATACGCATCACCGACCGAGCGGGCAACGGCGCCGAAATCGACCTGCGCTCCGTCTCCACCATCCAGGATGTGGTCTCCGCCATCAACTCGCAAAGCTCAGCCGACGTGCTCGCCCGCGTCGAAGGCGACCATCTCGTGCTGGAAGACCAGACGGGCCTCACATCCGGCGATCTCGTGGTAGCGGAGGTCGGCAACGGCACCACCGCCGCGGATCTGGGCTTGTTGGTCAGCCATGTGGACGGCGTCATCACAGGGGGTGACCTCGTCGCGCTCGCATTCGACACGCGCCTCGATGACATCAACGACGGCAACGGAGTGAACGCCCTCAAGGCTCAGAAGGATTTTCGGATCACGCTGGCCGACGGCACAGCCCTCGAGTACGACCTGTCCGCGCGGCTCAGCGTCGAGTATCGGGACAATGGCGACGGTACCTTCACAGACCTGTCCACGCCGTTGTCCGTATTGAACGGAGGCGCGGGCGTTTCGCTCGGCGTCATCAGTGTCACCAATCGGGCCGGCGAACAGGTCGAGATCGACCTGTCGGCCGCCGAGACGATTCGCGATGTCACCACCGCTGCCGGTTGGGCCGAGGCCGACATGACTGTGACCGTCAGCGGGTCGCACCTCGTCATTACCGACAACTCCACCGGCGACGGTTCGATGCTGATCGAAGATACCGACGGCACGACCGCCTCGGCCTTGGGTATCGACACGTCCGCGAGTTCCGGCACGCTGACCGGCGACGACATTTTCTTCGTCGAGACGATCGGCGACGTCGTCCGCCTCATCAACGCCCACGCCGACAACACCACAGGTAGCGGCGTTAAGGTGATGGCCTCGATTTCGACGACCAAGCCCGGCCTGACGCTGACCGATGTCACAAGCGGCGGCGGTACATTCACCGTCGAGGGGCTGAACGGCTCCGACGCGGCCGAGGACCTCGGAATCGCGGGCAGTGTGGCCGGCAACACCATCGAGTCACGACGCTTGCTGGCGGGCCTGGATACGACCTTGCTTCGGTCGCTCAACGGGGGTAGCGGCGTCACTCAGTTGGGTGATCTCCAGTTGACCGACCGTAACGGCGATGTTGCCGTGGTTAATCTGTCTTCCGCCGAGACGCTGGCCGATGTGATCGCAGCTATCAACGCAGCACCCACGGACATCACGGCATCGGTGTCTGCGTCCAGCTTGGGGATTCAGTTGACCGATTCCAGCGGCGGAACCGGCTCACTCGTCATCGCGGACCTGGGCGGATCGACCGTGGCCGCTGATCTCAACATCGCCTTCGACGGCACAGAGGACAAGGTCGCGAGCGGCAATCTTCAACGCCAGTACGTCTCGGCCGCCTCGCGTCTTTCGACGTTCGGCGCCAACGGCGTTCCGGCCGGCAAGTTCCGTATCACCGACAGCACCGGCGCTGCCGCAGTCGTCGATCTGACGCAGGGCAACGAGGTGACGCTGCAAGACGTCATCGACGAGATCAACTCGCGCCCGATCGGCGTGGTTGCGTCCATCAACGCGACCGGCGACGGCCTGCTGCTCGAAGACTCCGCCGGCGGAACGGGTGTGTTGACCGTCGCCGAAGAGGGGGGGACGACGGCACAAGCGCTCGGCATCCTCGGCAGTGCTTCCGACGGCAAAACATTCATCGACGGGACATTCGAGACGCGCCTTACCATCGACAGCGGCGACACGCTGACGGATGTCATCGACAAGATCCGCGAGAGCGGAGCCCGGGTAAATGCGGCCATCATCAACGACGGGTCCGGCTCGAAGCCCTATCGCCTTAGCCTGACGAGCTTGAACTCGGGAATCAGCGGCGGAATGGCCATCGACGCCGGAGCGACAGGCCTGGATTTCGCGACGTTGACCAATGCACGTGATGCCAAGGTGCTGTTCGGCTCGCCGGACGCCGAAGCGCCCCTGGTGCTGACCAGTTCGACCAATACCTTGAGCGACGCCATTGCCGGTGTACGTCTCGATCTGGTCTCGGCCGCCGACGAGCCGGTGACCATCACTGTCTCGCGCGACACCGATACCATCGTGTCGGACCTGTCGGGCTTCGTGGCGGCATTCAATGCGGCGGTCAGCAGCATCGACAATCTGACTCGCTACGACACCGAGACCGAGACACGAGCGGTCCTGACGGGCGACGCCACCGCGCGGCGTGCGCGGCAGCGGCTGATCGGCCTGGTCAACCGTACGATCGACGGGTTGCCGCCGACGATGAATCGGCTGGCAGATGTAGGCATCACACTGACGGGCGGGTCGTCGCTGAGCTTCGATGAAGATGCGTTTCGCAAGGCATGGGAGGAGAATCCCGCGGCGGTCGCCGAGTTGTTTACGCATGAAGTGACGGACGACGAAGACGAAACGACCGTGACGGGCTTCGGAGGCGTCATCGACGGCGGCATCGCCGGCCTCATCGAGGCGACCACGGGCGTCATCCCGATTCGCGAACAGGCGATGCAGACGTCCGAGAAAATGCTGAACAATCGCATCGAACAACTGAGCAAGCTGCTCGAAGGCCGGCGAGCACGGTTGATGGCTCAGTTCAACGCCATGGAAATGGTGATCGCGCAGCTTCAGTCTCAACAGACCGCACTGGCCGGGATCATGTCCCTCAGCATCACCCAAACGGGCTCGGCCTCCTAGCCCTACAAAGAACAGTAGTTTGATCAGAGCCCGGAGCGTGAGCGACGGGTTTGTCGCCCGGCGGCATGATGACCCCGCGCTGACGCTTGGGCCTCGGATCTGTGACCCCGTGCAAGGGTGCCACTGGCGGCTTGTCCGCCAGTGTACGCGGGCAGGTAAGCTGCCTGCGGCACCTATCGTTTGACCAGTAACGATGCAGCAGGGCGTTGGCTGCAATGTCGTCCCATAGCCCGCTTTCTTCTTACCTGGGTCCGATCTTTCACCGATGCAGCATAGTCAGGCAGGCATCTGGCACGGGCGGCCTCGGGAGGCGGCTACGGCCGCCTCGCGCTCGAGGAGCGTGTTGTCCCGCAGGCGAGTTCGGCGTGATTCGGCGAACGACGCGCGGGTGGGTAATGTGATATGTCACACGACGCACAAGGCGAGTATCTGCGAAACGCGGTGATGACCGCGACGCCGGAGCAGCTTCAGATGATGCTGTATGACGGCGCGATCCGCTTTGCCCGCCAGGCGCGCGAGACGATGGAGAAGGGGGATATCGAGACGAGTTGCGAGAAGCTTCTGCGCGCCCAGAATATCGTGCTCGAACTCGAAAACGGGCTTCGGCCGGAAGTCAATCCGGAACTGTGCAGGCAGTTGTCCGGATTGTATACATTCATCTATAATCGTCTGGTCGACGCGAACATGAAGCGGGACGTGGCGCTGGTCGACGAGGCCTTGAGCATCCTCGAACACCAACGAGAAACCTGGCGGCTGTTGATGGATCGAGCCCGCGAGGCTGTTCCCGGCGGGGGCGTCCAATCCGGGATCGCGGCTGTCGGCAATGGCGAGACGCTGAGCGTCGAGGGCTAGTGCACCGTCAACGCTGTTTTGCGGCAGAGCCGGGGCGTGCCGCCTCGGGCCGGCTCGGCACGAGCCGGCTCTGATCATGACAGATTCGGTGGGCTACGACATCGAATGTAGCGGCGTTCCTGCCCGTCCGGTCGATGGGTCTGGTTTCATCGAGACCGGCGCCAGGTCGGGCGTGACTATCCGGCTATTCTTGCCGATAATCCTTCGGACGGAAACTCGAGAACACGACCGGGCCGGAATCACTGGAGATGGCCTGCGTCGTGCTCCGGTGGACGTATCTGGTGTGGATGATCCGCAGAAAGGCGGCCTGGAATGGCGGCGAGACGATATGTTCTGATGACGGTGGTGGCTGTGGTGATGTCGGCCTGGGCATGTGATGCCGCCTGGTGCCAGGTTCCGGGCGATCAAGATGCCGGTCCGCCGGTCGTACCTGAGGAAATGATCGAGGAAGCGATTGCGAAGATCGAAAACGGGGATCTGCAGGAGGCGAGCGATCTCGTGCGCAGAGTGAAGTTCCTCAAACCGACCATGCCCAAAATCCTGTTGGCGGAAGGATTGCTAACGGCGGCCCAGCATCGGGACATTGAGGCGATGCGGCTACTGGAGGCGTATAACAATCCGAAAGATGAAATGGGCGTGATCAGGACCGTCAACGACTACCGGGGCTATCTCGCCGTCGGCAAGATCTATCGCGATTCACTGATGCACAGACAGGCTGTCCCGCCGTTGGAGATGGCCTTCGCGTTGGCGCCGCTCGAGAAAGACGGCAAGGCGCTTCGCGCGGAGATCGCCGTGGACTTGGCGCTTGTGTTCTACCGGCTGCAAAGGAAAGAGAAGGCCGTTGAGATGGCGAAGGAAGCACGTCGACTGGCGCCAAACGATGCGGGTGTCCTGCTACGCCTCGGACAGGTGGCCGCCTCCACTGGGGAATATGAGACCGCGTCCGAATCGGCCGAAGGCGCAATCGGCTTGCTGGTCGCGGAGCTTCAGATCAGTCCGTTCAAGCGGGAGGCGCATATTCAGCTTCGCGAGTGCTATCAGTTGGTCATGGGGCTCAAGGGGCAGAAGCAACAGGAGAAGCCTGATGACGGGACGGTTTACTACGAGATGGCCGTTGTTGCGCGCGAGGCCGCGGAAGTGGAGAAGCGCCTCGGTCTTCTCGATGCGTTTGAGTACGTGGAGCAGGGCCGCGCGAAGGAACCGGATAATGCCGAGTGGGCTTTGTTCGCGGCTCGCCTTCAGGCTGAACTTGGTGCTTTGGACGAGGCCCTGCAATCGATCGATCGCGTGCTCCAATCCCATCCCGATCATCCCGAGGCCACAAGGCTGCGAGACAGTCTGACGCCGGCCGGAGTTCGCTCAAAGAAACCATAGCAGCCGTGGTAAAACTGTGGCACCGGCGTCTCGCCGGTGGTTTTCGCGGTCGGGAACGGCGTGCCCGAGCCGCTATCTTCCCTAGAGATGACTGCAAGCGATGTCGGGCAGAATCTGCGCCACACAGCGCGATTTCTGCCGCTTGGCCGACCCGCTCGACAGCACTGCAATATCTGTTTTCGCAACGAGTTACATCTCTGCGCGGCGTGCCGTGAAGCTCAAGTCGGGCCTGATCGGAAGTCGATAGATTGACGATGGCTTATCGGACAAACACGCCATCGCGTTTGGCGCGAGTCATTGGTGATGTCGTGTGTTCGTGCAGCCGATAAGCCCAAAGGCGATGCCGGGACCGGCTACGTAAGTCGCGTACCGAAAACGAGTTGGCCTGCTGCCGCCTTACGGTCGGAGAATCGAGCTGATGTCGGCTTGTCTGCGAAATCGGTGGTTCGTCACGTGTGGTGTGATCTGGTTCGTCTCGGGGCTTGCGGGGTTTGGATGCATGGGATCTGCCCGTCAGGTTTCGTCATCGGAAGCCGAGCCCAGCGCCGCCGCCGCGCTGAATGAGCCGGAGCGCGCGTTTGACGAAAATAGAGATTTGTGTCTATTTGGCCGTGGCAATCCGACCCCCGGCATTGTCTTCGAGGGCCGTGCCGCCGTGGACCTGAGGCAGCATACGACGGCCACAGAAGGCGCGGACTTCGATCCGGATGTCGACCCGGCGGGCAAACGTCTCGTCTTCGCGTCCACGCGTCATGCCAGGCACAGCCACCTGTACATCAAGTCGATCTACGGCGCCACCGTTACGCAGATTACGGACGAACCGGCCAACGATGCTCAGCCGGTGTTCTGCCCAAAGGGTGAGCGCATCGCCTTCGTCAGCGACCGGTCGGGACAATGGGACGTCTGGGTGGTGGATGTGAACGGACGCAATCCGACCCAGGTAACCCACAATCCCGCCGCGGAGCTGCACCCAAGTTGGTCGCCGGACGGGAAACGCCTGGCCTACTGCCGCGTCAATTCGCGCGACAATCTCGGGGAGCTATGGGTTGTGGAACTCGCCAACCCCGGCATCAAGCGCTTGATTGGTGAAGGGCTTTTTCCCGAATGGTCGCCTGACGGCCACAAGATCGCCTACCAGCGATCGCGGGCCCGCGGCGATCGGTGGTTCAGCATCTGGACGCTCGACGTCAGCAACGACGAAGTGCTGTATCCCACCGAGATTGCCAGTCGCCATGACGCGGCGTTGATCTCGCCGGTTTGGTCGCCCGACGGCACACAAATCGCGTTCTCGACGGTGATGCCGAAGGTCCAGGGGAGCGAGCCGCGAATCAACGGCGGGGGTCGATCCGACATCGGTATCGTCGACGCCGACGGTCGCGGGCTTCAATATTTGACGGACGGTCGAGGGGACAACTACTCGCCGGCATGGTCGGTGGACGGCCGTATCTACTTCACGGCCAAGCTCGAGCGGAGCGAGACCATTTGGAGCGTCAGGCCGTTTCGCCCGCCGCTCATGGTCGAACCCACGATCAAGACGGGAGACCGACGCGCCGCCGCCGTGACGGAAACGGATTTCGCAGATTAACGATCGCTTCACACGATGGACACATGGAAGTGACAGGATCATACGGGCAATTAGCTGAACGCCGTACCGCGAGTCGCCTCCGTGCCAGACTCGCTCCGGCGATCGTCTTGTGCGTGTTGAGCCCGATCATCGGCTGTTCGGACAACGAGACCAAGACGGCGCTGATCAGCCCATTCGACGAGCCGGTCACGTTCGCGGTGGCTCCGATTCTGAACTTCAGCGGGGAGTTCAGCCTGGATCCCCTGAAGGCCGCTGACCTGCTCGCCTCGGAGTTGACCCATGTTGACGGTATTTCCGTCTTGCCGGTGAACCGCGTGGCCGCCTTCCTCGCGATGCAGGGCAAGCAACAGATCGAATCGCCGGCCCACGCGATCGAGGTGGCCGAGGCGATCGGCGCCGATGCCATGCTGGTGGCAGGCATCATGGAATACGACGCGTACACGCCGGTTGTCGGTTTGGCTCTGCAGATGTACGCGGTACCGACCCATCACGCGACGCCGGTCATGGATCCGGTAACGGCCTCGCGACATGCACAACCGATGACAATCGTGGAGATGGCCGACGCCTTGTCACCGATGGGCCAGGTGCAGCGTGTCTACAACGCCACCCATCGGCCGATCGTCCGCGCAGTGGAGCGTTATGCGAAGCTGCGGAGTGAGGGCGATAACGCGTTTGGATGGCGGCAGTATCTGAAAAGCCAGACCCTGTTCCTCCGCTTCTGCTGGCATGATGCGATTACCAGCCTGATGGACCAGCAGCGAGAGGCCCGGACAGTACTGGCAGGTGATCCGTCGTTGGAGATTCGATGATGAAGGAGATCAGGCAGTTGTCCCTGGTCAAGGGGGAGCACAGATACTTGTTTCGCTACCACCCCGGCAACGAGGCAGACGTGATCGGCGCGTTCGCCAATCTTGCCGGAGATGGTTCCACGGAGTTCGACTGGTTCGATGCGGCCGTCATGAGCTATCAAATGGGGCGGCGAATAGAGTTAGAGTTAGATGAACTTCGATCCTAAAAAGCCCGATACTCTGGTTGCCAACGGATGGAGAGTCCGTAACGGTGAGGTGCGTTGGACCGCGCGATCTTGCCGGAGCCTGGATTGTGGTGGGTAGGCCGCGGAGTGTGCCTAGGCCAGGTTGGGATGCGGTAGGAACTGGACCAAACTCGCCGAGATGAGTCCTGCGATCATGAATCAAGAACATCCGCTAATCACGGACTTCCTCAACTACCTCCGGTTCGAGCGGCACTTCTCGCCTCATACCGGCAAGTGCTATGCGGCCGACTTGCACCAGTTCAGCCAATTCCTGCTGGGCGGCGCTAGTGCGGCAGCCGGTGCGACCGTCTCGCCGCGAGGACCGGCAGGTCCAGGGCTCGCCTCACCGCCGCAATCGGCGCCGGGCGGCGCCATGGTGGCCGTAGCCCCTGCGACGACCTCGACGCAGACGGATCTGCTTCGGCAGAAGCTGCTTGGCACCGACGCCAACCAGATCCGTGGCTTCCTCGCCTTCCTGCACGAGCGGGAGTATTCCAAGGCGACGTCCGCCCGGAAGCTGGCCACGCTCCGCAGCTTCTATAAGTTCTGCCTGCGACGCGGCTACATCACCACGAACCCGGTCGCCACGATCCGTACGCCCAAGCAGGAGAAGCGGCTGCCGAAGTTCCTGGACGTGGGGCAGGTTCAGAAACTGCTCACCACGCCGGACGACGCGACGCTGCTCGGTTCACGGGACCGCGCCATGCTCGAGACGCTGTACTCGACGGGCGTGCGTGTCAGCGAGCTGGTCGCCTTGAACATCAACGATGTCGACATGACCGGCGAATCCCTGCGTGTCCGCGGCAAGGGGCGGAAGGAACGAATCTCGCCCATCGGCCCCACCTCCATCATGGCCATCCGCAGATACCTCGAAATGCGTGCCGCCGATCCGCGTTCCGCCACGTTCGAGCCCGAACCCTTGTTCGTCAACAAGCACGGCAAGCGTCTCAGCACGCGGAGTGTGCGTAGAAAACTCGACAAGTACCTTAGCATGTGCGGCCTGGACCCGTCGATCAGCCCCCACACGCTACGGCACACGTTCGCCACACACATGCTGAACAACGGCGCCGATCTGCGAAGCGTGCAGGAGCTTCTGGGTCACCAGTCGATCAGCACGACGCAGGTCTACACGCACGTGACCACGGCCCAGCTCAAGCGGGACTACGACGACAGCCACCCGAGGTCATAGAACACAACCCACCGATCGCAAGACCATCAGCGAGCGGGCGCCCGACGGAGTCGCGGCCCCGCTCGTTTTTTGTGCACTCTAACAGAACCGCCTGTGCCACAGAGGTTTTAGGACGCACTCATAGCTGATCATCGTTGCAGCAGGGCGTCCACGAGCGGCTGAATGTCTCCTCCATCTACCGTGCCGTTGCGATCGAGGTCGGCCGCACAGCGGTCGGCATCCGAAGCGGCGGCCGGATCCAGCACCACGCCCACAAAGGGCTCGATGTCGCCGAGGTCGACAGTCTGAGTGTCGTTCAGATCCCCCGGCACACACACTGTGAAGCTGATACTGGGGCTACCCATCGCAATGATGGCCGGACTCACCGGCGACCAGGCCGGCGGGGGGTTGACGGTGTCAAGGACATTCGCCACGGCTGACTGCAAAGAAAAGCTGTACGCGCCATGCGTGGCCGGCGCCGAGAAGGATCCCGTCGCGATGACTTGCCCACCATGGCCGACGCCGGGGTCAACCACGCAATCCTGGCCGATGTCGGCCCCGGCCACACCAAAAGTGTTCTGAGCACCGCCGACCTGCGCAAGGTTCATCTCGCCCGGGGCGCCGACCTGCGTTCCTCCGTAGGCCGATCCACCCGCGCCTGGATTGCTGATCCCCGCCGGTCGGTCGAAATCCTCCATGCCGAGGCCGCGATTGCCGGGCGGGATGTCGAACAACTCGGGATTGCCGGCATCCTGCACGAGGTCGGTCGAGATCATGGCCAGACCCTGATTGTCACCGGTGCTGACCGCGGCGGTGATCGTCCACTCAATGGTCTGTCCAGGTGTCACATGCGGCCCGGCATCCGATATGATGTCGAGCGTGACGATTCCGTCGGCGCTCACCAACAAAGGAGAGACGAAGACCATGACGAAACAGATGGGGAGTCGAGCCTTCATGTGATTCCCTTCTACTGATCGGCGAACACGCGAACGAGAATCCCCGGACAGTCCCATTCGCGAGTTTCACCCATACCACACGAACGAGGCCGGGCGGCGCTCCAACGTAGGCGCCGCCTCCGGCGAGTCGTCATCTATCGCGACTCGCCGAAGAGGACCTGAAGCGCGCGGAAGTCCGCCAGGTCGATGTCGTTGTCCAGGTCGAAGTCCAGCGGATCGCAACCTTCGTCCTGCTCGCCGCCTGGGCCGGTCATACACGCGTCAAACGATGCAAACTCGGCGAGCGTGACGACTCCGTCCCCGTCTGTATCGCCTAGCAAGGGCGGACCGATCCGGTACACGCCGCGCGTGCCGTCGGTGAAGTCCAGTTGCACCGCCAACTGCCGGCCGTCGTTGAAGCTCTGCGGTCGGCCGTCGCCGCCGCCCGTGAGTTTCCAATACTCGCCCAAACAACCTAATGTATCGGTTGTAGCCGTTCGGCCGTGGAAGTGCGCACCCGGCTCCAGGATGGGGACGTATTGCCCCGTGAGACCATGCCAAATCCAAAGAGCAACGACGCTCTCACCCCCGGGGGGGGCTTTGTCGGTCGAAGTCATGCCGGCGAAATCCCCCATGTCGTTCATCGCCATAAAGCTCTGCAACCCGCCGAGGCCTACCAATGTGGTGCCGCTAGCGAAGTAGGGGGCAGCGTCTCCGTCGCGGAGGATCAACCGCGGATCGGTGTACGGCCCGTAGTAGATCCCAAACTCATTCGTATCATCAATGGAAGGCCCGTCGTATCTCAGGCGATAGAGGATGTGGTGCAGGTCGTTGATGTATGCGTTGCCAATCGATCGCACATAGACATCCTCGCCGGCCTCGGGCACCATGTCGCCCTCGCGGATAACGACCTCCATGGGATCAGGTTGCCCGGCGACCAGGACCCAGTCGTTGTCGGCCGTGATGCCCGGCCCCTGGAGCTCTATTCTGTTTACCTTGTCGCCGTGCCGGTTAAGTGGGTGCAGGGAGCCCGTGGCCGAGATGATCGTGACGAGTTCGCCGAATTCCGGGGCCGCCTGCCCGTCGCGGTGCAGCATCTCCCAAACCCCCGCGGACCCGAGCCAACGCCCGGCGTCATTCGTCGGGTTGATCCCCGGCCCGCTCATCCCGCCCCGAAACGTCATCTGCCCCGCGTCGTTTCTCGAGAGCAGGTCCTCCCAGTCGAGCGTGACGCCCGGGTCACATTCGGGGCATCCGATGGCGGGCATCCCCCACCAGACCATCAACTCCAGGTTGTCCCGCGAGCCCATCCAGTACGCCCGCGTCCCGTCCGGCGGCAGGTCCACCCCCCTCACGCCGCCGCCGATCGAGAGCGTGCCGTTATCCGTCAATCCCGCGCCCAGGGACTCATAACCGGATTCGAATACTTCCACGCCCGGCCAGAAGCCGGGTGCCTGATCGCCGGTCTGTAGCGCATTTTGAAAATCCCCCGGCGGACCACAGAACACGACCGCGTCGTTCTCGCCTTCCGTGATGCCGGGGCCGGACACCCAGGCCGTGAACGCCAGCCAACCCGTCTCCGACACAAGCGCCCAGTAGCTCACGTCGGTGTAGATCACACCCGGCGCCATGTCCGGGGCCGGATCGCCGTCGCGGGCGACCATCTGGATCGCCCCCGGCGGGCCGAACCAGATCGCCGCGTCGTTTGTGGCATCGATGCCGGGGCCGGCCATCCAAGCTCGCAGCAACACATTGCCCTCGGCGTCGATCTGCGGCGGCGAGAACCAGGTGAACGTCGCGCCGGCAATCCCCGGCACCGGATCCCCCTCATGCGCCACCAACTCAATCGGCACCTCGGGCCTGTACACCTGCCCCAGCGCACCACTCGCCCACAGCGCCGCGACGAACAAAGCCAATACGCGCGTGTTCATGATGTGCTGCCTCCTCCTCGTCCGCCCACGGCATGGTGACAGGACGGCTCCGCTTCCAACGCAGGGCCGAACGCGCATGTGAGCGTTGGACTTGTTATTGATAAGATACCACGCCGCCAACTCGGAGTCAAGCGCATCCCGCAGATGTCCGACGCTCAAGCCCCGTCGGCCCCGACCCGGCCGCTGCTTCTCCCTTCCCCCCGCGCACTGTAGCGTCCGACCCCCGTGTCGGACGTCGAACACAAACCATTGCCGGCCGCCGACTGGGGCGTCGGCCGCTACGCCATCTGGAAACGTGCTCCAACAAACACCGCTGGCTAGAGCATCTCACATTTGTCTGTGACGCCGGTGCCACACCCAACCGTGAAATGCTCCAAACGCCTCCTACGCGCCGAGCAAGGCCACGAACATCTCGATGTCGCCGCTGTCGATGGCGGCGTTTCCGTCCAGGTCGCAGGACACATCCCCGTGGCAGCCTGGGTACTGGGCTTCGTACGCCGCGCGGTCCAGCAGGAGCAGAACGAACGGCGCAATGTCCAATCCATCGAGGGTCCCGTCGCAGTTTGCATCACCGAAGACCGGCGGGGATATGCGGAATACGCCCTCGGTGCCGTCGGTGAACTCGAGCACCATCGCCAGCATGCCGAGGTCGTTCATGCCCTGGCGCACACCGTCGGCGCCGCTGGTTTGGTTGCAGTATCCGAATCCGAAATCGTACTCGTCGGGAGCATAGACCGTACGCCCGCCGATGATGCTGCCGCTGCGGAGCAGCGGCACCCAGCGCTGAAGAACGCGATGGCGCAGCCACAGGACCACCTTGTCGTCGTCGGTGACGCCGGGACCGGCGATCTGGGTCGGGGTGATGACGTCACCCACGTCGTTCATGGCCGCGAGCCCACCTGCGGCGGCGATGCGCCAGAGCGTGACCTCCGGCGGGAAGGTCGGGGCCGGATCGCCGTCGCGCTGCGTCAGCTCACCGGCGCCATACGGGCCGAAATACGTCGCCCACTTGTTGGAGTCGGTGATGCCCGGCCCGGCGTACTTGACCAGGTAAAACGCCTCGGCCTGGTTGTTGATCCAGCAGTAGGCGAAGCCGGCGAAGGTCACGTCGGGGCCCGCCTCGGGGGCCGGGTCGCCCTCTCTGGCAATCAGTTGGAGCCCGCCGTCATAATCGCCCAGAAAGAGTACACAATCGTTGTCGCCGGTAACGCCCTTGCCCTGAACGTCCCCGCTTTCGGCAATATCGCCCCAGGCGAGGCCGGGTGGCGTGTTGGTGGTTGTCACAATACCAGCCGCGATTTTCCAGGTCACGCCCTCGTCCATGTCCGGCACCTGATCGCCATCACGGCTAATCTTGGTGAGCGTCCCCGGCCCGCCCAGCCAGCGCCCCGTGTTATTGCCGGATGTGACGCCGATCCCGGCCAGGAGGCCGCGGAAGGCGATCTGTCCGGCGTCGTTGTGCCGGATGGTGTCCACCGAGGCGAAGACCACGCCCGGGTCGCAGCCGGGGGCCTGCATGCCCTTGCGGTACACCAGCTCTAGGTTGTCCCGCGTGCCGATCCAGCGTGCCTTATCGTACGGGACGCCGGAGCCGACCAGATCGGCCGATACATACAGCGTGCCGTTGTCGCTCAGCCGGCCGCCGAAGGGTGCTTCGGCGATGGTCACGCCCGGCTCACAGTTCGGAGCCTGATCGCCAGCCTGGAGGACCTTGCGGAAATCTCCCGGCGGGCCGACGAACAGTACCCGGCTGTTCACACCGGGCACGATGCCCGGCCCGGCCACGCCCGCGGTAAACGCGATCCAGGCGGGCTCGGCGTCCGCACCCTCGGACACGTTCTCCGCCGTGATCGGTAGCTCGGCGATCACGAAGCCTTCGGGCATATCCGGGGCCGGCTCACCTTTCCAGATCAGCGGCTGGACCGCGCCGGGCGGGCCGTAGAAGAGCGCCGTGTCATTGCTCGTGTCAATCCCCGGGCCACCGAGCGTGCCCCGGAACAACACATTGCCGGCGGCATCCATCACCGGGTGGATGACCGACAGCAGCGTGACACCGGGCATCCCCGGGGCCGGATCGCCCTCGTGAGCCACCAACTCGATCACGGCCGGGGGCGACACCTGTCCCAGCGCACCGCCGGCCCACAGCGCCGCGACGAACGAAGCCAATACGCGCGTTTTCATGATTTGCCGCCTCCGCCTTGTTCGCCCCCCGACCAAAGGACCTACGACACTCAGACGACGTGGCCGTCCACCGCATGGCAACCCGACGGCCCCGCTTCCAGGGCAGCGCCGAACGCGCATGTGAGCGTTGGACTTGTAACTAAAACATACCACGCCGCCAACTCGGAGTCAAGCGTTTTCCGCCAGTATCCGAGAAACATGCCACGTCGGCCAAGTCGTTGACCTGCCGCGACCATTGGGCAATCTCCTCCTACGCGCCCAGCAACGCCACGAACATCTCGATGTCGCCGCCCACGAGCATGTAGGGGTGGCGGCGGCCGAAGCGCGATCGGGTGTTGTCGGTAATGTGCCCCATCACCGGGTTGGCAATCGCATCCCAAAACGTTGCAACCGACATCGCCAGGCCGGCGAGCTTGTAGTCCAGTCCCAGGGCCTCGGTGTAATAAAGCATCGAGAAGCCGAAGATGCTGTTCAGGACCAACGAGTTGGCGCCGTCGCCCGTCGTGTAGGCAAGGATGTGACGGAACGGGGCCTTGGGGGAAGCTGCGGATGTCGCGCTCATGTCGATTGAACCTGTCCTGTCTCCTTCGGGTCGCGCCGAACACAGGGGGCTGTGGGGTGGGTGAAGGAACCGTAGCGAGACACCCGTGTGGCACTCATCGTAACGGCGCGCTTCGATTTCGCAAAGCTCTTGAGCGGTTGCCCGCAGTGGTTCACTTTGATCAACGGGTGCCACTGGCAGCTTGCTGCCAGTGTCGGCACTGGCGGTCAAGCCGCCAGTGGCACCCAAAGTGTACCAGTACTCGGTTGCCCGAGCAGAGCATTTAGTAGAATCGGAAGTAGACGGTACTTGGGGTGGCCCCCGTCAACGTAGAGCCCGATCGCGCTGTCCCAGGGCCGTGCCAAGACGTCGATTGTCCCGTGGAATGACAGCGGACCTACACACCCCGACGTCGGCTGCGGGGGGCGACACTACGGCCACAACCTGACTTGAACATTTACGAATTCGAAGTCGTCCAAATCACCGCTGCACGATACCGCGCGGATTTTGATGGTGTTCGTCCCCGCTTCGAGCCATGACGGATCGAATTCGGCTTGGAACGAACCGAAGCTGCCGTCATCGGGAGACTCGTCGAGGCGGCCTCGTAGCCGCCGGCCGTTGATCCGAATCTGATGCGGGCACTGCACCCCCTTGGCCATCAGCCACACCTCCGCCCGTGTGCAATGCGGCGGAAGCTGGCTGAGCGTGATTTCGAACTTGCCGCGGAAGGTCTTCCCCTCGCTGGACTTTTGGAACTGACTGTTGATTCGCCCCTCAAACCGATCGTTGCCAAGGTGGTGGACATCCGGTTCATCTTCGAGCGCGACCACCCATTCGGTCTGCCGGGCAAGCTCGAAATCGACAGTCAACGGCCTACCCGACAGCATCGCCGCCGGGATGTTCGCCGTGTCCGGCACATAGTCCGGAAGCGACGCGGACAACGCGAAGAATTCCGGCACCGACGGCACGATCATCTCGTAGGCCCCATCCTCGTCCGTCGTCACGGAGACCGTGTCGTCATCCGGCAACACCAATCGCACCGCGACTTCGGCCAACGGTTCTCCTGATTCCACGTCGACGATATGACCGCGAATCGTTCCAATGGCGTTGCCGGGCAGCTCGTGCCTGCCCGGCGGCTCGGTCTCCGTTGGCAGCCCCAGGTCCAGTCGGACAGAGTCGCCGATCGCAACGAAAGTCGTCCCCGCTCGATCGAATCGCGCCGGGATGGCTGCCGTCATCGCGTCGCGCGGAGGCGGCGCATCTGCGAGCACGTCGCTCGGTTGCGCCCCGAGCTGCGGCCGCCCGGCCGGCCGTAGCAACACGAGTTCATCCGTCGACGATGCTGGCTCGGCTCCCGATGGCACAGCCACATCCGCTCGTTCGCGGTCCAGTTGCGCCACGCATACCCGTGGCGACCTGTCGGTTGCCGCTTCACCACCGGCGAGACGCCGGTGCCACAGATGTGCCGCCGTCGGCACCACAGGCATGACGATATCATCCAGGCGCGGGCGGGACGCATCGACTTCCTGCAAGGAAATCGGTGCGGTTGCCTGCCCGACAGGCATGGCATCCGCAGCCAGACGCACCGTAGCATCAGACACCGGCGACTCCGACCAGTCGTGCGACGCGGACTGTGGGCGGATTCGCACCTGCCCCGTCGCAGCCTGCGTATCAACAAGCCGTCCGACCGCCGCATCCGCCGCCAGCCTGACTGGCCCGGGAGCGGCGGCGGCAACGACCGGCGTCGGCTCGCGGTTCTCGGCAATCTCGATCGGCGCCGATTCCGTCGGCATGGCAAGTTCCACCGTCGCCGCCGCGGCCATCGCGGCAGGATGTACGTTAACATCCAATGACCGTAACGGCTCGCTGGTCGGTCGAGGCGAATCGCGCGGCGTATCAGTCGATGCCGGCCGATCGTCAAGTTCGGCTGCTGCTAGGCCCATTCGATCAGGTTTCAACACGACATCGACCACAGGTATCGCGGGCTGTGTCGTCGTGATCGCCGACGCCGGCGCTTTCTTCGACAGCTTCGCCACCGCCGTTGGTCGTGTCGGCTCGTGGTTTTCCACAGCCTCGATCGGCATCGCCTCCGTCGGCACGGCAACATCCGCCATCGCCGCCGGTTTAATCGTCGCCGACCGCGCGTCAACGTCCAACGGTCGCAACGGCTCATTCTCCGGTTGCGACGCATCGCGCGGCGATTCGACGGCCACCGGTGTTTCATCAAGCTCGACCGTCGCCTGCTCGACGTACAGCTCGGTCGCCGCGTCGAAGGCCTCGACCACGCTCGCCAGAACCGCCTGCTCCAAAGCCGAATCCACGGGCGCCGGGATATCGATTTCCGTCAAGCCGCCGCGAATCTGGGAAGCAATCTCGTCACCCGACGCACTCGACAACAGCGCAACCTGGATCTTCCCACGACCTCGCAAGACATTCGCGATGCCCGTGGACACCTCCACGACGTTCATCAACAACAGTAGCAATAGATGCACCAACAGCGACGCAAGGAGACAGCGAGTCAACAGGCCCATTCGGCGCTCTCGAAAATCTCGCAGCAGCGCCAGTAGTAACAGCGTCAGTAACAGCGCGAGCAGCGCCCACATCAGATTCGGACCGATTTCCCGCCACAGCCCCGCCCAGTCGATGGACGCCCGGTGCGTTCGCACTTCGCGGAAGACCTCCCGCGACGTCGTATGGTACAGGTTGTAGTCGGCGGGGCTGTCGTCGCCGTCCACCGGCCTATGCCGAAACTGTGGCACCGGCGTCTCGCCGGTGGTTCGCCCCTCGTCAACCTCCCGATCGGAACTGAAATGCAGCGCATAGCCGCCAAGGCTCAAGTCGGGATCGAGTTCGTTCGCTGGTGTGTTGACCGTCGAGCCGAGGTTTGAAACCGGTTCATGCTCGCCATGCAGCCTGCGGCTTCGATACAGGTCGAACCGTCCGAATCCGCCCGGCCGATCCGACGCGAAATACAGGAAATCGCCATAGGAACTGACAGCCGGCGAGCCATCATTGAATTCCGTATTCAGGCCGACCAACGGCGCCGCGGCGGCCGCGCCGCCGTCCGTGATCGACGTCATGTACAAATCGTAATCCCGCTGATGGCGCTCCTCGCGCAGCGTCGCCGACCACGCATACGGCGTCGGCAGGTTCGCGTCGCCCGGCCGCGGGCGGTTCGACGAGAAATACAACGTCACGCCATTCGGCGACAGGGCGGGGCCGTAGTCATTGAACGGCGAGTTCACATTCGGCCCGAGATTGGTCGGCTCGCGCCACCCGTTGTCCCCGAGCCGCGACACCCACAGGTCATAACCGCCGTTGCCCCCGAGCCGATCGCTGTAGAAGTACAGCGTCTTCCCGTCTGCGGACAGTTCCGGCCCGAGTTCGTCATAGGACGTATTCACCGCCGCCAACGGTTGCGGCTCGCCCCAACCATCCGTCATTCGTTGACAGTAGTATATATTCGCATTCTGCCCCGCCTTGCCCCGGACGAAAAACAACACGCCTCCATCCGAACTGAGCTGCGGCTCGTAGTCATCCGTCGCCGTGTTCAAGACAGCCGACAGCGGCACCGGCGGCTGCCATAGAATCTCCCGAATAACGGCGGCCTCCTCCGACGTTTGAATCGTGTCAGCATCACTATAGAAACGCTGCTCGCGCGGCCAGACATGCCAGATCACCATGCCGGCGCCGATCAGGACGGCAATAGACAGGACGGCGAAGACTTGTTTCAGCAGGCGCTTCATTGGAACAAACAACCACAAACTTCAGCAACCGTAGGATGGGCAATCCTGCCCATCTGTTGATACCTTTCAACCGTGGCGGCACGTTCACGAGTGCATGTGTTCAGCACATGGTCGACGCAAGGTGTGCCACTGCTTCAAGCAGTGCCTCTGTATGTGCGGCAACCCTCATAGAACACTGCTTGAAGCAGTGGCACACAAGCACGTCGACTCAAGACGAACACAACACAAGGCTGTACCTTCATTCGCGAAGCACCGTGTCGAGGTACGGCTCCTGAATGCCGCTACCCTTACAA
>JAUVGW010000393.1 GCA_030593565.1 Phycisphaerae bacterium | reverse complement strand
GTCATTCAATGCCGCATGATCAAAATCGGGGATGTCGCCAAGCCGCTTCCGCGTCAAAAACCGGATCATCACCGGTCCCAGCGCCCACACGATCACGAACGCTACCAGAATCGCGAGCGTCGCGCGAAACAACGGATTCTGATAGGCGTAATCACGACCTTCCAACAGATACTCGAACAGGTGATACAGCACAGTCTAGTAGTCCTGCCGGCGAGCCGGGTCGTCCCCAACCCCAGTAAGCCGGGTCGTCCCCGACCCTAGTGAGCCGGGTCGTCCCCGACCCGGTTCTGCCGCGAAGGCCAAAACACAACACAAGCCAAGGCATCGCGCACCAATAGCATGACCGATTGGGGCGTTTGGCTCGCCTCCTGGCTTGCCGTTTGGCGGATAAACCGGTTAAGCGATCCCTGCGCGACTCCTTACTGCTTATCGGCTTACCGCCGGATCTGGCTTGCAGGCCGGTTTTCCGCCCGAAACCGAACACACCCGCCGCCTCACCGTCTCGACAAGCCGTTCCAGCCCCACCCCACGAGACGCCTTGAACAACACGACGTCGCCCGCGCCGATCAGGCCGGTCAACTTCTCCGCCAGTGCATCCATCGTCGGATATGAGTATATCCGCTTGCCGGTGCCCGCCGTGCCGGTCGCGCCGTCCGCGACCACCCGCGCGTGGGCTCCCACGGCCATGATCACGTGCGCCGTCGACCGCCCAGCCTCGCGCCCCACGGCCTGATGGCAGCGAACGGCATTGTCGCCCAGTTCCCGCATATCGCCCAACACCAACACCTTCCGGCCGACAGCCGACATCCGATCCAGCACATCCAACGCCGCCCGCACGCTACTGGGATTGGCGTTGTACGCATCGTTGATCAACGTGATCCCCCCCGCCTCCGAGCGTTCCATCCGCATCGGCGGCAGCCTGACCTCCAATAGGGCCGCCGCCATCTCCTCGTGCGTCAGTCGCAGGCGCGTGCCGATCGCGATCGCCGCCATCGCATTTGTCACGTTATGGTCACCCAATAGCGGCAGGCAATATGGAAATCGCCCGTTGACCTTGAAACGCTGCCCCTCGCCCTCCGCCGCCACGTCAGCCGCCCGCAGGTCCGCCCGCTCGCTTAGGCCGTACGTCACAACCGTGTGCTCCCTCATCGCTTCGGCAGGTGCGTACCCGGCTGCCTGATCGCTTATGGCCGCAAACGCTCGATCCCGCATGGTCGACAAGATCGAGAACTCCTCCCGAGCCACGCCCTCCAAATCACCGAACGCCTCCAGATGCTCCTCACCGATGCTCGTGACCACCGCGAAATCCGGCCGGGCGATCCGACCCAACGCCGCCACCTCACCCGGATGATTTGTGCCGATCTCGACCACCACGAATTCGTCCGAGGGCTCCACCGACAACAACGTCAGCGGCACACCGATCTCGTTGTTAAAGCTCGCCCGCGCGGACCGACCCCGCCTGCTCCGCCCCAGAACCGTCGCGATCATGTCCTTCGTCGTCGTCTTCCCATTGCTCCCCACCACGGCCACCACCGTCGCCGCGAACTGGCGCCGGTACCATGCCGCCAACCGACCCAGCGCCTCCACCACATCCGAAACCACGATCAACCGGCCGCCCTGGTGGTGCTTGGCATCCACTCGGGAAACATCGCTCACTACTGCCGCAGCCGCACCCGAATCAAGCGCCCCGTTAACGAAGGAATGACCATCGAACCGCGCCCCCTTGATCGCAAAGAACAAGGATCCAGCGGCCAGATCGCGCGTATCCGTCGAGACCGCCGAGACCGTCGGGATGCCCGGCCGTCCCGCGATCCGCCCCCCCATCGCCGCCGCCACTTCTTCCAGCGTCAAACTACGCATCGTGGACCCAACTCCCTCGCATATGAATAGCGAATGCCTCTCCTCGGTCAAACGGCCCCTTCGCTATTCGCCATTCTCTATACGCTGGTGCGAGAATCCCTTCTCGCACCTATCTTCATTGTGAATTGCTCCCCTGTTGGCTTGCCGTTTGGCGGATCAACCGTTTACGTGATTCGCACGCGACTCCTTAGCCTTTACTCTTTCGCAATTCAACCGCCTCCCGAGCCGTCTCCACGTCGTCGAAATGTACCTTCTCCGTCCCCAGAATCTGATAGTCCTCGTGTCCCTTACCTGCAATCACCAGCGTATCGCCCGGCAACAACTCGTCAATCGCCCGCCCGATCGCCGCCGCACGGTCCGGCAAGGTCACGGATCGAGCCCGATCCGCCCCCGTCAACCCCGCCTCGATGTCCGCAATGATTGCCGCCGGGTCCTCCGTCCGCGGGTTGTCGCTCGTCACCACAAACCGATCCGATCCCGCCGCGACCGCCTTCGCCATCAACGGCCGCTTCGTCCGGTCACGATCCCCCCCACACCCGAAAACGCACCACAGCGCCCCCCGCGTCAACGGCCGAACTGCACCCAACACGTTCTTCAGCGCATCATCCGTATGCGCATAATCCACGAAAACATCGAATCCCAATGTTCCACAGTCGACCCGTTCCAGCCGCCCCGGCACACGCGACAATGCCGACAGACCGCGCGCGATCGTCGAGGGCTCCACCGCCATCGCCCAGCCAACAGACGCGGCCGCCAGCGCATTCGATACGTTGTACTGCCCCGCCAACGTCGTCCGAACCTCCATGTCCTCCCCGCGGTAGCTCACCACAAACCGACTACCCCCACGGCCCGCCTCCAACACACGCCCGCGAACGTCGGCCGAATCACCGAATCCGTACCGGATGACGCGTGCTCGACATCCTTCTACGATTCGTTCACTCGCCGGTTCGTCACCGTTCACCACCGCCACGGCATCGCGCGGCAGATCGGCGAACAGCCGCCGCTTGGCTTCGAGGTAATCCTCCCTCGTTTCGTGGTAGTCCAGATGATCCTGCGTCAGATTGGTAAAAACCGCCGCCGAAAAGCGAATGCCGTCGGTCCGTCGCTGATCCAGGCTGTGCGATGAAACCTCCATCACCACATGCCGCGCGCCCGACGCGTGGGCCTCCACCAAGTGGCGCGTCAACAACACCGGCCCAGGCGTCGTCAGTTCAGCTCGCATCGCGCGGCCGACCAGGTCATATTCGATCGTCCCCAACAGCGCCACCGGTTCACCTGCGGCCCCCAATATACTGCGAACCATGTACGCAACCGTGCTCTTACCGTTCGTGCCCGTGATCCCGGTCACCGAAAGCCCGCCATCGGCCTGAATCCGATCCAACCCATGGAAAACGGCCGCAAGGCGAGCCAACGCTCGCCGCGCATCTTTCACTTTGACGACAGCCAACCCCCGCCCGACGGAGACTTCTCCGTCTGTCACGATCGCAACCGCCCCACGCGATGCCGCATCGTCGGCGAATACCGCGCCATTCGCCCGCGTCCCCGCCACGGCCACGAACAGCGACCCCGGCCTCGCCACGCGAGAATCATCGCACACGTCGCGGACCTGCACCCCCGCCGCCTCCGGCGGCGAAACACCCGATCCCACCGCCCGATCGAGCAACGTCCGCAGGTCCATCACCCGCCCCGCACGGCGATCTTTCACCCTGTCCGTCTGCATATCCGCGGCATTCTAGCGGAGCGGTCCACAAATGTAACGACACACGCAGCCACTGCTGCCCAAGACACCTCGCCACACGGCTTGCCGTTTGGCGACTACGACCCCCCCTATTTCCGTTGCCGGTACAGCGCTCGATCGACGACCGCGGCCATGGCGTCCGTGTTCAAGTCGCCGCCGAGGAATTCGTTGATCCGTTTGATATGAGGCCCGGCGTCCGCGAGGATGTCGTTGTAGGCCGCCTCGATGACGTCAAAGTTATCCTGAGTGCCGGCCCACTCGAGGACGTCGGCAGCATGTGCCAGCAGCATCCTTCCCATGTCCTCGTCGCTGACCGACTTGTCGTGCGTGCCGCGTCGGACGAGCATCTGCGTCTGGGAGGCCAGGATCTCGGCGATGTTCCTCCGCATGAAGATAACCTTGTATCGATGTGACGGCGGGAGGTCCCGCAGCAACTGTGAGATGACCTTGACGACCTTGCCCGTGGCATCGCCCAGCCAGGAGCTGTCATTCTTGAGTTGTTTGACGCGCTCGAATTCGTAGTACCCTTTCGGGTTGTCGTCGTCCGCCTTCCGGATGCCGTCGATCACCGGCTCGATGCCGCCGGCGTCCAGCATGGCCATCATCATGGACGTGCCTGAACGGGGAAGACCGGAGACGATCGTGATGACGTCGTGTCTGCTCATGTATCTTGACCTCACCGTGGGGTACTGATTGTAGGCTCGCAACCGACGCTGCCGAATGCCGGAAGATTCCGCTTACCGGCCTCCTGACGCACAGGGCAACGGGCGGCATCCTAGCATCAAATCCGGCAACGGTCATGGACCCAGCGAGCCGGCTCGTCTCGAGCCGGTCTCACGCCCGTGGGGGACCGCCACGCCATTGATCATCATGCTGTTTGAAGGGCCAATGTAGTGTCTCAGAAACGTAGCGATGTAGGCAGACGTCACAACATGGCTTGCCGTTTGGCGGCCCTTC
>JAUVGW010000063.1 GCA_030593565.1 Phycisphaerae bacterium | reverse complement strand
GAGAAGTTGCGACGCACAGTGCGTGCTTGCCGGCAGCGTGCCATCCTGATCGGGTGCTATCGTTGCGGCAAGCGGGCAAGTTTCGGCGATGACTTTGAGCGATTCGTCCGGGCCAAGAACGCGCAGGGCTGGTCTGATCCGGACATCGCGGATGCGTGGGGGTGCAGTCGCGGCCCGGTCAGCCGTTGCCGAGGGCGGCTCGGCCTGCCGAGCCAGGCTAAGAGCGAACGGCAGCGACGGCAGTGGCGCAAGATGGCGGCTGATCAGTGCGAGGCCGCCGGCGTCAAGAGTCTAGGCGAGTTGCGTGTCCTCGGCTGGAGGGAGCAGGCCGGCCGTCAAGGCTGGCCGGCCGACTGCACGCCGCTCATGCGTGAGGTACTCGGCACGCTCGAATACGCCCCGAAGACCCGACGGGAGATATGTGCCGCACTGGGCAAGCCATACCACCCGAAGCGGGCATTAAGAGACGGCAAAGGCCTGACGCTCACCGCCGTGCTGATGGGCAAGGGATACGTCGTCCATAACGGCCGGCGGCCGTTCGCCAGGGGCAAGGGCAAGACCGAGTTCGTCTACGCCCTCGCGCCGGGTTTCCGCCGGCGACTGATAAGCGGCGTTGGATGATAGCTGAAGAAGAAGCATGAGTGCGACAACAGCCAAACATGATCGCAAGTGCGAGATCTGCGGCGAGCCGATCCTCAGTCACAACAGGTACGGCGTGTGTAGCCGAACATTGGAATGCGATCGAGAGAGGGGGCGACGGAAGTATGCAGCTCACTACGGAAAAGTGCTTGACCGGCACCGACAGTGGCGTGCGGCCAATCGTGAGAAACTCCGGAAACGGCAGCGCGAGTACTCTCGACGTTACTCTGCGGCCAACCGCGAGAAACTCAGTGAACAGCAACGTCAGCGGTATGCGGCCAACCGAGAGAAATACCGTGAACAGCAACGTCAGCGGTATGCGGCCAATCGCGAGCGGGAGCGACTACGCCGTGCGGCGTACCGCGAGAAACACCCCGAGCGAGACAGACGATGGCGTGCGGCCAACCGTGAAAGGCTCTCCGAATTGGCGACACTGCGGAGGAGGCGTCGGGGCTGCAAGGCGGCCACAAGCCAGCGAGGGTATCGACACGGGCGATGGAGCGGAGGCCGGTTCTGCGTCTGCCGAAGCTGTGGCACACCTCTCGGTTGGCGCAAACCAAGCCAGATAGGACCCAAAGGGACCTTCTGTTGGCGACACAAGGAAGATTGGAGAAAAACAATGACTCAGGAAACAGCCTTCGACGAGTACCGCCGCAACTTCGAGCGTCACGGCGGCGCGTTGCAGTCCAACGCACACAACGCCGTGGTCCAGTTGCGGCAGGCCAGGAAACACGCCTATCAGATGGCGGTCGCCTACTTGGAGATGCTCCAACAGCACACCACTCAGCTACAGAAGTACTGTCGCGCCCAGGGATGCACCGGCAAGGACCCGCTTGATCGACTTCTCGACAAGTGGTTTGCCCCGGCGCAGCTTGTTGGGGTCGACCACCTGGAATTGATCCAGGCGGTCCAAGACGGCATGGCGGAGAAACAGTACCTGGCGGCTGGCGTTGCGTCCTGGCAGTCGGGCCGGACCCGGAAGAAGGCCGCCGCCATGCTCGCCGACGATGCAGCTCTTCCCTCAGCACCGCGAGAACACTTGCCGCTCGACGAACAGATCAAGCAGTGGAAGGCCCGCGCCGAGACGGCCGAACTGCAACTCGCCGAACTGAAGAAGGGGCTTCGGGAGTTGGGCAATCGGAACGCGTTGATGGAACGCGAACTCAAGCGGCTTCGCCGGATCATCAACCAGCCACAGCTATTGACCGCCTGATCGACTTGCCGCCCACGTTGGAGACCGTCTGATGCCGTCGCCCAAGCAAACTTCCTTCATCTTCGGCCTCGCCCGCAGGCGTGGGCTGGACATCGACGCGGTTCGGGCGATGACGCCGCAAGGTTCGGTCAAGAAGATGAGTGCATTGGAAGCCTCGGTCCTGATCGACGCGATGCAACAGGGCGACGCCCCCGATTACTCGAAACCGCCGCGCGGCTATCACAAGAAGCGGCTCAAGAAAGTCAAGCGTCGTGCGCCAAAGAACGTTGTCCGCCCGCCGACGCCGGATCAGATGTCCATGTGGGAAGCGCTGCTGGACAAACTCGCCGAGAACGGCGAGCGAAACCGCCAACTGCGCATTCGGCTCGACAAGCCCCGCAACGGCGACGATGCGCCGGTCACGGCGGCCCGCGTGCTCAAGTGGCTCGGCAAACGCCACTACGCGACACACGGGGGGGCGATGAACAGGATGCTCACCAGCGACGACTGCAAGGAATGCATCGAGCTTCTCAAAGCCGTGATCGGAAGATCTCGGAAGGCGACCCAACGATTGCAGGACGAGGCCCGGCAACGGAGTGCCGCGAGTGAGACAGCAGCCTGAACAACTCGGCGCGCTCTTCCCCGGAGCCCTCCCGCCGCAGCGCGGGCAGGTCTCCCGGCAAGCGTACAAGCGCGGCTACATCCCCAAGACGTACACTCCCGCCGAGCGAGCCGCCGCCCATCGCGTCATCGCACACTGGAACCGACACTTCAGCGGGGTGGACGGAGCCTACCGCGCTAACCCCGGCGACGCCTGCAACGTCAAGGCCTATGTGCGGATGCTCCGAAATTGTCAGAGGTCGGACGGCCTATTCCAGTTCGGCGAGCAAGAAACCTGCAATTCCATCACCGCGTACCGTAGAGACCCGAACAACAATAGGCTCGGCCGGTGGAAGCGGTTTGCCGACTGGTGTACCCCTGAGAACATCGACTTCTACGAGGGCAAACACAAGGTCGCCAAGCATCGCGTCGAGCAGCCGCGGGCCGTCAAGCGCAAGACCAATACGCTGACAGCCGCCGCGCGGCGCGTCGTCAAACACAAGGGTCTCGTGGACCTGGTGATGACGGCCGCGAAAGGCAAGTGGTCGCTTCGCGCCGCCCTGGAAAGTGACGGCAGTGACACCTCCCGCTCGCTATTGGCCCTACTCCATCGACGTGCGTCACTCAGCACCGACGACGCGGCGGCGATCGCCGAGCGGGCAAAGGAGGCCTTCACTGCGTACTACCACCGCCCCGCCGGGGGCGACCAACATGACGAGGCCAGACTTGAGGGGATAGAACTTTCGCTGCTCGACCTGGACGCAAAGGGCAGAACCGCCAAGGCGGCGAAGCGCAAGGGGGCGGTAGCATGACTGATTTCGCGTGTATGCCTGGCACGAACAGGTCGCGCATGATCACGATTGCGGCGGTGACGCAGGACGCGATCGATCTAGCGGGCGTCGGCGATGTACATTCGCCGTGCATTCTCCTCTCGCTCTGCCGTCTGAAAGAGAACGGCCCGCTGCCGGGTTGCGTGATGACGCTCGAACAAGCCCAGGTGCTGGCAGTCGGCCTATTGACGACAACCGCCTCCGCTCACCGCGATGAACGGCGGGCACTGCCTGAAGACGCGCCACCAGCGAAGGACTTGCCGATCGACCTGATCGGCTGCGTCCAGTCGCTACGCCGGCATTGGAGTCTGTCGCAGGCCAAGCTTGCGGCCAGGGCGGGTTGTTGTGTGCGGACCGTCGCAGGCCTTGAGATGCACGAGCATGTGCCCGATGACGCAACGCTCCGCAAGATCGCAAGCGCGTTGCGAGTTGAGCCCGGCTTCCTTATCGGCTTGGCCAAGCAGGCGAGAACAGCACGACGGCAGCAACGGGCAGCAGACAAAGGGAGTCAGTCATGCGCCTAAACGGGAACCTAGAACGCGGCGTCACGATCTGGTTACTTGGCTCGGACAAGCACCTGTTCGGCCTTGGCGAGTCGTTCGAGCAGGCGCGTCAACGATTGAAGGCGGAGACAGCCATTGCGATCGGCATGAGCACCTTCCGCCGAATCGCCATGTACCTCCGCACGACCGGCCGCCTTCGTTGGTGGCGCGGCTTTCGCCCGCCGTTGCCGATCACCGAACAGGCCGGCGACGCGGCGATGTCGCTACTCTTTGAAGCGGCCGACCTCCGTAGCCGCCTACCCGACATGGACTTCAGACGAGAACCTCCCGCCTTCGTCGCCCGGCTCCTGTGCGAGTCGGGCTTCCGTTGTTCACCAAGCGAGGCGGCTCTGGGATTCGTAGTCTTGAACACGACGGAGATCAACGCGGCATGATGACATAGGGAGCAACAAAGCAAGGCCCGGCGCGGCGGGTGGCCGACGAGCTACCCGCAACGCACCCGTGTCTCAACCACGGATGCCTTTTACACGCCGGACAAGTACTCAAGGAGTTTTGTACCGACGGCCGACGAGACAGGCAATGGCCAGTGTCACGGACGACACCACGAAGGGCGGAGCCCAGTGAAGCCACGAAACTCGCCAAGAACGGCAAACTCAATCCGGAAGCCGCAGAACCGCTCTGGCGGGAAGCGTGCGGCCGGCTCCCCAAGGGCGAGCGACCGCCATACCGCCAAGTCACCTTCACGCTGCACGTCACGCAACTCGCCACCGTGCAGCGAGCGATCAAGCTCGCCAAGGGCAAGGGTGCAACGAGCAAGGTCAACGCCAACAGCAACGGCAACGCAATCGCGAAGGTCTGCCGCGACTGGCTCAAGGAGCAGCGTAAAACGTCTGATAGTGGCCCCGGTAAACCGAAGCGAGGCCGTTGACGTGGTCTGCCGCCACCACTATTCGCGGTCGTTCTGCCGGAACTCACAACTGCACCTGGGCGTCTTCCTCGATGAGCGGCTTGTTGGGGCGATGCAGTTCGGCCCGCCCCTGGACCGGTCCAGGGTGCTCCCACTTGTGCCGGACACGCCCTGGTATGACATGCTTGAGTTGAATCGGATGGTGCTTGCCCCCGACGTGCCGCGCAATGGTGAGAGCCGGGTGATCGCGATGGCCTGCCGGCTGATCCGTCGCCATGCCCCGCACATCAAGTGGATTCTGAGTTTTGCCGACGCCGGCCAGTGTGGCGACGGGACGATCTACCGAGCAAGCGGCTTCGCCCTGTCAGGCATCAAGTGGACCGAGTTCCTACGCCTTCGATCGGGCCGCATGGTGCGTCGACTGGCGGTCTCGGCGAACGCCCCACAGGCGTGCGGAGGCGCCGCCAGCACCGTCGAGTTTGCCCGCCGCACGGGGGCCACGCGGGTCAAGGTGCCGAGCGTTCGGTATGTGAGGATACTCGACCCGGCTTTCGAGTTGCGGGACCCACCCCTGCCGCACTCGGCACTGGCTGAGCGCGGGGTGCGATGCTACAAGGGGAAGATGCGCCGGTAGTGTAGGTGGTGCACACCGGCCTTCCAGGCCGGTAGGGGCGGTTCGACTCCGACCCCGGCGCTTATGACAGGTAAGCCAACGACACCGCCCCGATGGCCGCTCGAAGCCCGTTCGAGCGAAAGCCTGTTCGCAGGTTCGTTCGCATGCCAGCGAACTCCGGATTTGGCACAGGCCCCTGGATTCGGCCCCCAAGTCTCGCCCACACACAGACTTACCCGGCGAACTCACCCCGGTGATCCCGTGCCAAATGACCTCATCGAATCGGCCATTTTCGGCCCTTTATGCCAAATTGGCCCAACTCCCGGAATCGCCCCTAACTCTAGGCCCCGCAAGCCTTTGTGCCGGTTTTCCTGACGCGAACTTTATGCCATATTTTTCTGCGCGCGCCACCCGCATCAAACCCCCTCTCCTTCCATGGGCCCACCGGCCAGCACTACGTGACCCGTAGCGGAAAGCGGATCTACTTGGGTGCGAATCGAGAGAACGCCCTTGAGAAGTATCACCGAATGGCCTTGGGACTGGGTGTTTCCGAAAAGCCCTCGGTAGCTCCATCCGCGATCTTGGGGAAGGAACTGGCCAATCGCTTCCTGGAGGCCCAGCAAGCCAATTGACGAAATCCCGCCGACACGCTCCGGGGCTACAAAGACTGGCTGGCCCGGTTCCTTAAGGATCATCCGCGTCTGATTGCCAAGGAGTTCACGATCGAGATGTTTGCGGCCTGGAAGTTATCCCTGAAACGGCGGGGCTACTCGGTCCAATCCATCAACCACTACCTCAGTGCGGTGAGGGCACTGTTTGCCTTCGCGGAGGACGCTGACCTGATCGAACACGCTCCCAAGCTCAGGCGCGTGAGGAACGATCCGAAGCACAGTTTCACTCGCGGCAATAAGAAGCTCTACACGGAAAATCAGCTCGGCAAGCTTCTGACGCGTGCTGACATTCAGATAAAGTTGATGGTACTCCTCGGCATCAACTGTGGTTTCGGCCCAAAGGATATCCACGACGTAGAATGGACAGACTTCTGTGCTGGCCGTGCGACCCTACCGCGAAGCAAGACCGGTGTTTGCCAGACTTTCGCGTTGTGGCCCGAGACACTCCAGGCGATCGATGACCTGGGGCTGCATCGAAACGAGCTGATTGCACAGAGGGCCAAGCGGGGTTGGAGCCGATCGGATGGAGGTCACGTATTTATTACCAAGTACTTGGCGACCCTGGAGCCGGGATGCGGTCGCCGAGCAATTCCGCAAGCTGTGTGCGAAGGCGGATGTGCCTTGCTACGGTTTCTACAGGCTAAGGCACTGTGCCTCGACAGCAATCTCGCTCGTAGCCAATCCGCACGTGCAGAGGCGGTTCATGCGGCACAGCCAACTCCAACAGCAAGTGACCTACACGCACACGCCGGATGCCGCGGTGGACGCGGCCGTGATGAAAGCAAGGGCCAAGCTGCTTGGAGAAGCTGCTACTTCAGATCAGGAAAATGATCACGGACAGACGGACGTCGCATAGGACGCCTCGATCGGGCCAGTGGTCCTAATCGCCCGCGGCACGACACGAACTCCCGCAACGCCTCAGCCGTGATTCGGTACAACGGTCGCTTTGCCCCGGTGCCGACGTTTACCGCCGCAAGCTGTCCCTGCCGGATCAACGACCGCACCTGTTCCGGCGTCACCCGTAGCTGCTGAGCGGCCTCTGTAGGTGTAAGCAGTTTGCCGTCGACTCGCACGTTTGAGTCCTCGGGGTTCAAGCTCCACC
Source organism: Phycisphaerae bacterium (assembly GCA_030593565.1). Taxonomy (GTDB): domain Bacteria; phylum Planctomycetota; class Phycisphaerae; order UBA1845; family UTPLA1; genus JAFGQA01. The sequence continues at coordinate 11,829 of JAUVGW010000063.1, read as the reverse complement.
GCCTTCCTGCACGCTTCCACCGTCCCCTGCATAGACAATAGTCCATCCCCCACGCTCACCGATGCCTTCAGCCTGACGTGGCGGTGATTCTTGGAGGCTGTGGGAAATCGCGTGATCATGCCTCGGCGACAGGTCATGGGATGACTGGTTCTTCTCTTCGCCGCGACGGCGTGGCATCATCGCGGCGGCCCATGGCGGGGGTTGGCTTCAGGGGTCCATCTGGTGCTGCTTCACGCCATCGAGTGCAAAAGTGAAAGGAATAAACATGCACGATGTGTGCGTGGCAGACATCCCCGAGCCCGTTATCGACGGGAGGCCCCGTACGTCATGCCGAATGGCGCCGATCATCCTCAGCCTCCTCCTCGTCTTCGCGCAGGATTGCGAGTTGCGACCGCCGCTGCGCGTGCTCAACGGCCTGCGGCTTCCAGGTGTAGAAATCACGCCGGCTGCCCGAATAGTGGTTGACTCGCTCGATGTCGTTGTCGTACGCGCCCAAGAGGCTTGCGATTTCTAACACCTTCGACGAAATGGTGCTCTCGTTCAGTGCATACTTCTGCCAGGGCATGCCGGCCTGCTTGAGGTTGGCTAGGTGGACGTAGGTTCGGAGGCTGAGATCGGGAATGCACTCGCCGAATCGATTGAGGAACGCAGTGATTTCCTCGTCTGGTGCAAAGGTCTTGATGTGGGCGACGATCTCCGATGTCGAGGGGACGAATTCCACGGACAATGCCCTGGTCTCAAGCGCCGCGATATTCGCGTTGAGGACGGCGAACGAATTGCAGAGCATCAACACATGACTCTTCGTGTGGAAATGGCCAGCGCCGCCGTCAATCTCAAGCGCCCGGCGATCTGCCGAAGCCCACATGATGCGCTTCTCCTCCCGGGTCTCACAGAGCTGTTTGAGAAGTCCCACGTGCTGCGGGTTGGCAAGAAGGCCGTCGATCTCCTCAAACACGACTGGCTTGTCGATGCCGTTGTAGAGAAGCTTGTACAGCTTCAACGGCGTGACGTGGCCGCCGATGCGGACGATGTCCTGGCCGTCCAGCGTTACGCGGACTTCCTTGCTCTTGCCCAGACCGCCGCGGGAGCAGATGACGAGCATGTTGATGTGGCCATCCGCGAAAGCCCGGACAAACTTCGCCAGTTCCTGGTAGCCTGTGATCGTGATCATCTCATCCTCGCCTGCACTTCTGCACTTTCTGGTGGCCTATTCCTCGATTCGTCTCCATCATTGCTCGCAACGCTCGCCGCGCCATTGTTCGCCGTTGCTCCTCTATTCTCGCGTAGTCGTTGCCGTTCAAGATGACGGCACGCTGACCGCTCTCGCAAATGCGTGAATCGGGTTCGGTCGGCGCGAAGGAGCCGGCATGACATCGCTTTCGCTTATCGCGTTCGAATCCTGCTGGCCGGGGGCCTGCCGCCAGTCCACAAGGTTGCACAGCGATGAAGAAAACACCCTCTGTCACCACGAGAGGATGACGGAGGGCGTTACCGCACAAGACCACGCAGCCGAGGTGTTGCGATGCACCAAGCCCTCAAGCAGCGCGAGCGTACGAGCGCCAGGCCTGCGGAATGACGCCGTCCAGCCCCGGCCGCGCGGTCGATCCGTTCCGCGATGCGGCATGCGTCAGAAAGGCGACTCTTCTGCATTTTCGCGATCGTTTGTTGGGCGCTGGATGCGTTTGTTGAAGTGTACGTTTGCGTACTTACCTTTCGTGCGCTTCGTGATCTTCAACACGACATCCTCGAGGTCCTTGAGGTATTCGGGCAGTTCGCTTAATCGCGACATGTCAAGGCCCAACGCCTGCAGGTCGCGCTTGACGAACTCCAGGGATGCGTGCGTGATGACGACGTTCTTGAAGATGTGCCGATCAGCATGCGGACCGGAGAGCACGACCATGTCGAAGGTGACCATGGGGTTGCCTTTCTGGCTGTGATCGAGCGTCGCCTCCTGGATACGGACGTGGTACTTGCCGTCAGGGACCTCATTGTTGTCCGCGGGCTCGACGCGACCGTAGGCATCGTCGAAATCCCGAAGACCCACTGGTGCCGCGCCGTGCGGCGTGTTCGAATCGAGTTGAGTACTTTTTGACATTGTTTTTCTCCTATCAGTTACGCGATTGAAAGCAGCGCCCATACACCGAGGCGCCACGTCATGGCCGTCACTGCAACGGCTCCATACATGAATTCTGACACACGACTCGCCAGCAGCGATGCCCTGTGCCTGACGAGTGCGTGACTCGTGCGCGGCCTGCCTGCCACAGCACGCCAAGCCCGACACGGTGGCGGTGCGTGACCGCCAACGGATGGCCCGCGAGGGACGGAATTCGGCCGTGCCGGGTGGCGGAGAGGTCCGTAGTAGCGATGAAGCCGGGTAATGCCGGCCGAGCGAAGGGGCCTTGGTTCGAGGTCAACGCAAGACGAAGCGAGAACAGGAGATTGGTGTGAGCCTGGTAACTCCCCCAAAGGTTCGAAAGCTACAGGCGGCGTTGCATGCCAAAGCGAAGAGGTCGCCCGACTGTCGATTTCACCAGTTGTACGACAAGGTGTACCGCGAGGACATTCTGGCCTTTGCCTATCGATGCTGCCGAGCCAACGGCGGTGCGGCGGGTGTGGACGGTCAGACCTTCGAGGAGATCGAATCGTATGACCTGGCGCGATGGCTGGGCGAACTAACGCAGGAACTCAGGACGAAGACGTATCGTCCGCAGGCTGTCCGTCGGGTTTGGATTCCCAAGCCGGACGGCAAGCAAAGACCGTTGGGCATCCCGACGGTCAAGGATCGTGTCGTGCAGACGGCGGCGGTGCTGGTCTTGGATCCAATCTTCGAGGCCGACCTGCTGCCGGAACAATTTGCCTACCGCCACGGCAAGAGTGCAATCGAGGCCGTCAAGACGGTCCGAGCACTCGTTGAACACGGCCATGGTGAGGTGGTGGACGCGGACCTGAGTGGTTACTTCGACAGCATCCCACACACCGACCTGATGAAGTCGGTGGCTCGACGGATCTGCGATCGGCAGATGCTGCATCTGATCAAGATGTGGCTCGAAGCGCCGATCGAGGAGACCGACGGGCGGGGGCGCAGGCGTCGAACGACCCGCAACAAGGATGAACATCGTGGAACGCCGCAAGGCTCCCCGATCTCTCCGCTGCTGTCCAATCTCTACATGCGTCGATTTGTGCTGGGATGGAAGGTTCTGGGCTATGAACGCATGTTCGACGCCCGCATCGTCAACTATGCCGATGATCTTGTGATCTGCTGTCGCGGCAACGCCGACAAGGCGATGTCCGCCATGCGGCAGATGATGAAACGGTTGAAGTTGACGGTGAATGAAGCGAAGACACATATCCGTTACCTGCCGGACGAATCGTTCGACTTCCTGGGATATACCATTGGACGATGCTATGCCTTCAGGACGGGCAAGCCGTACATCGGCATGAAACCGTCGTCGAAGGCCCTTCGCCGAATCCGTCGCCGGATCAGCGAAGCCACCGCCCGCCCATGGTTCTACGCCGATGTTCAGGATCGGGTCCGCACACTCAATCGGATGATGATCGGGTGGGCGAACTATTTCTGCCTGGGTCCGGTCGGCCGGGCCTATGGGGCGATAGACCGACATGCCCAACATCGGCTGCGTCAGTGGCTGCGTCGCAAGCACAAAGTGCCGGGCCGGGGAACCTCACGCTTCCCCGCCAAGAATCTCTATGAGGTGTTTGGCTTGGTCCGGCTCGAGCAGCAGCGACGCATCGTCTCGTGGGCGCCCGCATGAGTCCTCGAACGAGAGCCGGATGCGGGAAATCCGCACGTCCGGTTCGACGAGCGGGATGTGGAAACGGAGTACGGCTGGGCCAGTGAGGCACCGACAACCGAAAGGGCCGGAAACAGATATGCCCAACCTAAACCACCGCGCCACATCTCGACTCTACCTTTTCTGCTGCAAACGGTGAGAGGCCGCCGCCCCCAAACAGCGAAAAAGCCCGCACAGAACAAAAACTTGCGGCGTATTACAGGAGATTTCACTTTTCGTGGTTGAGACCGCAAAGACGCGCGACCGCCAACCGTTGATCGTCGACGAAGCCCACCGGATCAGGTTCTCCGGCCTGGAGTGCATTCGTGACCTGGCGGACGCGTGCGGCATCCCGGTCCTGCCCTGGGGCGGCGCGACCGGTCTCCTCGCAGGCAAGAGGGGGAGTGGCCGACATTTTGGCCCCGCCCTCGTGGAATACCGCGTTCAAATCCTATCGTCGGCTGTTCTCTTCTTTGCGATCGTCCTTCAGACGCGGGCGTCCAGATATTCGAGGATCAGGTGAATCACCACGAGGTGCGCCTCCTGCACGTGCGGTGAATCCGAGATGTGAAACGTCAATGAGATATCGCAAAACGCCTCGGCCGGACTGCCGGGGCGACCCAGCAGACCGATCGTCGTGATGTCCAAGTCTCTTGCCTGCTGGAGCACTCTGACGATGTTTGCGCTTCGACCGCTTGTGGAAAGAACGACGAGTACGTCTCCTGCCCGGCCAAGCCCCTTGACCTGCCGCGCGAATAGTGCCTCGCTGCCGTAGTCATTCACGATGCAGGTCATGGCGGTTGGATCGGCGCACAGGGGCAGCCTCGCCATGGGGGCGCGATCCCGAGAAAAACGTCCGATCATCTCTCCTGCCAGATGAAGCGCTTCGGCCGCCGATCCGCCATTGCCGCAGGTCATTATCTTGCCGCCGGCGAGGAGTGCTCGATGGAACACCTTGGCGATCTGATCAATCGTGTCGGCCTCGTCCGCAATGAGCCTCAATGACGTAAGGTGCCGTTGGATCGACGCACCTATGTCAGATCTTCCACTCATGTTGCCTCCGTCGGATGGGCTTCACGCCGCGGTGGATTGTCGCGAGCCGCGATGGCGGCGCACAACGAAGCCACATCACCGAGGTGTTCGCCGAGTGCAGCGGGGACCACGCGGCAGGCCGCCACGGCACCTGGAAGGGCTTCTTTCTCAAGCTCCTCTTGGGCCGGCGCCAATACTAAGTTCCCCAGGTGGATGGCGAGTGAGCCAATGACGATGATCTCGGGATTGAGAATGTCCACGAGCACGGCTAAGCCCCGGCCCAGATACCGGCCTACTTCTGTCAGCACCTTGCCGGCATCGGCGTCACCATCGGTCGCCAACGTCGCCAGTTCGCGAACTGAGATCTCATTTTCGCGCCAGCGATTCGGAAACAGATGTGCAGCCAGGCGAACAATCCCCGTACCGGAACAAAACGCTTCCCATGACCCAGCCTTGCCATAAGCCGTGGGGCCGGTTTCCGCCAGGCGGAGGTGACCGACTTCTCCCGCCAGATTGGATGTCCCGTGATACGGTTGCCCGTTCAGGATCAAACCGCCGCCGAAACCTGTCCCCATCGTGAGGAAGATGATGTTCCGCGCGCGTCGCGCCGCCCCAAAACGCCACTCGGCGAGCGCCCCGGCCGTCCCGTCGTGTTCAATATGGGTCGGCAGCCCGTAGCGTTCGGCCAGCATGTTCTTGAGCGGGATGTTGTCCCATCCGGGGAGATTGGGTGGGGAGTAGATCACGCCGCTTTCGGGATCCATCGGCCCACCGATCGATGTGGATATGCAGCATGGAGGTCTCCCTTGGGTCTCCGCCCGTGTCCGGATGGTGTCAATGTTGCGGCACAGTTCAGCGAAGGTGGGCTCGAAGCCGCGTCTCGGATTTGTGGCGAACACTACGCGATCATGTATCCGGCCGCCGTAGTCCCCGAGTACAACGGCGGTCTTGGTGCCGCCGATGTCGAGCCCCATGATGAACGTTGCAGTTGGCATGCGACACCCGGTCCTGGAACGGTGCGGGCACTGCGCGGTCGCGCGTTGGGTTCAGGCGATGGCCACGCAGTCGATTTCCAGCTTCGCACCGGCAGCGACGAGTGCCTTGACGATCACCGTAGAACGGGCCGGCGGTTCCGATGGGAAGTACTTGACGTAAATCTCGTTGAATTCCTTGAAGTCCGACGACTCCGTCAGGAAGGCCGAACACTTGACCACCTTGTCCATGCTCGACCCTGCCGCCTCGACCGAGGCCTTCAGGTTCTCCATGGCCTGTCGGGCCTGGCCCTTGAAGCCGGGTGAGGCCAAATCTCGTGTGCCGGGAATCTGCCCAAGCACGCCGGACACGTAGACCATCCCACCGCAGCGAACGGCCCGCGAGAAAGTCGGGTATGGGCTTCCCGGGATGATCTCCTTTTTGCGTGGGACAGGGGGTGGCTCGGCACCCGCGGCAACCGTGGTCATGGCACCACCAGCCAAAGCTGCGGCACCGAGTTGGGTTAGGAACCTCCGTCTGTCTTGGTCGGACATGGCCATCCTCCATTTGGCTGAACTGAGGCCGAGCTTGCGCGATCCGTCACACGGCGCCGCGCGCGTCCACGATGCACAACACCGCCTCAGCATGCGGCGTTTCCCGACGCGTTGCCAGCGTGGATCTTACCGAACCGTCCCCGCCTCGACAAACGAGCGGAAGGATCCGTGACAATCACAGTGGGTGTTGCTGGAAGCCCCGAGCGGCGGCGCGGAGCCTTGACGGGAGGGTCGTTCATCTTCGGACCCACTCGCTTGCGCTTGAGGCTCGGATCGAGTGCCCAACGCGGGCGATATCAGGTGCCGCCATGCTGATTCGTGAGGCGCCGAATCGGTACGGCCGACAGGGGCGTCGGCCGCTACACCCACTGGAGCCTCGCCTCGCGCCATACTTGTCGTACGTACGAGTGCTCGCTACGCTCGTCGCCCCACAGTTTGACTCGTACCCCGCCCACCGCTGAACTTGCACACGGTCTGTCGGGCGTAAGATGGACGCTTGCCGGGGGACACCCCGGAAGGAGGGTTGGCTTTGGACGTCAAGGAACACTTCTATGCGGATGATCCCCAGCGGGGACCTGCCGACGTCAAGACGGCGCTGACGGGCGTCGAGTATTTCTTCATCGGAAACGGGTACATCCAGGCCGCGGTCCAGTGGGATCAGTCGGGCGAAGGCACCGCACTCGGATTGCTCGTGATGCATCCTTGTCGCTTCGGTCCCAAGCGAGCGGCCTTGACGTTCGACCATGACGTCGGGCTGCGGACGACGATGATTCGGTTGCACTCGGGTAGCGAGTTTCACGAGCCGTCCGCCGAATCCGTCGAGTGCCGGTGGACGGATGACGACGGTGTTCCCGTCGTGTTGGCAACGTGGCAAAGCGGTGCCTTTCACGTTGAGGAACGTTTCTTCTGTCCGGACCGCACGAGCCCGATGCTTATTCGCGAGGTGACGGTGCGGAACGCGGGCAGCGCCTCCGCCGACATCGTCGTGGTGACGGGATCGGAAGCTGACCGACTCGAGCGAAGCGCGAGCGTGGCGCCCGGCGAGACCTTGCGGTTGGTCCTCAAGTATCGACTGTCAGAACAAGACGACAAGCCGATCGCGAGCGTAGCTTGGCTCGACGAACGACCTGTCCTGGACGGCGCCCGCGTTTACTGGGCCGGTCTGGCGACATGCGCGTTTGATACGCCCTCGCTGAATCACCTGTTCGCCACGGCCCGCTGGGCGATTCCGTCCGTCCTTGGGCCGAACGGCGAGATGGACGGGAGCATTTGGCAGTACAACCTCGAGTGGGTTCGCGACCAGGCGGCTGTAGTGAGCGCGCTGATCATGCTGGGGGATTTCGAACGGTCCAAGGCCATGCTGCATCGCCTGATGACGGAGTTCGTCACCGATGCGGGCGACACGGTCGACTCCGGTCGTTGTCGACCGCCGGAGGAGGTCGAACTCGATCAGAACGGCCAGCTCATTCTGGCCGTCAAGACCTACGTTGACTGGACCGGCGACGTGCAGTTTGTACGGGAGCACTGGAAGAAGATCACGGCACTGGCGGAGTTTCCGCTTCGGCCCGAGTTTCGGCACAGCGAATCCGGCCTGCTCCGCAACTGCCGCGAATACTGGGAGCGCCACGCCGTCTTCGGGATCGAAGACGGCATGGAACTGTGCTACCAGCTTTTTGTGTCGATGGGGCTATCCGCCGCCGCGCACCTGGCTCGGCTGATCGGCGAGGCGCGGCAGGCCGAAGGATGGGACGTTGAGGCGGGCAGACTCAAGCACGCAATGCTGGAAGACAAGCGTTTCCGTCTGGTTGAGAATGGGCACTTCACGAAGCGCCGCCGCGTTGACGGTACCGTGCAGGAACAGGTCCAGGTGCAGGCCGACGCCGGACTGCCCGACTGGATGCCGGTGACAGGCCCGGGTCCGCACTATCTCAATCCCGACACATGTGTGGTCCTTCCGATCGCGTTGGAGTTCATCGATCCAACGTCCGAGCTGGCCGCCCGTACGCTCACGGATGTCGACCGATTGTGGAACCAGAACTGGGAAGGCGGCGGTTACAGTCGCTACAACATCACGTCGGAGCCGGATTCGCCCGGGCCGTGGCCGTTCGCCTCGGTCTTCGTGGCCCGAGCATCGCTGGAAGCCGGGCAATACGAGCGAACCTGGAAAGTGCTCGATTGGCTTTCCTCGACGACGGGATCGAAATCGGGAAGCTGGTTCGAGTTCATCGGCCCGTGCAAGCAGCCGCCCGCCCCGCAAGCGGGCATCATCATCTGGGCGTGGGCGGAGATTGTCTGCTTCTTTGTACATCATCTGCTCGGTGTTCGACCGGCGGACGACGGCCTGCTGGTACGCCCTCGGCTCCTGCCCGGCATGAACGATGCCACGGCTTCGTTTCGCATGGGCGAACATCGGCTTCGTTTGAGCGTGCGGCGGACAGATGACGAGAACGAGATCGGATTCACCGTGAATGGCGAACGCCATCCATATAGCAAGTCCGGTCTACGGCTCCCTCGTCCTACGAGGGATCTGGATGTGGATGCATTCGTGCCGGCGCAATAGCGCGGCGGTCAGCCCAATGCATCCGCCGTGAGGGGCCTGCACCCGCGGCGCGAGAAAACCTTCGCGGGAAACGAAGAAAACAATCGTCAGTAGTATTGGCGCCACCGGTCGCCGCTACTTGGGCTCCCACGGCGAGACTGGTTGCAGCAACATGGTCTTGCCTTCGATGACGTCTTCCAGTTCCTGGGGGTCTGTGAGCGTTTCATGATTTGCTTCAAAGAAGCGAGCCACAGCCTTCCAATTGCGCAGGATGACGGCGTGGGGGCCGATCGTGCGGGGCGGTCGGCGGGAGATGATCAAGGACAGCATGTCGTTGGACCCGTAGGCCTCGGCGTCGGAGGATTGGTCGCCGATGCCAATTCGGAGGTTTGGCCAGCGTTTTCTTAGATCATGGAGTGCTTCGCACTTGAAGGCTTCGGGCCGGACGGCCTGGCGAAGGCCTGGCGCCGTGAGGACCGGGCCATCCGGGAAGTCGTGCTCGGCGAGCCAGCCTCGGGTCTTTTCGAGCAGGAATCGGGGGCGGGCGGTGAGATAGATGATGTGGTAGTCGTCAGCCAGTGTGCGAAGTGTTCGGCGGGCCCGTTTGAGCGGGTCGGAGTCATCGTCCTCGTCTTCGAGGATCAGATCCTCGTACTCGGTGTCGGAGATAGTGTTGTCGATGTCCACGGCGATCGCCGTGCGGTCGTCGTCCCAGCGGAAGATGGCGGCGGTTGCGTGGAGGTCGTGGCCGTCCAACACCGCCCGGGCCTCGAAGCGATCTGCCGATGATGGGACGCGGCATTTGTCGCGAGCCTTGCCGTCGTCGTTGGTGTCGTCTTGGCCGATAAGCGTTCCGTCTACGTGGAAGGTGACGGCGACGTCTTTGACGTCTTGTCTCATGCCGAGGACCGGTTCGCGCTCGACGTAGGCGACGAGTCGGGCTTTCTTACCTGGCTGGGTGATGGCATCTTCGACGGTTAGGACGGCGAGCCCGCAACCGGCGACGGGCGCCAAGGCGGCGAGGAGGCCGGCCAGCAGATATGAAAGCCGAATCGATGGCGGTCGGTGCGTCATGATGGAAGACCTCCTGCCGGCCAGCGACCGACGTTGCGGATTGTCGGCGCGATCAGGACGCGTGTCGAGGCGTGGAGGCGTGGGGTGTCGGACGGTACTGGTAAAGTTTCAATTGGGGAGCATCGGCCTTTGGCCGGTACGTAAGTTGAAAACGAGGATTTCGTACCGGCGGGACGCCGATGCTCCCCAAACTTTACCAGTGCCTGTCGGACCGGGTGTTGACGACGTAGTATTCTGGAGTTCTGTCACGGCTTGGGACGCGGATTGAGGCGCAACGGTTCAGGTGGTTTCTGGTGGGCGGCCGCCTGAATGAACCGGGCCGGGGACGGCCCGGCTCGCTTGGATTCCTGAGGATGGTTCGGCTCGCTTTGATTCCTGATATCCGCCGCGACAGTTGCCGGAGGAAACGTCTGTGACCGAGTTGACGCCGGGATTGTTGGTGGCGGCGTACACGCAGGGGTATTTCCCGATGGACGTCGAGGGGGAGATCGGGTGGTTTTCGCCTGATCCTCGGACGATTCTGCCGTTGGATGGTTTTCGGGCATCGAAGACGTTGCGTCAGAGCTTCCGGAGTGGGCGGTTCGAGATTCGGGTTGATACGGCGTTTGACAAGGTGATTCGGCTTTGTGCGGCGCGCGACGAGGGAACTTGGATTTCGGCCGAGATCGTGGAGGCGTACACGACGATGCACGGACTCGGGCTGGCGCACAGTGTGGAGTCGTGGCGAGGTGAGGAGTTGGCGGGCGGCCTGTATGGTGTCGCCATCGGCGGGGCGTTTTTCGGTGAGAGCATGTTTCATCGAGAGCGCGACGCCAGCAAGGTGGCGTTAGTCGCGCTGGTGGAGCGAATAATCGGGCGGGGATTCACGTTGTTAGATATACAGTGGATGACGGATCATCTGCGGCGGTTCGGCGCGGTGAGAATCTCGCGGGACGAATATCTCGGCCGGCTGACGAAGGCGATTCGGCAGTCGTGCCGGTTTGTTGATCCAGGATAGGCGCGGCGATGGCGAATTCGTGTGCACCTTCGCCGATTCGCACACTGCGGGGGGAGTTTTGCGTTTTACGTCGGCCACGGGGGGCCGACGCTACTTGCGGCTCCGCCGCGCTGTGCGACGGATGTTCCTCAACGGCGTATAAACAACATGGGGCATTATAGTTGAATGCCGCCGGTGAAGGAGCACACTGTTGATAGACATTGGTTGAATTCGATAGGGGCGACACCTGACGAAAGGGAAGATCATGGTTGGATGCGTGTTCTCAAGTGGGAGACGGGTGGGTGTCTTGGCGGTCTGGCTGGTGCTGGCGGCCGGTCCCATCGCGTATGGTCAGGTGGATGATCGCGTGGCGACGGCGCAGGCGTTTCTCGGCTGCCTGACGGAAGGCAAGTTCGACGAGGCGACGGCATATTATGACGAGACCATGGCGAGGGTGTTGCCGGCGGAGAAGCTGAGGGGGACTTGGGAATCGGTCATCAACCAGGCGGGTGCGGTGACATCTATCGGCCGGCCGCGGATGACACAGGCTGGTGGGATGGATGCGGTCGTCATTCCGGTGACGTTCGCGAAGAAGCAACTGAGCCTGCGGATTGTGCTGGATTCTGAGGGGAAGGTGAGCGGCTTCTGGTTGGATCCCGCAGAAGCGCCCGCCCAAGCAAAGGCATTCAAACCGGCCGGCTATGACAATGCCGAGGCCTACATGGAAATGGATGTCGAGTTCGGTGAGGCGCCGTGGACGGTGAAAGGCAAGTTGACGCGGCCGCGGACGCGGTCGATCGTGCCTGCGGTGGTGCTGGTACACGGATCGGGGCCGCACGACGAGGACGAGACGATCGGGCCGAACAAGCCGTTTCGAGATTTGGCGGCGGGGTT
>JAUVGW010000411.1 GCA_030593565.1 Phycisphaerae bacterium | reverse complement strand
CGGCGACGAATCAGCCCCCCCCACCACCATCACTTTCCAACAGCTATGCCTTGATCCGCTCCGCCGCGCGCGCATGTGCCGGATCGACAGCCACCACCTCTCGATAGGCCATCACCGCCGCCTTCGTGTCTCCTGCCGCCTCGTAATCCAGGCCCAAATGAAACCTGGCCTCGGCATCCTGCGGATCCATGTCGGCCACCGCCCGGTGCGCCGCGATCGCCTCCTCAAACCGACCCAGTTCCCGCAGCGCGATCCCGAGATTCATCCGCGTCACCATGTCCGCTGGATCGGCTCGCAGTGCCGCCGAATAGTGCAACACTGCCTTCTCGAAACGCCGGAGACGCACGTAAACGTCACCAAGCCGATAGTGGGCCCGCAAATGGTCGGCATCCTGCCGCAGCGCCTCCTGAAAACACTCGGCCGCCTCCGCCGGCTCCCCGATCTCGGTCAGCGCCGCCCCCAGATTGATCCATGCGTCAACGTATTGGTCGTCCAGCCGCACCGCCTCACGATACTGAGCGATCGCATCGTCCAAACGCTCCAGATCGTAAAGCACGTTGCCCAAATTGCTGCGGGCCTTCGGATCGTCCTGGGCAAGCCGCACGACCTCCTCAAAACGTTCCAACGCCCCGTCCAGGTCCCCCTTATCGACCAGCAACACCCCAAGATTGCTGTGCAGAATCGGGCAGTCAGGCCGAAGCACCAACATCCGTTCATACAGGTCCGTCCTGCCCCGCCAGTACACAAACTGCCGCCGCGACGCCACCGCCTCCGTCACGATTACACACACAACGACCCCGACCAATACCACGCGGGCCGCCCGACCCCATCGCGATCGTGACGCCATGGCTCGCCGCGCCGCCCACGCGAGCATTAGCACCAGCCCCACCGCCGGAAAGTAGATGTAGTTGTCGTGTACATAGGTCCAACTATAGCTCACCGCCCCGAGCATCGGCGACATCGCCGCCACGAAGAACACGACGCCCGCCGCGACCCCGCGCGTCCAACGCGTCGTCATCACCACCGCGACCGCCAGCACCACCATCGCCGCAACACCCATCGCCACATCCGGGTTCGACATCGCCAACGGCCTCGGCGGCGGGTAGTAGCACGACAAATCCACCGGCCAAGAGACCTTGCCAAGGCAAAACGCCAGCTTGTGACACACGATCAGCGGCACATTCAACACGGGATTCTCCGTCGGCAGTTCCAGGCCCACGGTCGAAACGTTCGATTGAAGAATCACCACCGACGCGACAAACGCAACCGCGAAGAACGGCACCTTCTCAACCAGCAAGCGCCGCCATCCAGGCCCACCAGTGACAGATGCGCAAGGCGTCGCCCCCACCTCCCGCCAGTGTCCCCCCCCAAACCGCCCGAGCGGCCACCAATCCAGCACCAGCAGCAGCCCTGCGATCGGCACCGCCGACGGCTTCGACATCGTCGCCAGCGCATACGCCGCCAGCGCTGCGATATACACCCACGCGCGACGCCGCTGGACATACCACACATATAGAACCAATGACCAAAGCCCAAGCGACGCAGCCAAAATCGCCTTCCGCTGCGCCACCCACGCCACGACCTCGACCGTCAGCGGATGGACCCCGAACAACAACCCGCACAGGGCCGCCGCCACGGCATGACCGAACAGCCGATAGACAAGCACGACCACCAGCACCGTGTTCATCACGTGCAGCAGAAGATTCGTTCGATGGAACGCCTCCAACCGATCGTACGTCCCCCCCAACGCGACGTCCGCCATAAGCGAAATCTTCGCCACCGGTTGCGCATACCCGCCCACGCCCGTCGGCTCCAGGACTTCCCGAAACACCTTCCCCACCGACGCCAGGCCCGGATTCCCAATCGCGACATCCTGGTCGAGAAAAATCTCGTCATCCAACGACACCGCCTGGGACGACAGCACCGGCCAATGCACGACGACCACGACCAACGCCACGAAAACCGACACCCACAGGATGACTCCCGCCTGGCCGCCCCGCGCAGCCCCCCCGATGGCCGGCGCGCCGCCATCGGCAACCACCTCCCCGCTACCGTGACCCTCGTCTGACATTCCGCACACCCGCCAAGTCAGCCAAACCCGTTGCGATGCCGCAGTATATCATCGCCCATCCGCCCCGCATCGCCCCATTCGAGCGGGGGATGGCTCACACGTGGAATCTTCACGAGACATCGGGTACAATGGGCGGAAGTCGGCGTCACTGCACACACGTTGGAAAGGTCAAGATATGACTCTCGCCACAGCCATGACGGTTGCCCTCCTCCTCCCGACCATCTCCGACAACCCCGAAAGACCACCACAGCTGACATTCGAAAAACACGTGGACTACGCTGCCTGGGTCAATGATCTCGTCAGCAGGGGCAAAGCCGAGTTGTCGCCTGACCCGTACGAAGGATTGTATCCCGGGTCACCTTCCGGCGGGATGCCGGGCTTTGAGGGGGTGGTAAGGGAACAGTTCGACAAGTATCACTACAGGGTGTGGAAAGCCGAAGACTACCCCGAACTCGCCGCCTACATAAAAACGTGCTCCCCCTATCTCGACATCCTCGACCAAGCAGTCAAGCGGAAGGACTTCTGGCTACCAGTGCGCAAAGGATGGACGGGGACAATGCCACACCCCATATTTTTGGGCACTGGGCGTGCCAGTCGGGCACTCATCGCACGTGCCTGGATGAAGCAGGATCAGCAAGCCAATGCACTGACCCACGCCCATAAGAATGTTCTGCGCCTGGCGGAGCACCTGCAGCAAACAGGACAGTTGATCGGCAACATGGTTGGAATCATCGCGCGCCCGATGGTTTACGATAGTCTCGCGAGTGCTCTGGAGCATGGGATTATCAAGCCGGAGAACGCGGCATCCGTGTATCGGCGCATCCACAAGTACGACCCACGATCACCCGACTGGGATCTGATCATACAGGTCGAATGGGCCTACCAGTTGGACGTCCTGCAAAACATGTGCCCGGACGGGAAATACAACGCTGAACACTGGAAAGGCATGGCCGAAACCGATCTTGTTGACGACGGAGCCAGAATCGCCAAGCTCGCCGCGACATCCGATCCGCGCGAAGCCACTGCCGCCCTGGATCAGCACTTCACGGATCTTCGCCAGGCTGTCGCAGGATCACCACGTCTGCGCAAGTCCACCGAACTCTCCCGGATCGCGAAGGACGCAAAGCAGCGATACCAGGTAAACGTCTATGTGGAGATGCTTCTTTCCGACCTATCAGGATCTTACGAGCGTGCAGTCATGACGGAGTCACACCGCAGAGGCACCCTCCTCACCCTCGCCCTCCACGCTCACTACGCCAAGCACGGCAAATGGCCCGAATCACTCAAGAAGATCGATAAAAAGCTCGGCTTCAAGGCCCTCAAGACCCTCCGCAGGGACCCTTTCACGGGCAAATCCTTCAAGTACGAACTCAAAGACGGCCAGCCCCTCCTCTACTCAGTCGGATATGACGGCAAGGACGATGGTGGCCGACATGACCCCAAGTGGGGCGAGTCCGACA
Source organism: Phycisphaerae bacterium (assembly GCA_030593565.1). Taxonomy (GTDB): domain Bacteria; phylum Planctomycetota; class Phycisphaerae; order UBA1845; family UTPLA1; genus JAFGQA01. The sequence goes on along the minus strand of JAUVGW010000411.1, from coordinate 613 downwards.
ACGGCGGCGATTTCGTATTCTGGCCGTATCAACGCCCGTAGCCAGGGTTGCACTCGTTGAACGCTTGGCCCCCCGTTCCCCGAGTCCCCCAATCCCCTGGTCCCCAATCCTCCCCGTCGGCCGCGCCAAGCCTCAATAGAATACAACAGTCTTGTTCCGGCTCGTCAGAATCTTGTCCTCAACGTGATACCGCACTGCCTGCGCCAGGACCACGCGCTCGAGGTCCCGCCCCTTGCGGATCAAGTCGCCGATCGTGTCACGGTGATCGATCGGGAGCGTAGATTGTGCAATGATCGGGCCCTCGTCCAGATCCGACGTCACGTAGTGGCTTGTCGTCCCAATGATCTTCACGCCGCGCTCAAACGCCTTCTGATATGGCCGCGGTCCGGCAAAGGCGGGCAAGAAGCTATGATGGATATTGATGATGCGCTCCGGATACTCGGCGACGAACGCGGGGGACAGGATTTGCATGTACCGCGCGAGGACGATGAAATCCACATCGGCCGCCTTGAGGAGCGCCAGCGCTTTCTTCTCCTGCGAGGCCTTCGTCTCGGGCGATATGGGAAGGTGATGAAACGGTATCCCGAACGTGCCAATGTCTTCGCCAAGATCA
>JAUVGW010000368.1 GCA_030593565.1 Phycisphaerae bacterium | reverse complement strand
CCCCGCCGGATCAAACGACGGATCCGAATCCTGGGTCATGTCGCTCGTCACGCGGTGGTTCTTCTTGTCAGCCAGCGAGTACAGAAAAACCGACTGGTTCAGATTCTCCTCCAGCTTGGCGTAGGCAATCCACGCACTGTCGGGCGACCAGGCGTAATCTCGAATGCCCCACCGCTCCCATCCGCCGTCGTACTCGCCGCGAGCTATAACGGTAATTTCCCCCGTCTCGGCGTTCGCCAGGTTCAGCCGCATCTCCTTATCGGAAAACATCAGCCACTTACTGTCCGGCGACCACACGAGTTGCCGCCGAAAACCCTTTCCGCCGCGCGTCAGTTGCTTCCACGGCCGCTCGCCTTTCTGGTCGACGAGGTATACTTCCTCCGAGCCCGTCTTGTCCGAGATAAACGCGACCCAACGCCCATCCGGCGACCACGCCGCGTTCTTCTCCCGACTGCCCGATGTCTGCGTCAGGTTGATCGCCTCGCCATCCTCGACAGGCACGTTGATGATCTCGCCGCGTGACTCCAGCAACATGCGCTTACCGGTCGGCGACAACCCGAACGACCCCTTGTTCGCCGTCGCGCTCACATAAACCGGCCGCATCCGCCGCAGATCGCTCGGTATGTCGATATCGAGCTTCCGCGTCTGTCCCGTCGCCAGATCCAACACATGCAGCGACTCGGCATACTGATAAATGATCTCGCCCGGACCCAAGGACGGATACTTCACGTCATAGTCCCGATACTCGGTCACCGGCGTGATCTCGCCGCTGCCCAGGTCATACATGTAGATGTTCAACGTGCCATACTTGCGATCCGAGTTGAAATAGATCGCATCGCCCGACCACATCGGGAAGTTGTCCGAGCCGGGCCATTTCGTGATCCGGTGAAAATCACCCTTGTCCAAACTCCCCAGCCAGATGTCTTGTGCCGTGCCGCCCTGGTGTCGCTTCCAGGTGCGCGTCTCGCGGCTCATCCGGTTATACGCAATCTGAGTTGCGTCGGGGGACAGCGCGGTCAGACCCGCCCGATCCACGGGCAACCGTTCCGGCATCCCACCGTCAACCGAGATTCGGTAAATCTGTTCGGCACGTCGCGGATACACGCGGCGCGATCGGAACAGGATCGACTTGCCGTCCGGATACCAATCCAACACGGAATCGGCCGCCGGGTGATAGGTCAGGCGCTCAGGCACACCCCCCCGGGCATCCATCACATACACATCGGTCCCACCGTCATAGCTCGCCGTGAACGCGATCCGTGAACCGTCGGGGCTGAACTTCGCGTAGCGCTCGGATCCCACATCGTTCGTGATCCGCCGCGCGTCACCGCCGGCCGTCGGGGCGACCCACAGGTCCCCCTCGTAGGTGAATACGACATTGTCACGGTGGATATCCGCCGCCCGCATCAGGTGGCTTTCGGCCCAGGCCGTCGAAACGACCCCACACAACAGCACCAACATCACGACACTTGCACAAAACCGAGAAGCCATTCGTGTTCTCCCTTCCTGACTAGATGAATCCGGGGAATCCTCGTTTCTCATCGAAACTGCAACATCGGCCGTGCGCCGATGGGATGATTATAAGGCATCCTTCGACGCAACTCCACACCCCCGGGCTCCTACGCCGCGGCTGCCACACGCTGCACTCGATGCCGTACCCCATGATTCTTGGAAGTCAGCCGAGAATATGCTAAGCTGGATGATTGTGGCTCGGCTGTTTGTCATCGCGGGGTCAGGAATGGAACCATGAACGACCCTAACAGATTCAAACCCATCAACAGCTCACATGGGGATGCCGTGTGTCTCGCTCGCTCGGATCAGTGTGCGTTCGCCTCCCAACTGTCCGCCTCCGTCGTCGATCGCTTCACACGAATCAGCGGGATGACGGTTATCGTTGCGGCGCTCATAAATCCGGATAAATCAGGGCGAAAAATTGGTGCGGTGCCGCCGCATCCAGAATGCGCCGACCACTGGGATTCCGACGTCTGCCAACAAGCCTGTCGATCTCATCTCGACGAATTAAAATGCCGACCACAATCACACTGGCACCGCTGCCCATTCGGCCGCGCATGCGCGGTCGTTCCCGTCACTTGGCACGACCACTGTCTCGCAATCCTGAAGCTCGTCTGCCCCAGCGACGTGTCTGACGACACGTTCGAGCGCAACGCAGAACTCCTCGATATCCTCGCGGAGAACTTCCTCGCCTCCGAAACCGAGCTTCTCTCCCGGTGGACGAAGACACCCGGCCCACGTGCCGGGGGGAACGACACATCCAAGGCCGTAATCCACGATTCTCGCGAAGCCCACTCGCTTCATCCGCAGGTCATCAGGGCCTTGGAGCACATCAAGCGAAACTTTACCGACTCCACGCTGACCGTCGCCGGTACCGCCCGGTCACTGAACATCAATGCGAGCTACTTGGCTCATCTTTTCGCGCAACAGACCGGTCGACGAATGAGCCGCCACATCGCCACCGCCCGCATCGAGCTTGCCAAGAAGTTCCTCATCACGACCGATTGGCAGATCAAACGCATCGCCTTCAAGAGCGGCCACGCCAATGCTGATTGGTTCAGTCATGTTTTCCACGTCCAGGTCGGCATCACCCCCGGGGAGTACCGGCGCAAAATGCTAAACGCGGAGCATCACGAAGCTGGTTCTGTTCATCCGTGACTCGGCACGGGGACTCCTGCGCGATACGGCGAACCACAGGCGCCACGGCGCAACCCCCGTGCAAAACAGTTGGTGCCTTGCCGGCGCCCCGCTATCATAGATGCCGTGTAGCACCCACGGAAGGAGCCGACGATGCCACAAGACAACAAGCTGCTCATCTTCGCCGGATCAGGCACCCGAAAACTCACCGCCGACATCTGCCGACAACTCGGCGTGAAACCCGGCAAGTGCGACGCCAGGCATTTCTCCGAAGGTAACACCTTCGTCCGCGTCGGCCAAAACATACGCGGCAAGGATGTCTTCTTCGTCCAGTCCCTTTGCTATCCCGTCAACGATCATTTCATGGAAATCCTGTTCTACATCGATGCCTGCAAGCGGGCTTCGGCCAATAGCGTCACTGCTGTCATTCCGTTCTTCAGCTACGGAAAGGGCGACAAGAAGGACGAACCGCGCGTCTCCATTCGCGCCCGTGTCTGCGCCGACTGTCTCGAAGCCGCCGGCGTGGACCGCATCGTCACCATGGACCTCCACGCCCCCCAAATCCAAGGCTTCTTCCGCGTCCCCGTCGATCACCTTTACGCCTTGCCGGTGATTGCCCCGCACTTCGCCAGGAAGGTCAAGGCCGACAACAAATGGGTCATCGTCGCGCCGGACGCCGGCGCCACGCCAATGGCCAACGGCTACGCCAAGGCCCTCGGCGCAAAGACCGTCATCGCCGAGAAATCGCGCACGGACCATCGTGAACGGGCCGTCGTGAACAGGATCATCGGCCACGTCAGTGGCAAGAACGCGCTCATCGTGGACGATTTCACGATCACCGGCGGCACCCTCATCGCCGCCGCCGAAAGGCTTAAAAAGGAAGGTGCCAAGGACGTCTACGCCGCCGTCGCACACGGCGTCTTCACGAAAGGCTCGGCGGACCGTCTGCAAGCGAGCCCCATCAAGCAGATGGTCATCACGGATTCCATCGAATACCGTTTTGAACCGCTGCCGAAAAAGGTCAAGATCGTCTCGGCCGCCCCGTTGTTCGCCAAGGCGATTCGCAGCATCCACCGCCGAACGAGCGTCTCCGCCCTATTCGACATCAAACCCGCCGGCCAACGACGAACCCGCGCCGGGAGATAGGCCACTCCCCCTGCTCTCCATCGTTCTTGGTAGATTCAAGATAATCGTAGCGTCCGACCCCCGTGTTGGACGTTGAAAACCAACGGTCTCCGGCGGTTGGGTGCCTCGTCCTTTCTGAAAGAATGGGTGGGGGGGGCGCCGCGCAGCGGATGTCTTCGCGCGAGACCATCAGGCGTGCTGATCGATCACCGCTCGCAATATCTTCGACAACCGCGGGCGCCGCGCCATGATTTCCGTGATGTGATAGTCGAGCAGATCGAACACCGGCCCGACCAAGGCCGTTTTGTGCCATGCCTTCGTCGCCAGGACCTGCGCGACACCGTCGGCGATGCGCCGCTTCTCCACGACCGCGGGCTCACAGTCGCGGCAGATCGTGCCGCCCTGGCGCGCACTGAAATACAATGCGTCGCCGGCGGAAACGGATCGATTGCAGCTCATACACCGCGACATGTCCGGCCGCAGTCCAATCTCGGTCAACATGACCCACAAGAAGGTCGCCAGTGTCGGCAGTGCGTCTTGCTCCTTCAATGCCAGCAACATGTCTCGAAGCCCGTCAAACAGTCCGGGGTGCGGATCGTGCGTCTCGGTCAGATGCGATGTGACTTCCGCGGCATATTGGGCGGCGTAGCAACGGGACAGGTCGCGCCGCAGATAGGCGAAGTTGTCTTCCTGACGCCATTCCGTCAGCGTCGCCAGGTTGTCTTCCTTCCCCGGCCGTATCGAGAAGACCACTCGCCCCAATTCGAGCAGGTCGATGCCCACCGCCACACGCGTCTTCGTCGAACGCTTGACGCCCTTGGCGATCAGCCTCTGTTGTCCATGTTCCCGCGTGAACATCGACAAGACCTGTGACGTCTCGCTGTAGTCGAGACGTCGCAGGACGATCGCGCTGTCCTTAATTAACGTCACGGAAACTAGTCGCCTTCCGTGGGTGTCAGGACGTGAATCCGCAACCGGCTGATGCTGCGCTCCTCGGCTTCCAAGATTTCAACCTTGACGTAGTCCGACACGAACTCCTCGCCGGCCGCGGGAATGTGACCGAGCACGCTGAATACGTAGCCGCCGATCGTGTCGTAGTCGTCATTCTCCGGCAAGCTGGTCTCCAACTCCTCGTTTACTTCCTCGACGCGCACGCGTGCGTCGAATTCGGCCGTCGCATCGTCAAGCCGCTTGATCGGAGGCGCCGGCGGTTCCTCATGCTCGTCGGTGATCTCGCCAACCAACTCCTCGAGGACGTCCTCGATCGTCACGAGCCCTTCGGTTCCGCCATATTCATCC
>JAUVGW010000159.1 GCA_030593565.1 Phycisphaerae bacterium | reverse complement strand
GGAAGAATCCGGCGACATTAAGGCGCTCGAGGATGATCTGGCGGGAGCGACACCGGACAAGACCTGGTGCAAATGGGGCGGACCGCGGGGCGACTCCCGTGTGGCCACGTCGGACCTGGCGGAGAAGTGGCCGGAAGCCGGCCCGAAAAAGCTGTGGTGCCGAGACCTCGGCGACGGCTATTCCTCCATCGCCGTTGAGGACGGCGTCCTTTATACCATGTGTTGGCGACCGGGCACGGAGGGCTCCGACGACAAGGCGGCGACGAAGAAGGGCGACGAGGAGGCCAAGTCTGCCAAGGACGTCGAGGAAGGCGAAGATGCCAAGCCTGCCGAGGATGCCGGCGGTTCGGACAAGGATGGTGACGATGACGACGCGGGCGAGGTCGACAAGGACGCCGAACGTAAGAAAGGCTCGGAGCTCGTGGTCGCGTTGGACGCCGCCACCGGCAAGACGATCTGGGAATACGAGTACCCCGCGACCTGGCAGAAGGACATGAGCGTCGAGTACGGACCAGGGCCGAACTCGTCACCACTGATCACCGGCGATCGGATTTATACGGTCGGCGCGATGGTCGAGTTTGTCTGCCTCGACAAGAAGACGGGCAAAAAGATATGGGGGCACGATCTGCGCGAGGAATACGACGCACCCCCGATGCGCTACGGCTTCGGATGCAGCCCGTTTGAGTACAAGGACAGCATCATCCTCAACGTCGGCGGAAAAGGACACGGCTTCATCGCGTTCGACAAGAAGGACGGCTCCGTCGTGTGGAAGAACAAGGGGCTCACGCCGGGCTATGCCACACCGCAACTGATCGACTTCGAGGGCGAGGAGCAGTTGCTCATTCTCGACGGCGAACGTGTGGCGGGCCTCAATCCGAGCACGGGCGAGTTGCTTTGGAAGTATGAGTTCGCCGCCGACTCCAATCTCAGTACGCCGGTATGGGGCAAGGACAACACGATCTTCATCTCGTCGGCCTACGGCAAGGGCGCGGCCAGGTCGATCAAGCTGACACGCGAAGACGGCAAGACTGTGGCCGAGGAAATCTGGAAGACCAAGAAGCTGCGAATCCATCACGGCAACGCCATTCGATTGGGCGATGTCATCCTGGGTTCGTCGGGAGATTTCGGGCCGGCATTCCTGGTGGCGCTGGATGCGACGACCGGCAAGGTGTTGTGGAGGAAGCGCGGCTTCTCGAAGGCCACCTTTGTGTATGGGGACGGCAAACTGATCATCCTCGACGAGGATGGAAACCTCGCTTTGACCACGCCCGGTCACGAGAAAATCAAGATCCATTCCAAGGTCGAAATGTGCAAACGCATCGCCTGGACCGCGCCGACGCTGGTCGGCACGAAGCTGTACCTGCGCGACCGCAAGCAGATCATGGCCCTGGACCTGAGCGCGGCCGCCAACAAGTTTTGATCTGTCAGCGCGGCGTGCCAACAGAGCCGGGGCGTGTCGCCCCGGACCGGCCCGACGTTCGTGTTTGGCGTTCAGGTGGCGTGGCATGGGTAACGAACGACATGCCCTGCAATGGCGGGGCGTTCATTACCCGTGGGAATCGACTGGAGTGGATGCCCACGGGTAAACTCCGCCGCCGCTGGCGGCTCCGTTAACCCATGCCACCCCGCTAGACGCGTACGGCTCGACACGAGTCGGCTCTGATGCATGTGCAAACCGGCACCAGTACTTGACACGAGTTGGAACTAATTGCCAACTCACGAACAGCGTGCATGATGATCCTGATGGCACTGGTTAGTCTGGCAATGTCCGCGATTGTGGGTTCGGCGCAGGACCCCGCGCAAGCGCAGACGGGCGACTGGCCGATGTTGGGCGGCTCGCCGGATCGCAACATGGTCTCGGGCGAGACCGGCATCTCCGCAAAATGGGATCTAAAGAAGAAGGAAAACGTCAAGTGGGTCGTCAAGCTGGGTTCACCGACCTACGGCGCCCCCGTGATCGCTGGCGGCAGGATCTTCATCGGCACAAACAACAAGGCCAAGCTTCGCAAGGGCATCAACGGCGACAAGGGCGTGATGGCCTGTCTTGACGAATCAACGGGCCGATTCCTGTGGCAGGCCACGCACGACAAATTGCCGTCCGGCCAGGTGAACGACTGGCCTGAACAGGGGATTCCCTCCGCACCGTGGGTGGACGACGACCGGCTGTACTACGTCAGCAACCGGTGCGAACTCGTCTGCGCGGATGTGGACGGTTTTCTCGACGGCAAGAATGACGGACCGTTCCAGAACGAGAAGCATGCCGACAAACAGGACGCCGACTTCATCTGGATCCTCGACATGTTCGAGGATCTGAAGGTCTTCCCGCACAACCTGGCCACGTGCTCGCCGGTCGGCGCGGGCGATATGATCTTCGTCTCGACGTCCAACGGGGTAGACGAGAGCCACAAGAAGGTCCCCAGCCCGGAAGCGCCCAGCCTGATTGCCGTCAACAAGAAGACCGGCAAGGTGCTGTGGCGACGCGCCGATCCCGGCAAGAACATCCTGCACGGACAATGGGGTTCGCCGGCCTACGGCGTGATCAAGGGCCGGCCGCTCGTGATCTTCGGGGCGGGTGACGGCTGGTGCTACGCGCATGATGCCAAGACGGGCGAGGTCGTCTGGAAGTTCGACCTGAATCCGAAGGAGTCTAAATGGGGCGGCAGCGGTCGAGGCGACCGAAACAGCATCGTCGCCACGCCGGTGATTCAGGATGACAAGGTCTTTCTGTGCGTCGGCCAAGACCCGGAGAACGGAACGGGAATCGGCCATCTGTACTGCATCGACGCAACGAAGACGGGCGACGTCACCGAGACCGGGCGCGTCTGGCACCACGGCGGTGAGGCGTTCAATCGTTCGATGTCGATGGTCGCGGTGGCGGACGGGCTGCTGTACGCGGCGGATATCTACGGGATGTTACATTGTCTGAACGCCAAGACCGGCAAGCCGCATTGGACGCATGACACGTTCGCCGCGATTTGGGGCTCACCCTATGTGGTCGACGGCAAGGTGATGATCGGCACGACCGACGGCGAGGTGCTGGTGTTCACGCACGGCAAGGACAAGGAGCTGCTGGCGACGAACGACATGCAGAACACGGTCTACGGAACGCCTGTCGCATCAAACGGCGTCTTGTACGTGGGGAGTTGTCAGTCCTTGGTCGCCATTGTTGACCAGAAGGCCGCCACGAGTCAGAAAGCCGCGGCCGACCAGGACAACTCGCGGCAACGACGTCCAAGAGCCCCCGAGCTTGCTCGGGGGGTACGTTCCCACCCACTGCAAGGCAACCCCCCGAAGGAAAGACCGGCTCGAGACGAGCCGGCTCGCTGGATCGGGGGCTCTTCAAGCGTTGCGGGCATAACCTTGCGCTGTACTGATACGCCTGCCACCAGCCAGAAGGCAAGCACCGAGAAGGCAGACGCCGACAAGGCGCTGCCGGCGTCGAAGGCGACATCGCAACCGGCACGCCAGATCCGGGACTGGCCGATGTTCCGCGGTAATCCGCAACTCACCGGCGTTGCAGCGTGCGACTTGCCGAATCGCCCCGTCGTGCTGTGGAAGCAGCAGGCGGGTGAGACGGTGACTTCGTCGGCGGCGATCGTCGGCGGCGAGGTCTTCGTCGGGAGCGAGGACGGCATCGTGCTGGCGCTCGACCTTGACACGGGGGCCGTCAAGTGGCGGTATCGCACGACCTGGACCTCCGACGATCCCAAGGGCGCGACCCAACCCGCCGCACCCGAAGACGAGCCCGGCCCCGCCGTGCGGGCCTCCCCATGCGTGTATGGCGACACGGTCTTCTTCGGTGACGAGGACGGCGTCTTTCATGCAGTCGAAAAGGCGAGCGGCCGCGTGCGATGGACGTTCCGTGCGGGCGGGGAGATCATCTCGTCCGCCAACTGCGTCGGCGACCGCATCCTGTTTGGCGCGTATGACGGGTGTCTGTATTGCCTGTCGCCCGACAGTGGCAAGCTCCTGTGGAAGTACAAGACCGAGGGGCCGGTCCATGGAACGCCCGCCGTCGCCGGTGATCGCGTCGTGGTGGCCGGTTGTGACGCGAGGTTTCACATTGTCCGGCTTCGCGACGGCGCTCCGATGGTGCAGGTCGACGCGGGAGACAGATCGGCCGCCTCGCCCGCGGTCCGAGGAGAGACCGTGTTCATCGCCACGTTGGGTAGTAGCGTTATGGCGCTCGATGTCGTGTCAGGCAAGACGTTGTGGACCTACGCACCGAAGGACCGAAGCCTGCCGTTCCATGGTTCGGCGGCCGTGAATGATCGGTATGTCATCGTCGGCGGGCGAGACAAGCGGGTCCATGCCCTCGACCCGAAGAACGGAGCGATCCGCTGGACGTTCAAGACCAAGGGCGGGGTCGATTCCTCGCCGGTGATGGTCGGCGACCGCGTGTTTTTCGGATCGTCGGACGGGCACCTATATGCGCTCGAACTAGAGACGGGCCGAAAGGTCTGGCAGTTTGAGACAGGCGCGCCCATCAGCGCGTCGCCTGCGATCAGCGCCGATCACCTCGTCATCGGCTCCGAAGACGGCGTGGTCTATTGCTTCGGGAAAAAGCGGTAGGCCGAAACGTCAAAAGTCAAAACGTCGAAAGGCGAAACGGCGCCTCATCGCAACGTTTAGCCGCGACCCAAAGGGGAGCGCGGCTGGAAAGCTGATGCCGAATGGAAGGGTTAAGGGTTCAGGGTTTTGGAGTCAGGGGCAATGATGCAAGATGGGAGTCCTGAACCCGAACCCCTGAACCCCAGACCCTAAACCAAAGACCCCAGTCCCTTACGGCTGCGGCTGAAGGCTGCCACAAGCGTTCCACACCCAACGTCCCATACGACCGCAACACGTCCGATCCAACAATTGCACCAATTTTTCGCCGATAATTTGCCCATTCGTAAGAAGCGTGTTATACTTTAAGGTCCTCTTTTTTGAGCTCCGGGTCGGCAGGGGAGCCGGGACGAAGCGTTTTCTGTTTCTTGGTGTATCACTCGTTTTTCAAAGAACACGGACAAGCCAACGGTCTTTCGGAGATTGTGTGTGATCAGCCAATCATCCGTGGCGATAACTGAGCAAATCCGTCAGGCCAGCGATATCGTTGATGTCGTCTCGTCGTATGTCACGCTCAAGCGCGCCGGGCGCACTTTCAAGGCGCTATGCCCGTTTCACCGCGAAAAAACGCCGTCTTTCAATGTTGACCCACAACGGCAGATTTTTAAGTGTTTCGGATGTGGCGTCGGCGGCGATGTCTTCAAGTTCGTTCAGTTGCGAGAAAACGCGGGGTTTCTCGAGGCCCGTGGCGTGCTTGCGAGCCGTGCCGGCATTCCGCTCGATGCCGCAAATGCCGAGAAATCACAAGATGGCGGCCCCAGCAGGCTCGAAATCGAGCGAGCCAACCGGTGGGCCTGCCGCTGGTTTCAACAGCAATTGGCCGGCTCGGCCGGGAGTGGAGCCCGAGAATACGTCGCATCTCGCGGGATGAACGATGCGTCTGTTTCCTGTTTTTCGCTCGGTTTTGCGCCGGACGGCTGGCACGCCTTGGGCCACGCGGCGGCGGACGCTGGGATTTCGACACAATTATTGCTGGCAGCAGGACTTATCAAGCAGAGCGATCGCGACAATTCGACCTACGACGCCTTCCGAAACCGCCTCATTTTTCCCATCCGCGACCCAATGAAGCGGACGATCGGCTTCGGCGGCAGAACGCTCGACGACGACCGGGCGAAGTATCTGAACAGCGCCCAAAGCGTCTTGTTCGACAAAAGCCGCTGTCTTTATGGGCTGAACGTCGCGACTGATGCGTTTCGGGACGAGCGGCGCGCGGTCGTGGTCGAGGGCTACACCGACTGCATCATGGCCCATCAGCACGGATTCGGTAACACCGTCGCCACGCTCGGCACGGCCCTGACACGGGAGCACGTCGGCGTGCTGAAGCGGTACGTCGACGAGGTGATCCTGGTGTTCGACTCCGACGAGGCCGGTCAGCGAGCCGCTGACCAGTCGCTTCATCTATTCTTCGGCGAAGGCCTGGATGTTCGGCTTGCCCGAGTCCCAGAAGCGAAGGATCCCGCTGAATGGCTGGAGAAGGCCGGTCCTACCGGATTTAGGACGGTTTTGACCTCGGCGTGCGAGGCGCTAGAATTCAAATGGAAGCAGGTGCTCACGCGGTATCGGGACGACGGGACGGGCCCCGGTCGCAGACGGGCGATTGAGGAATTCCTTGGCCTTGTCGCCCAATCCACTGACTTGAGCACACGCGAGCCTATCCAGAGGGGGTTGATACTTAATCAGGTTGGCAAGTTGCTGGGCCTTCCGGCTGACGAGGTCCAGCGTCAACTGAGGATCATCGCAAGGAGAACCGGTGCGACGCCGCGCGCTGATGCCGCGCCTGCCGTGGGAAAGACGGCTGCACAAGTGGCGGATGCCGCATCCGCCGCAATGCGCGATTTGCTCGAGGTGCTTCTTAACGAGCCGAGCTACTACGACTCGATTGCCAAGGAGTTCGATCCGGGATTGATCGTGGACGCGGAGATGAGAGACATCGCCCGAGTCGTCGCGGAGTTGGCCCGAGAGAAGCCGGATTTCAGTCTGCCGGAGCTGATCGGTCGGTTCGAGACGGTGGATGCAGCTCGGCGGATCATGACGTTGCAAATATCCGGCGAAGCCCGGGGGAATATGGCCGAGACGGTTGAATTGGCGGTCCAGCGGTTACAGGCGATTCGCGGACACCGCAAGATCGACAAGCTGGAGGCTGGGTTTCGCGGGCGGCGTCCGTTGGATGCGGGCGCGTCCGTGGAGAAGGGAGCAGTTGAAGACGACGACGACGACAATGGGGATGTCAATGCGGAGGCTTTGTCACGCGCCTTTGGTGAGGGCTCGCGACAACTTCGGCAATTTGCCGGGCGGCGCCACATGGCGTCGTTTCGAGTAGGAGAAACCGATGGCGAGGCGCCGCGCCCCGCCGAATGATCGTTAGTAGAGCATGTCTCCGCTGAGACCTGTGTTTCCATCGCCGGGACGGCGGTGCCACGATCTCCGAAGATGGGCTTTTTGTGAGATGCACGGATCACCTCGGCCGCGTGAGGCGTGGCCGGGACGATCGTTACGCGAGGAAGACCGAGGAGAAAGACGCCGGTCGTCGTGGAGCGACGGCGGCCGTGAGAAGGAACGAGACGTCGAATCAGCCGATCGGCTGAAAACGAGTACCTGAGGTTTTGGAGCCGCACAAATATGAATCGAGTGATAAGCAAGGCGACCAGTGTTCCGGTAAGAGGCCCGCAGAGCGAGCCGGACATGCTCGATCCGATCGAGATGAGTATCAACGAGTTGGTCGCTAAGGGCCAGCAGCGCGGGTACCTGACGTGGGAGGAAATGAACGATGCGCTGCCGGATGAAGCGGTCCTGCCGGACCGCCTCGAAGGCATCCTGCACCGTCTCGAAGAACTCGGCGTCGAGATGCTGGACGAGGCTGAGGTCGAGAAGCTGTCCTTCGGCGAGGACGCGGCGAAGCCACAGCCTTCGCCCGGCAAGGTTGTCGCCGCCGCGCGGGCGGCCGTGGAGGCCCCCAGCCGCCGGATAGACGACCCGGTGCGCATGTACCTCACTCAAATGGGGGAAATTCCCCTACTTAAGAGGCATGAGGAAATCGCCCTCGCCAAGAAGATCGAACTGACCCGCGCGGCGTTTCGTCGGAAGGTCCTCGAGTCGGACTGTTGCCTCTCCGCAGCAGTCGACATCGTGCAGCAAGTCCGTGACGGCTCGCTGCCGTTCGACCGGACGATGAAAATCTCGAGCGGAGAAAACCAGTCGAAGCCGGTCGTCCTGGCGCGGCTGCCGGGCAACCTGGCCACATCACGGAAGCTCATGGAACTCAACCAGCAGGACTGGGAACGGTTGACGAGCGGCCGAGAGAGCGAGGCCCCCACGGCGGCCATCTGGCGGCGGATTCGTCAGCGCCGGCGCAGAGTGGTCACGCTCCTGGAGGAGTTGGCCCTGCGGACGAGCAAGGTCACGCCGCTGATGCGAAAACTTTACGCCCTGTCGGACAAGACGGCCGATCTGGAAAGGCAGTTGGGCAATCCCAGGCTGCTCAGCAGCATGTTGCCCGAAGATGTCGAAGCGATGCGCGACGAGTTGAACGGCCTGCAAGACCTCGTCCTGGAAACGCCCGAGATGTTGCGGATGCGCGTCAGCGTCACACGGCGCATCTTCGCCGAATATGAAGACGCGAAGCGGAAGCTATCCGGCGGAAACCTCCGCCTGGTGGTTTCGATCGCCAAGAAGTACCGCAATCGGGGCCTGTCCTTCCTCGACATCATTCAGGAAGGCAATACCGGGCTGATGCGAGCGGTCGACAAATATGAGTACCGTCGGGGATACAAGTTCAGCACCTACGCGACGTGGTGGATTCGGCAGGCCATCACCCGGGCCATCGCCGACCATGCCCGCACGATCCGCATCCCGGTCCACCTGATCGAAACGATGAGCCGCCTGCGGAATGTGTCGCGAGAGTTGATCCAGATTCTCGGCCGCGAGCCCAGCATCGAGGAGATCGCCAGGAAGGCCCGAATGCCGATGAGCGAAGTGCGCCGGGTCATGAAGATCAGTCGCCACCCGATCTCGCTCGACCGCCCGGTAGGCGAGGGCGAAGACTCCTACTTCGGCGATTTCATCGAAGACGGCTCCGCCGAGAGCCCGGTCATCACCGCTAGCGGCGAGATGCTCAAGGACCGCATCGAGCAAGTACTCAAGTCGTTGACCTACCGCGAGCGAGAAATCATCAAGCTTCGCTACGGGATCGGCGACGGATACACGTACACGCTGGAGGAAGTCGGCAAGATCTTCAAGGTCACGCGCGAGCGTGTCCGACAGGTAGAGGCGAAGGCCATCCGCAAATTGCAGCACCCCGTCCGGGCTCGCAAGCTGGAGGGGTTTCTCGATAAGGACGGCCACATCCAACAGCCCGAGGATTCTTTCTAAACCGACGGTTCGTTCGTCGGATTCGGATGAATCGGTGCGATGACATTGGTGCGATGACATTGGTGCGATGACATTGGTGCGATGACATCGGTGTGGCACGGGTAACGAGTGGGCCACCCTTCAGGGTGGCCCACTCGTTACTTGTGGAAATCGCTGGTGCGAGAATCCTTTCTCGCACCCACTTTCGCGGGAGTTCTTTCCCGCGACCTGCCAAAACGGATTGGACGCAGGATAGGAATCCTGCAAGAAGGGCGTGCGAGATGGGAATCTCGCACGAGCAGTGCGGTTCCTTTCCACGGGTAAGCTCCGCCGCTCAACGCGGCTCCGCTAACCCATGCCACCCCGGTTACATTGTCATCCTAAAGCTGATGCCGGTGATCCTGGTCTCGTTGGTCCTTGGTGGCGGTTTCGAGCTTGCGTTTTTCCCGCCGCGTCAGACTGTTGATGCCGTCGCGGTGGACTTTTTCCAGAATCTTGTCCACGTCATCCTCGAGCCCCTGTTGCTCACGGCGCTTCGCCTCCCACGCCCCGCGCCGAACGGCCTCCCGCTTCTGCTGCCACGCGTGAGTCCATAGGTGGCCCTTGTATCCCCAGATGATGCCGAAGGCGAGCCCCGCAAGATGGCAGGCATCACCGCCGGCGTTGCCCCCTCGGCTCAGCAGATTGAACGAATAGAGCGCAACAAGGATCACCGCGGCAGTCCGAATTGGCACGGGAAAGAACAGGAAAATCAGGCGGAACCCAGGGAACAGCACCGCGCAGACGCCCAAAACCGCGAGGACATTGCCGGACGCGCCGATCAGTATGGCCCTCGGATCAAGCCAGCCAACGACCGTCAGAACGAAGTATAGGAAGACCGCGACAGCGCCGCCGAGTGTGTAAAACACGAAGAAGCGCTTCCCGCCCCAATGCCGCTCCAGGGGCACTCCCAGAAAATAGAGCCCCAGCATGTTCATGCCGACATGCCACAAGCTGTCTGGGTCGTGAAGGTAGGTGAACGTGAACAGGCGCCAGATCTGGCCCCCCAACACTGCTTCGGTCTGCATCTCGAACCAAGCATAGATGAAGCCGTCGCCACGCCCCGTGAACTGGCCCAGGAGGAATATCGCGATGTTGATGCCAAGCAGCCATTTGACCACCCTGCCGGCCGCGGGCAAGCCGCCAAACCACGACCGCATGCCACCCGGCCCGCCGCCGGGCGGGGGGCCGCCGCCGCAGGAGTTTTCGTCGCCGGAATAGGGTCGATCTTGCCAGCTCATGTCGTCGCCCTCCGCTCCATGTCCCACCTCAACAGCACCAGGATTGTCTTGGCGTCTACGATGCGTCCGTCGCGAACCATCGCGAGGGCCTCGCGCATTTCCGTCGGCTCGACCTCGATCCGCTCGGTGGGGTCGAGGTTTTGCCGGGTCTTCGTCAGGTCGGTCGCGACGTAGGCAGTAATGCATTCGTCCAGAATGCCGGGGGAAGTATAGAACTCGCAGAGGCGTTCGAGCCTGCCCGCCCGATAACCCGCCTCCTCTTCGAGTTCGCGGGCGGCGGCGACTTCGGGTTCCTCGCCGGGCTTATCGAGCGTGCCGGCCGGCAGCTCCCAAAGTTCACGACCTACCGCGGGGCGATCATTGCGGATCAACACGCAGCCGCCGTCTCCCAGTAGGGGCAGGACCACCACCGCGCCAGGGTGGGCGATGAATTCGTAGATTCGCTCGTCCCCGTCGGTGGTCCGAACGGGAAGGCTGACGACCTCGAATTTCCGGCATTTCAGCAGCAGATCCATCGGTCAGGCCCCGCAAGATTGACGCCGTGATCCAGGGTGCATGATTATAGATCGGTCCACCGGGTTGAACAATTCGGTCACAAGTCCCGTGGCGCCAAGTAGTTCCGCGTGCCGGGCGTCCGTGACAGTTTCGGCGGCCTTGGAGTGTGGCGGACGGGTGTTCCAGTCCGCAGTCCGCGAAGCGGACGACGGAGTAAAGCCCAGGGCGAAGCGCAGCGAGCCCTGGGTCAACGTGCCGAGCGACACGAGCCCCCGAATGGGGGCGACGGAACCTGCGAGCGAGGATTCGACCAGAAAACCCATAAACGAACGAGGTTCCGTCACCCCCGTTGGGGGTTCAGATGCCGGTGTGGCACCGAACCCAGGGCTCGCTGCGCTTCGCCCTGGGCTCTATTCCGCCACCCCCTTCTGGGGTTCATTCGATCCTGTCTGTGTTCATTCGATTCTTTCGAGGGATTTGTTCGATCGTCCATTGCTGCACCGCCTAAACTGTCATGGGCCCGGGGCCAGGGGGGGGATTGACAGAATCGGCGGGGCGCTTCAGAGCCGTGTGAAAGGTAGCGTCGGCCCCCCGTGGCCGACGTATCCGTGGAGGAACCTCCCAGTACTTCACGTCGGCCACAGGGGGCCGACGCTACCCTAGGTGTCGCAGCCCGCCTGAGGTGTCATAGCCCACCGCAGAAGCGGGGGGTTATCGAACAGCCAGACGCGTCCGTGAACCCCTCGCTCCCGCGAGGGGCTAACCGTTGTATTTATCACACCTGATCCACGCAGTGCGCATGGCTTACAACTCGCACAATAGCGTATGTGACGTTTTAGCGCTAGATCGTGTCGCCGACGCGCTCGATTTCCTCGACGCTGGTGAGGCCCTCAACGACTTTCTTGTGGCCGCTTTCTCGGAGCGTTCGGAACATCCAGCTCCCGGCGGCAGCGCGGATATCGGCAATGGTGGGCGACGTGAGGATCACGTCGCGAACCTGGGCGTTGAAAACGAGCATCTCGAAGAGGGCGATGCGGTTGCGATATCCCACGCCCATACACTTCGGACAGCCGACGGCATCGTAGAAGTCACCGTGCGGCTTGCCTTCGACCTTCATGCGCCTTATGGCATCCGCGTCCGGCGCGTAGGGTCGCTTGCAGTCGGGACACAAGGTGCGCACCAATCGTTGCGAGATGCACATCGTCACCGAATTGGCAATGAGGAAGGGCTCGACGCCGAGGTCGAGCAGGCGGAATACCGTGCCCACCGTGTCGCGCGCGTGCAGCGTCGTGAGAACGAGATGTCCCGTCGTG
>JAUVGW010000416.1 GCA_030593565.1 Phycisphaerae bacterium | reverse complement strand
CTCCGCCGCCTGGAACGCCACTGCTATCAAGATAAAGCACATCATACGCGTATTGCCACCCGACCCGTCCGCGATTGCCAACAATGCTAACTCTGCGCGGCCTTCACCGCAAACAAAAGGCATGATCCGTTTATAGCATTTTACGATTGACGGTGGCACAGGCACCAAAGCCTGTGATCCCACCGGCTTTGGTGCCGGTGCCACAGAGATGCTGGCGCCACGGTTTTCTTCGCAAGCCACGAAGGTTTTCGGCGCCAGTCATCCAACGCGGCCGAAGTCCAACTTGGGATGTGAATACGATGAATCCCCCGCAAAACGCGCTACACGAACCCGGGCGGCGGAGCGTGAAACAGCGTCGTGGTCAACCGCTCCGTGATGGCGTTCAAGGTCGACAGGGCGGGAGCGATTTCCCGCCGCGAACGATCCGCATCGCGGATTTGCTCGAGCAGCTTCTCATCAACAGGCAAACTCGCCAGTTTCCTGGCGCATCGGCGACATGTCGCGATGTGCGTTTCAGCCTTGGCGTCGGACTCGCCCGATAACTCACCACGAGCAAACCGCTCCAACACGTCCGATTCCAGGCATCGTGGCATCATCGTCAATCCTCCATCGCTCCGATATCCGCGAAGATACTTTTGATTCGCTTCATCACGCGCGTTTCCTGCACCGCATCATTTGCGTCTTCTTCACGAAACCCCAATTGGCGAGTGAAGCCCATCAGCAGCGGCGCGTACAACCGGAAAAACTCGCGCCAGGCGCGTTCATCCCGGCCGCCACCGAGTGCTTCCAACAACGTCAGGCTTGTAACCGTCGTCATGAAGCCATCCTCAAAACAGGATCGGGATCAGATTGCGGGATCGCTTGCGAAGGCTCGCCCTCCGGGTAGACGCCATCTACCTGATGATTCGTCGGAACACGCCCAAGTCTTTCTGGTTTTCTGCTGATTCTCGGAAAGATCGTGCCCACGTGCAGCGAACAACAAAGGGCAGGACTGCCGAACGGGCGGCGTGGCGAGCTGTCGTCTCGTTTGGCGCCAAACGCGCCTGGGTCAATACGTTCGCCTCCGTCGCTGAACGGACTCTGCGGCGGCTTGATTCGCAGTAACAGGCCGTCAGATCGAAGGGGAGAATAGGTGTTCCAGAAAAAAATCACAGCACTGCTTGTCGGCAATCACGAATCACTCATGAGTTGCATTGCTACGCAATTGGAACGAGATTCTCGACTGTCACTGCGTGACGTCGTCGGATTACCTGAAGACCCGACGAGAAGCCCGGATTGGCCGGTCGCCGACATCATCATCATGGACATCGACTCCGCAGAGAGCAACTGCTTCCAGCTTGCGACTAGGATCAGATCGCGTTGGCCGACGACGCGTTTGATCCTTATCGCCACCGCCTTTGACGACCGATGCATCGCGCAGGCCCTTCAAGCAGGCGTTCTGGCGCTCGTTCCAAAAGACCGACTTTGGCAGCTCATCTCCGCTGCCATCGACGACGTCCTGGCCGGCGGCGCGTACTTTCCCGAATACGTCCAGAAACGCATCGTGATTGACGATGGCGGCGCGAGCCTGGACCGCGAGCTTCCAGGCTTGCTGTGTGACGAGATCGCCCGCGTTTCGGATGGATCACTCGCGTTCGGCAATGCCGGATAACCCTGTCACTGGGCTGCCGCCGTCCCTGTGCCGATTGCCATTCCGTCGGTTCCGGTCTATCAGATCTTCGTTCACAAAGGGTGCCCGACGAAGGCTGAGATCCAGCCGGTGAGTCGGAAACCCAACGGACGTGTTCGCCCTGTCGCTCGTGCTCCAGCGGTATCCGCCGTTGTTGGGGTATCCCGTTTTCCCGAACGACACACTCACGATCTCGCTGTTGGACAGCGCGACGATGAATCGTCCGACGCCTGCCCACCTGCCCGTGTGAAACGTCAGCACATCATTTGTCCGCAGCACCATCATCGCCGCCCAAAAACCCGAGCATATCGGCGAAACCGTGCAGATCAAGGTCTTGGCGATCTCGAAGAACTGGTCCTCCGTAAGCCTCGTCCTGCCCGACCACGATCGGTTCGAAGTTTTCCTGTACCCCGCTGCCGGCCGCTCCAGCCGGCTCACGCCTGCAAAAATAGGGTGAATACCCTATTGTAATCGCCCTGGCGTCTTCGTTGCGATGTTTGCAGTAATTGTGGCCGACCGCATCAGCGTCCTATGGGAACCCAATCCCCCACTCCACAAGAACCGCTGATGTGCAGGCCACGGTAAACGCTACGTTGGCACAAGCCGACTGGCCGCGCGGGTGACTGAGAGGTTGCCCGCGTTTTTTTGTGCCCTCAGCCTCCCTGTACATCCCGAAAATGCCATCCGGCCCTTGTGGAGCGACCATTGCTCGGATGGGTGAATGGGTGCGGGACAAGCTCGCCACAACTCTGCCCATCGCTGAGGATTCCTGGGCGCCGATTTCCGCAAGACCAGCGCCGTATCTCCGCGCTCCGCTGATTCGCGAATGGAAAGTGCAGCTGCTTCAGGCTGCCCGCGTGTAACGATGGTGCAGCCCACCGACCTGCGGGATGGCGATGATGCGTCCTTGGCTTGGCGGCTCGACGGTGCGAGGAATCGGCGCATTCCGACCCAGCGATAGGTGTGTGCGTGACTGGTTGTAATACTCGAAGTACGCAGTGAGGATCCGAATCAGGTGCGCTTCGTTGAGCACGATCATGTGATCCAAACACTCACGCCGGAGCGAACCAATCAGCCGCTCAACGTAGGGGCTTTGCCATGGTGAGCGATACGCGATGACAACCTCGTCGACGCCCATGTGCTGGACGCGTTGTCGGAAGTCCCCGCCGTAGATCCCGTCGTGATCCCGGATCAGGAAACGAGGCGCTTCGTCATACGGAAACGCCTTGACAATCTGCTGGCCAGTCCATCTGGCAGTCGGATGGGCAGTGACGTTGAAGTGGATGACGCGCCGCTGCTTGTGTCGCAGCACGACGAAGCAGTAGAGTAAGCGGAAACGCACGATCGGGACGACCAAAAAGTCGATCGCCGCGATGTCTCCGAGGTGGTTCTCGAGGAAGGTTCGCCACATCTGGGAAGGTGGCTTGGGGCAGTACTTCACGTACTTGGCGACCGTCGATTCAGCGATATCGTAGCCCAGCAGGGCGAGCTCGGATTGAATTCGCGGCACGCCCCACTGCGGGTTTTCCTGAGCCATGCATCGGATGAGTCAGCGGAGCTCAGTCGCGATCTTCGGCCGACCTGGTCTGCATTCCTGTGACTTCCAGTGCCAATAGAGCTTGAAGCCTTGACGATGCCATCGTACGACCGTGTCGGGTTGAACGATCAGGAGAGCGGAGCGCCAGCCCGACCAGATCCGCGAAAGCCAAACCCAGAAGATCCGATCGCGATGTCGAAGCCGCGACCGTTTCAAGCGTTGGGCCAAGATCGCGAGCTGCTGCCGAAGGGCGAGGTTCTCGGCAGCCAACTCGGCGCGGTCAGCCACGGTGATTCGAATCAGGGCAAGAAGGACGTTCAGCACGCTCCTTTCACAGGCATCCCGGGCTCTTGATTGACCACGAGACTACGCAAGAGCGATACGAGAGGCAATGCTGTAAGCGCTTTGTTGATAAGGAGTACGGAAAAAACAGGAAGGACAGGGGGACGCCCGACATTCTGGATCCGCTCTCGTGAACTATCGCGATACCTACCGGGTCCATGACAGTTTCGGCGGCCTTGGAGTGTGGCGGACGGGTGTTCCAGTCCGCAGTCCGCGAAGCGGACGACGGAGTAAAGCCCAGGGCGAAGCGCAGCGAGCCCTGGGTCAACGTGCCGAACGACACGAGCCCCCGAATGGGGGCGACGGAACCTGCGAGCGAGGATTCGCCCTGAAAACCCATAACCGAACGAGGGTCCGTCACCCCCGTTGGGGGTTCAGATGCCGGTGTGGCACCGAACCCAGGGCTCGCTGCGCTTCGCCCTGGGCTCTATTCCGCCACCCCCTTCGGGGGTTCATGCGTGTCCGTCGGAGGTTTATTCGATTCTTTCGAGG
>JAUVGW010000322.1 GCA_030593565.1 Phycisphaerae bacterium | reverse complement strand
ACTCGAACATACCATAGATGACTACGCGGATGCCGAAACTTGGTGGCGCAAGTACGCCGATTGGCCAATCGACTACCCAGATGCGGTCATCGCCGCAACGGCTCGACGATTGAAGGTAGACCATCTATGGACATATGACGCCGACTTCGGCATCTTCTTGATCAAAGCTGTGCCGGAGGTCAAACTGATCCGAAGACCATCTCAGGGCTAGACGAATGAACCGCGAAGAAGCCTGGAATCTACTATGTGAGTTTGTCGAAGACGACAGTCTGCGGAAGCACAATCTCGCTGCCGAGGCCGCCATGCGGCATTATGCCGGCATTCTCGGCGGCGACGTCGAGCAATGGGGTGTCGTCGGACTGCTGCACGATTTTGACTACGAGCGGTGGCCGACACCGCCGGAGCACACGCGCGAGGGTGCGAAGGTGCTCCGCGAGCGCGGCGCCCACGAGGAAATCGTCGGCGCGGTCCTGTCTCACGTCGACTATAACCAGGACGACTACCCCCGCGACCGGCCGCTTCGCAAGGCGTTGGCCGCCGTGGACGAGTTGAGCAGTTTCATCATTGCCGTCGCGCTCGTCCGACCGACACGGCTGGACGGGATGAAGCCGAAATCCGTCAAGAAGAAGCTGAAGACGCCCGCCTTCGCCGCTGCCGTCAGCCGGGATGACATCAACCAGGGTGCCGAGCTGCTCGGCATCCCGCTCGACGAGCACATTACGAACTGCATCGAGGCGCTGCGACCGGCCGCCGGCGAGTTGGGATTATTACCCGAATAGGGCGCCCTCGCATCGCCACAGAGCCGGGCCGTGTCGGCCCGGTCCGGCTTGGCACAAGCCGGCTCGGATCTACGGAATTGCGTCACTCAATAGTCGCTTCACGGCGGCGAGCACCACATCGGAATCCGCCCGATCCTGCACGCGTCCGGCGACCCATTTCCAGGCCACCTTGCCGTCGGTGTCCACCAGGAAGTTCGCCGGCAACGCGATGTCGCCGCGCCCCATCGGCTCGTGAAACAGCAAGCCGTACTCTGTGATCGCCACCGCACCCTCGTCGCTCAGCACGTCAAACGCCAAGGCGTTTTGCTCGACGACCTTCTTCGCCTTCGCGACGGGATCGACCGAGATCGCCAGGACGCCGCCGCCGGCCTTCTTCAACGCCCGATCAACATCTCCGAGACCTCGGAGTTCCGCGATGCAGAACGGTCACCAGTGCCCGCGGTAAAACACCAGCAGCACGGGCCCGTTGCCCCGAAATGACGCCAGCCGCACCGGCTCACCATCCTGATTCGGCAGCGTGAAATCCGGTGCGACGTCGCTCACGGCAGGCGCTCCCGCATCCGCGGGCAACCGCATCATGACGAACAGCCCGAAGTACAACCCGAAGCCGACGAGGCCGCCAACGACCGCGCACGCGACCGTCGTCTTGCTTCGCTTCTTGACGACCGCCCACCCGCACAACGCCATGCCGATTGCCGCCAGGATCAGGTTCGGTAATGCCGTTGAACGAATCCACGGGCTGTCCAGCAGCAGCGGATACGAGATACCGGCGGCTAGCACGAGCAAGACGCCGACCAAGCCGATTCGTGCTTGCATGGCAAATCTCCCGATGTGTGACATTCCGAATCCACCGGAAGCCCATGGATTGCCATCCATGGGCTTGGCGCGCGCTTCATTTGAGCAGTTTGCGTGCCCGTGTAGCGGCCGACGCCCCTGTCGGCCGAGGGAAACCATTGGTATTCGACGTCCGACACGGGGGTCGGACGCTACGTGCTCTCGAAAACTGCTATGGCCATTCAAACATTATTAGATCGCTTTCTTTAACGACGCGATGGCGTCGCGCTCGTAGGTCTGCGCCTGACGGAGGATGTCGATCTGGCGGTTTCGCATTTCCATCGGCGGCAGCGAATCGGCAAAACGCCCTTCCGGCGGCACGTTGGAGAGACCGCCCAATAACAGACGCACCTCCTTGTCGTACCAGTCCGCCGCCATCGTCACGTGAATCTCGCGGGGGCCGAACTCCTTGGCGATGCTGCGCAGATACCGTACAGCCGCGCCCCGCGCGTCGATCAGGCCGATGTACGTCCAGAAGTTCGGATGGATGTACTTGTGCTCTCGGGCGCTTCGCAGTTCCTGGCACCAGAAATCGAACGCCTTGTTGCCCAGGGCGTGTGCCCCGGATTTGCGCTTTTCGAACAGCATGACGGCCCGACGGATCGAGGCCGTGTGCACCGCACGCGGCGTTGGGCGAGCCTTCTTCGCAGTCAACAGCACCACGGCCGTCGGCCAACCCGTGGCGGGTCGGTCCACCCGCTCGGCCCCGCGGTTGTACGAGCGGCACAGCCATTTACGGTTCGGCTCATAGCCCGTGATGATACCCCAATCCTCCGGTGGGATGATATTCGCCGCCAGGACGGGAACCCCCCGATCGATGCTTTTGCGGATGACTCGCCGCAGGGATTCCGTTTCCGTCAACTCGTCGCGCCGGACGATCATGACCGTGTAGTCCCACCCGACCGCCGGGAACAGCGTATCGAGGCAGGTCTCGCCGACCAACGGATCAGGATTGCCAACGTCCCAACGATCAACACGAAATTGCGTCCGAAAGGCAAGGCCGCTGATGCCCATCAACTCGTCGTAGCTGACGCGCTCTCCCATCGCCTCGAGGATCAACTCGAGGCAGTGCATGAACGTGTTGTCGCGGCCTTTCGCATAGCCGCGGATCGAACCGATCCCGGACAAACGCGCCGCGCCGGGCTTTTCTCGGATGACGGCCACGCGCGGGCGGGTCCGTGTCTGCGGACTTACCGGCGGCGCGCAGCCGGACGTCGACAGCAGCACAACGGAGATCAGCATCGTGCTCACAGCCCGAAGAACCAGCGACCGTGATACTCCGACGGCTGCTACTCGATGGCCCGTTTTCATCACGAATCACGCCCTCCCGGCAGGCGCAAACACGCCGTAAACCTGCCCGATACGGCCAGCCAATAACACACAGGGGCCGCGCGTCCGACTACCATGGCGAGGATCATCACCATCCGGCCCGCCGCCGTCAAATGCAAAGACAGGCCCGTCGACAACCCGACGTTGTTGCAGGCCGTGATGCTTTCCAGCACGACCTCGTAGGTTGTTCCGTCCGACGTCGCGGTGAGCAATCCCACGAATGCCGCATTCGCTGCCAACCACAGCAGCGGAAACAACAAGCTCGCTCGCAGGATCAGGCCATGCGACGTCCTGCCGCCCGGCTGAGCGATCCACCGTCGCCGGCCGAACAGGCATATCATCAGGAGCAGAATACCTGTCGTTCGCATCCCCCCCGCAACGCCGCCGGCCGAGCCGCCGAGAACCATCCAGGTGATCGACAAGCCGTAGGAAGGCCACGACACCGCGCCTTCAGACACCGGCGCACTTTGCAGACCCGCCGAACGCAAGGTCGCCGACATGAACACCGCCCGCGTCCACCGCGCGCCGTAGCTCATGTCGTCTCGCAACGAAACCCGATTCGTCCCGAAATCCACCGGCCGACCGGGAACCCATGAATCCGGTAAGCGCCAGACGATGTCCTCCCGCCACGGCGTCTCGCAGACCCACAGGGCGACGGCGCCCCCCAGCAGCAGTAGGAAAGCCAAGGCAGCCTCCCACTGTGCCAGAAACCGCCACGGTGGTCGGGGCGTGGAACAGGGTGGCACCGGCGTCTCGCCGGCATTCTGCTTCCGTTGCGACGCCGCCACTGGCTTCCGCTTTACAGACGGTCGATCTCGTCGCGAGCGGCGCGGTGTAACAGTCGTCGCCCTTGTCCCCTCGATCCCCTTGTCCCCCGATCCCCCGGTCCCCTTAGCCGTCGCGCGCCGCGCGCCGATCAGGTCCATGATGACGGGCAGGCTCAACGAACCGATGACAGCCAGGCTCGTGATGGACGCGAAGACGGCCCGGTCGGTCATGTATGAACCGAGCCCGTCGTCGCGAAGGACCAAACCGCCGTTCCACAACGCACCCGTCGCATGAACGAGACCCCACCACAGCCGTTCCCACGCGGACGAAACGTCAGCCACGTGCCACGATGTCCACATCGCCCCGACGGCGATTGCCTGCAATCCGAGCGATGATAGCAGGACCGTACGTAGACGAACGACGTTGTTCAGGAACGGCTGCACCGTGGCCAGGCCGATGGCCGCGAATCCCATGCCGGAAAGCTGCATCGCCACGACGATCACGACTTGGCCGAACAAGGAGTATTCGACCCCGAGGCTGTAGATCGTATCCCCCACGAGGCAGGCCGAACTCGCCGCCGCGTAGGCGTTGTTCAGGATGTGATCCCAGAAGTTGTGTCGGTAGTCCGGCACGGCGGAGTGCGTCGCCAGCGGCAGCGACAGCAGAATCGTTACAAGCAGGACCAGCCCCACCCATCGCCCCGCTAGCATACGCAACAGGCCGGAGGGATCGAGCATGCGTTCATCGACTCGACGATAGAGCGCTGTCAGCCGGTCGGCCAGCAATGCCCCGCAGATGAAAACGGTCAACGTGGCGAAGACGACGGCAACGTGAGCGGAAGCAACGGCGATCCCGGCCCCGAAGACCACCACGGCAAGCGTCAGCCGGCAATCCGCCGCGTCCGCGCCGGCACGCCGTCGCAAGGCGAACCAGCCACACCGCAAGCCGATCCACGCCATCGCCGCCGGGGCCTGGAGGCCCATCTCGGCCCACGCCGGCAGCACCGCGGTGCCGTCGGCCCGACGCGCCAGCAAGGCCGCCGCCGCAAGACTCGCCAAGCCGACCAACACGGCATCCTGGAGAGGCCGCCCGGCTTGGGGCGGAGTCGGCTGATCCGGTGGTGTCATGCGGGGAAAGCTATCGTAGCGACGACGCCATGACAACATTCCCCCTACGGGAGAAACAGAATCCATCCGGGAGAATCCGGCGGGTATCCCATTGTCGATGTTTGAATGGCAAATGAAGCGCGCCAATCCCAATGAAACGCGCCCCAAGCCCATGGATCGCCATCCATGGGCTTCCCCCGTCGTTTCTGCGTGGGGGGCCTGTTGTCAGCTCAGCAAGACACCCTGCTTCTCGAGGTAGGCGGCCAACTCCGCCACACATTCCTCGAGCTTCCGCTCGGCTGTCTTCAGGACGATCTCCGGCTTCTCCGGCGCTTCATATGGATCGCTGATGCCCGTGAAATTCGGGATCTTGCCGGTGCGGGCCTTCTTGTACATGCCCTTCGGGTCGCGCTTCTCGCACTCCTCCAGCGGCGTCTCGATGAACACTTCGATGAACGGGATGCCGGCCTCCTCGTGCAGCTTCCTCGCCCGGTCCCGGTCCGCGCGATAGGGGCTCACGAACGACGTGATGCTGACGAAACCCGCGTCCGCAAACAGCTTCGTCACCTCGCCGATCCGCCGGATGTTCTCGTCCCGATCTTCCGCGGAGAATCCCAGGTTCTTGTTCAGGCCGTGCCGAATGTTGTCACCGTCCAGGACGTACGCCAAACGGCCCTGTTGCACCAGGGCGTGCTCCAGCGAAAAGCCGATCGTGCTCTTGCCGCTTGACGGCAACCCTGTCAGCCAGACCGTACACCCGCGTTGCTTCAGCAGTGCTTCTCGGGCGGAGCGATCCACGTGGCCCTCGTGCCAAACGACGTTTGTTGCTCGAATCTCAGTCATAATGCTCCCTTGTTCGATGTCTTCTTCCAGTGGGCGAATCCCGGATTTTATCGATTCATCCTCTCAAGGGCAACCAAGCTGCCCATCAGACCGGCCGCTACACGAGCGCGCAAACCGCTGCAAAGACCACCGCACCGCCATTCTTGCGATTGCCCTGGGGCAGCGGATCACCGCGAGGCCTTCTTGGCTACGACTGACGCCAAGCCTCGACTTGGTACTGGAAGAACTACACCTATCCGGTTGACGTGCGTTAGCAGTACAGCGCAAAGTAGGCGGCGATTACGCCCAAGAGCCCCCGAGCTTGCTCGGGGGGTACGCTCCCACACGCCACAAGGCAACCCCCCGACCAAGGTCGGGGGGTCTTGAGACGCTGCTGGCACGACCTTGCGCT
>JAUVGW010000119.1 GCA_030593565.1 Phycisphaerae bacterium | reverse complement strand
CCTCCTTTCTTGGCACCCCGACTATCTCACCATACGCATTCCGATATGACGCACGCGCCCTTGTGACGGTTCGGCTCCATGGCTTCGCGGCGTCGAGGGCTTCTAACACACCCCGGCTGACTCGTGAGCCGATATGAACGTGCGATTTGCGGCGGGTACGTCGCTTGGTGCGCGATCGTATCCCCTTTTTATGTAAGGGGTTACGCCCGCACGGGGCTTGACTATGCACGGGTGGCCCTATAACATCAAGTAGGGAGCCCTGTGCAGGCATTTGGTTCGGAACCGGTCGCCGCACGACCGATCAAGAAGAGGTGGGTTCGCGGACGACCGAAGCCTGCCGCGAAGCTCGATACGAGAGGTAAGCGATATGGCCGACAAGAACGCAATCTGGGAGATCGTCGAGAAGCGTTTTGACCCGCAGAGCTTTCGCGACGAACACTGGGAAGGCACGTTCGATGACTACCTGGATCTCGTCCTGCGGAATCCGTCGATCGTGCGCAACTCGTTCCAACGCATCTACGACATGATCCTACACTTCGGCATCGAGCGATACACCAAGCTCAAGCAGGATTGTGTGCGCTACAAGTTCTTCTCCGACCCCATCGGCCAGGGCGAAGATGCCATCTACGGCATGGAACGGTCGTTGATGCAGTTGGTCGACTTCTTCAAATCAGCCGCGCAGGGCTACGGCACCGAACACCGAATCCTGCTGCTGCACGGGCCGGTCGGCTCGGCGAAATCCACGATCTGCCGCCTGCTCAAGAAGGGGCTGGAGCACTACTCGCGGCTCGATGAAGGTGCCGTGTACGCCTTTTCCTGGAAGATACCCAATGATGACGGCGGCTTCGATCTGGTCGATTGCCCGATGCACGAGGAACCGCTCAAGCTGATTCCTCATGCGGCGCGGCATGATGTGGTTGCGACGATCAACGAGTCGCTGCCGCCCGAGCGTCAGGTCACGGTGGAAGGCGATCTCGATCCGTTCTGCCGCAAGACATACGCCGATTTCCTCCGGCAATACGACGGTGACTGGAAGAAGGTGATGGACCACATCGTCGTGACGCGGTTCATCGTCAGCGAGAAGGACCGGCGCGGCATCGGCACCTTCCAGCCGAAGGACGAAAAGAACCAGGACTCCACGGAACTGACCGGTGATATCAACTACCGCAAGATCGCTGAGTACGGCTCGGATTCCGATCCTCGGGCGTTCAACTTCGACGGGGAATTGAACATCGCCAACCGCGGGATCATCGAATTCATCGAGGTGCTCAAGCTGGATGTCGCGTTCCTGTACGACCTGCTCGGGGCATCGCAGGAACATGTCATCAAGCCGAAGAAATTCGCCCAGACAAGCATCGACGAGGTGATCATCGGGCATACGAATGAGCCGGAGTACAAGAAGCTCCAGAACAACGAGTTGATGGAGGCCTTCCGCGACCGGACGATCAAGATCGACATCCCCTACAACGTCGTGTTGGAGGACGAGATCAAGATTTACGAGAAGGACTTCAACAACGAGAAGATCCGGGGTATACACATCGCGCCGCACACGATCGAGACCGCGGCCATGTGGGCGCTCCTGACCCGACTCGAGGAGCCCAAGAAGGCCGGCCTGACGTTGCTTCAGAAGCTGAAACTGTATAACGGCAAGTCGATCCCCGGCTACACCGAGGACTCGGTGAAGGAACTCGCCGAGGAAGCGAAGCGCGAGGGGATGCAGGGGATCAGCCCGCGATACATCCAGGACAAGATATCCAACTCGCTCGTCTGCGAACAGGCCATTCAGAACAAGGGCATCAACCCGTTCATGGTGCTGAACGAACTCGAGCTGGGCCTATCGCATCATTCGCTGCTCAACGACGAAGAGCTCAAGAAACGCTACAAGGAACTGCTCGCGGTGGTTCGCGAGGAGTACGACGACATCCTCAAGGGCGAGGTCCAACGTGCCATCAGCGCCGATGAGGACGCCATCAAACGGCTGGCGGCGAACTATATCGAGAATGTCCGCGCCTACACGCAGCGCGAGAAGGTGCGCAACAAATACACCGGCAAGGACGAGGAACCCGACGAACGGATGATGCGGTCGATCGAAGAGAAGATCGACATTCCCGATTCCCGCAAGGAGGACTTCCGCCAGGAAATCATGAACTACATCGGCGCTCTGGCGCTCGACGGCCGGAAGTTCGAGTACAGCACCAACGCGCGGCTGCTGAAGGCCCTGGAACTCAAGCTTTTCGAGGACCAGCGCGACACCATCAAGCTGAAGAACGTCGTCAGCGGCGTGGTCGACGACGAGACGCAGGCCAAGATCGACGTCGTCAAACAGCGGTTGATCAAGTACTTCGGGTACAACGAGACGAGCGCCACCGACGTCCTGAACTACGTCGCCAGCATCTTCGCCCGCGGCGACGCGAAGTCGGACGAGTAGCGGACGGAAATCGGCCCGTGCAGCGTTTGGACACGCGCGATAGCACAGGGAACGCTAACAGAACTTGTGGCGCAGACGCCAGAGTCCGTGATTCCACTGCCTTTGGCGGCGGTGCCACGGGAGGCTTGTTCGAGCTCTAAATGGAGTTGCGGCACCACGAGGACCAAAGCCCACAGCGCTCCTTCACGGCGTAATCCAAGGAACCTGCCTGCAATACCGACGGACACCCCCACACTTGCCGGGGCGAATGCGGCGCTTGTCTTAAGACGCCGCAGCACCTTATAATGTCAGTAACTCGTTGTGTCCGTCGGGCAGTAGGAACCGTGACGGCAGCCTCTGTTCAGAAGCATGACTCCGCACTCACGTCAGTGATAGGCCGATCGCTATTGGCAGCAGGTTAGGACGTTTCCAAAGACAGGCCGATCGATCCGCGAGAGCACAGGCCCACGCTGCGGCAGCTTCGACCGAGCCGATGCTGACGGCTCCTCCCGAATCCTCGCGGGCAACGGCTCGCTTTCGATGGAGCGGATCGCCCGAACCGGACGGCAAACAGAGGAGAACACTATGAGTGACTCCGACAACACCGAAGCCGGGCTCCGCGAGGAGGTCGGGGCATTGCGAGCTCGCGTGGCGGCCCTCGAATCCGAACGAGCAACATGGATGCAGGCGGACGAATCGCTGCGGGAAAGCGCGGAACAGTTCCAAACGTTGTTCGAGAACGCACCTCTCGGCATTTATAGCACGACACCGGATGGCCGGATACTCAATGCCAATCCTGCCTTGGTAAAGATGCTGGGATATTCCTCTTTTGAGGAACTGGCCGCGCGGAACCTCGAAGAGGAGGGCTTTGAGCCGCAATACCCGCGCAGCGAATTCTGCGAGCATATGGAGCTTGAAGGCGGGGTTGGGGGGATGGAGGCCGCCTGGAAGAGGCGGGACGGCTCGGTCATCTTCGTTCGGGAGAATGCCAAAGCCATTCGCGGTACCGATGGGCAAATCATGTACTACGAAGGCACGGTCGAGGACGTCACCGAAGCCAAGCGAGCGGAAAAGGCTCTACGCGCTAGTGAGGAGCGTTTCCGTGCGATCGCCGAGAGCATCCCTGGTCTCGTGTTTTCGTACGACTTTCATCCGGACGGTCGACGCTCACTGCTCTACGTCGGCCCCGGTTTAGGGGAACTGATCGGCGAAACCGCTGCTGTCGAAATCGGTGATGATGTCGATCGCTTCCACGACCTGATCCACCCGGCGGATCGGGAGGCACTGCGTGAAACCAGTGATGCCGCCGCCGCCGCGGGCCACCCGTTCGATTTAAATTACCGTGTGAGAACGGAATCGGGGGACTACCGGTGGGTTCGCTCGATCGCTCGCCCGATTCGCCGGAGCGACGATGTCACGCGCTGGCACGGCGTGCTGGTGGATATCTCCGCGCAGATGCAGGCTGAGGCGGCGCTGCGAGAAGCTCACGACCAATTGGAGCAACGCGTCGTACAACGTACTGCCGACCTGACAGCGGCCAACCGGAGACTCCAAGCGGAAATCACCGAGCGCAAACGAGCGGAAGAAGCCATCCGGCGGAGCGAGCGTCACTTTCGCGATGTTATTGACGGGCTCGGTCCGCACATGTTTGTCGGTGTGATGTCTATCGACGGCGTGCTGCTGGAAGCGAATCAGCCCGGACTGGGCGTGGCGGATTTGAAGGCCGAGGACGTCCTGGGCAAGCCCTGCGAGGAGACCTACTGGTTCGCTTATTCGGAAACCGTCAAGCGGCAATTGCGCGAGGACATCCGACGGGCCGCCCGTGGTGAAACGTGTCGTCACGACATGGTGGTCCGCGTCGGCGAAAACGACTTCATTGATATAGATTTCTGTCTGAATCCACTGAGAGACGAATCGGGCGAGATCACCCATCTGATCCCCTCAGCGATCGTCATCACCGAACGTAAGCGGGCGGAAGAAGACTTGAGGAAAAGCCGGGACAGATTCCAATCTCTCTTCGAAGACTCGCCGGTGCTGCTGAGAGAAATGGACATGACCGACGTGCTGGCGCACCTGCAAGGCTTGCGGGAAAGGGACGTCGGCGACCTGCGGGCGTACTTCGACGATCATCCCGAGGAGGTTCTGCGGTGTGCCCGGATGGCCCGGATCGTGGATATCAACCGCGCTTCGGTCGAGTTCTATGGGGCCCGAAGCAAGGAAGAACTGATCGAGCGGATTGACGAAACGCTCGCCGCACCCGGTCAATCCGATCGCATCAAGGAACAACTCATTGCGTTGTCAGAGGGAAACATCCCATCGCCGCTCGACGCCATCGTGAAAACGCTTTCCGGTGAGCAGCGGTATCTTTCGGTGCATCTCAGCGTGTCTGGATGGGCGCAAAGCGGCTTGTCGACCGTCATTTACGCAAGCATGGATGTCTCCGAACGTAAGCAGGCTGAAGAGACGCAGCAACAATTGGCAGCCATTCTGGAAGGTACGCCGGATTTGGTTGGCATGGCGAATCCAGAAGGCCGCGTGCTGATGATCAATCCGGCCGGAAGAAGAATGTGCGAGATCGGGGAGCACGAAGACCTCTCAAACCTCGCCATTGCCGATTTGCACCCTGAACCGGCCACGCGGCTGATTCTCAAAACGGGCATTCCCACGGCAATGCGGGAGGGCACGTGGGAGGGTGAGAACGAGTTGCTCACCCGAGGCGGCCGCACGATTCCGGTGTCGCAGGTCATCATTGTGCACAAGACTGCGGGCGGGTCGGCTGAGTACCTCTCGACTGTGATGCGCGACATTACCCAGCGCAAGGCAGCCGAACGAGCACTGCGCGAGGGTGAGGCTCGGCTCAGGCAGGTGATCGATCTCGTTCCGCACCAGATCTTCGCCAAGGACCGTGAAGGCGGTTTTCTGATGGTCAACAAGGCGGTCGCCAACGTGTATGGCACGACGGTAGACGAACTCGTCGGCCGCTTTCACCGAGCAGTACACAAACCGGAGGCCGAGATCTCCCACATGCTCGCGGACGACCAAGAGGTGATCGACAGCGGCGTTCCCAAGTTTGTTCCTGCCGAGGACTTCACCGACTGCAACGGAAACGTGCGGATCCTGCAAACGACAAAGGTGCCCTTCATCGAGTCCGGTTCGGACACACCCGCAGCCCTCGGCATCGCGATTGACATCACCGAGCGCAAGCGGGCCGAAGAGGAGCTACGGGGGCAGCAAGAACTTCTCAGCAACGTCTTATCGAATATCCCACATTCGGTATTCTGGAAAGACAGGGACTCGGTCTATCTGGGCTGCAATCAGAACTTTACAAGGGAAGCGGGAGTCCAGACACCGCAAGAGGTCATCGGCAAGACAGACTATGACTTAGCCTGGAAGAAGGAGGAAACCGAGTTCTACAGGCAATGTGACCGAGAGGTAATGGAGAGGGGCGAGCCTCTGCTGAACATCGAGGAACCGCAGCTTCAGGCTGATGGCCGGGAGGCGACGCTTCTCACTAGCAAGGTCCCGCTGAGGGATCAGGCGGGCCAAGTCGTGGGTATCCTGGGGATTTACGCAGATATCACCGAGCGCAAGCGTGTGGAAGCGGCTTTGAGGCGACAATCACTCGTCTTTGAAAGCATCACCGACGGCGTGATCATCACCAACCTCGATGGCAAGATCACCGACTGGAATCCCGGCGCCGAAAGGATTTTTGGCTACTCCAAAGCCGAGGTCATCGGCAAGAGCCCGGAAATCTTGAACAAACCGGAAGAAGCCAAGCTCATCACTGATCGCCTCACCAGAGGTCTCATGGAAGACGGGCACTGGTCGGAGGAGGTCAACATCATCCGGAAGGACGGGACGGAAGGCATCTGCGAAGCCTTTCTCGTTCACCTGAGCGATGAAGACGGGAAATGCGTCGGCACGGTTTCCGTCAACCGTGACATCACGGTTCGCAGACAAGCCGAAGAGGAAGCGAACAGCCTGCAAACACAGCTTCACCAGGCACAGAAGCTGGAGGCCGTGGGTACGCTGGCCAGTGGAATCGCCCACGACTTCAGCAATCTCCTGACGGCGATTTTCGGCTACACGGAACTCGCCAAAAGTAGCCTCCCGGAGGAACATCCGGCGATCCAGGCATTGCAGATGGTCGAAGAAAGCGCCCGGCAGGCTCGCGGCGTCACGAACTCCCTGCTGACGTTTACGCGCAAGGATGTGGCGAGCAAAGCGCCTGTGAATGCTGTGGAGGCCGTGCGTGATTCGCTGAACCTGCTGCGGCGCGTGCTTCCGACTTCCATCCATGTTGACGAGGATCTTCCGACCGACTCGGAGATATGGATCAACGCGGACGCCACCCAACTCCAGCAGGTCCTCATGAACCTTGCAATCAACGCTCGGGACGCCATGCCGAACGGCGGCCGCATGGGTGTCTTGCTACGACTCGATCCGCCTGAATCAAAGGGGTCAGGGTCCAGGGTTCAGGGTCTGGCTGAGGATGCCGGGCGTCGTCCGACGGCAATCCTTCAGGTTCGAGATTCCGGCGTTGGTATGCCGCCCGAAGTGTCTTCGCGCATCTTCGAGCCTTTTTTCACGACGAAAGCCCACGGGCGCGGAACGGGACTCGGCATGTCGGTCATCCACGCGATCCTTGCCAATCATGACGGGCAAATCGATGTGGCGTCAGAGCCGGGCCGCGGCACGTGCATCACCATCAGGCTGCCGACTTGCCCCCCGGGGGTAAGGCCGACAGGTTCGGGCGCCGGCGAGCAGCAGGACCGCGGAGAAGGCGAAGTCATCCTGATAGTGGAGGAAAACGATCACGTGCGATCGATCATGACCTCGACGCTCCGCTCGAGGGGATACAAGGTCCTGGCCGCGGGCAGCGGCGCGGAGGCCCGCACGACGCTTGACGCGAATATCGATATCATCAGGGCAGTGGTGCTCGATACCGACCTGCCCGATGCGAGCAGGCTATGGCTGACGCCTGACGCGGGCACGATGCAGGCCGACATTCGACTGATCTGTGTGGCCGGCGAGGGTTTTGACGAAGCGATGTCCTGCCGGATGAGTCACGACGTCCTCCTTCGCAAGCCATTCCGGATGGCGAGCCTCGCGGACGCCGTTGCGAAAGCATTATCCAACCCCGAGGATACGCAGCATGACGACTGACATCCGAATCCTGTTGGTGGATGATCACGCGCTGGTGCGCGGCGCGCTCGCCGAGCGCCTCGAGCGCGAGCCGTGTTTTCTGGTTGTGGCGACGGCGGATACCGCGGATTCGGCAATCAAGGCGGCGTTGGAGCACCGGCCGGACATCATTCTGATGGACATCGACATGCCGGGGATGATTTGCTTTGAAGCCGCTCGCATGCTCGCCCCGCTGCTGCCGCAAACGAAGATTGTGTTCCTCAGTGCGTTTACTCACGATCACTACATTGAACAGGCGCTGGAAGTCAGAGCGCGGGGCTACCTCACCAAAAGTGAGTCTCCCCAGAAGGTGGTGGACGCAATTCTGGAGGTGGCTTCCGGGGGAGCCTGTTTCTCAGAGGAGGTACAGGCCCGCATTGTGGTCGATGCGAAGGGCGCGAAGCTGCCGGGCAATGTGTGCTCTCGCGTATCGACGCTCAGCCGCCGCGAACTCGAATGCCTTAGATACCTCGTCCGCGGACTACCCAAGAAAAAGATCGCCGAACACATGAGCATCAGCCCCAAGACCGTTGAGCAGCATACCACGCGTCTCATGGCCAAGCTCGGCATTCACGATCGCGTCACGTTAACGCGCTTTGCGATTCGCGAAGGCATCGCCGAGCCTTGATGGACACGATCTCCTTGCGTTCGATGCGTAGCCAAGTGGTCACACAGTCCAATCGAGTGACGCATTATGGCGGATTAAATGCAACTGTAGCGTCCGATCCACGTGTCGGACGTAGGAGGATATTGACGCGCTCGGCCGACAGGGGCACCGGCCGGCACCTTTGGAATTGACCCGCTCTATAGCAATTCACGTTTGCCTGTGACCGAATCCAAGCGGCGGCCTCACGCTCCTGTGGCACCGGCGTCTCGCCGGTGATCCCACCGGCGAGACGCCGGTGCCACAGGAAAACGTGAAATGCTATAGGGGTGGATTTCGTGTAATTGCTTGTGTCGCAACGACCTGTGTGGTCCGTGTCGCGTTTGACAGGAGCAAGACGAGTCGCGACGCGTCTGCTTCCGTTTGTCTCAATGTCGCGACGCCGGCCGCAGCAGGTCAATCATGGACGCGGGGGCTTGACACACCGCACAATAATCGCTACTGTGAATGACGTCTGGAGGGGATGCTCTCGGAGGGGGAGAGGGCTTGGTTTTGTCGGAGGGTGAAAGGGAGGTCGAAGAAGGGGGCCTGTCATCCGACGGGCCCCCTACTTCATTTTGTGGTCGCCGCAAAAACGACGCGTGTAGTGAATCAAGCAACGCTCGGTCGGTCAATCACACAAACGTACCATTCTCATCATCGAAGACACACGCCGCCAAACGCGCGATCAGCGATCGTGACGCTCGTTGTGTCTCACGCAGCGCTGGAATAAGCAAAAAACCCTACCGGGAAGACCTCGGTGTCGTCTCGCAGGAATCGGTCATCGCGTTGCCCGCCCGCGGTACCACTCGAACGTGCGCCTCAGACCTTCGTCGAACGACATCTCCGCATGGAATCCGAACAAGACCGATGCGCGCGACGTGTCGAGACACCGCCGGGGCTGTCCATCCGGTTTGCGATCGTCCCAGACTATCTCGCCTTTGAAGCCGACGAGATCTCGCAGCTTCGCGGCCAATGCGCGAATTCGCGCCTCCTGACCGGTGCCGAGGTTGACGGGCTCCGGGCCGTCGAATTTTGCCGCAGCCAACACAATCCCGCGGGCACAGTCTTCGACATAGAGGAACTCGCGGCTGGCTGAACCGGTGCCCCACAACACCACTCGCTCCTCACCGCGCTTGGTCGCCTCGACAAACTTCCTGATCATGGCCGGGATCACGTGACTCGTCGCCGGGTCGAAGTTGTCCCCGGGTCCGTACAGGTTGACCGGCAGCAGGTAGATTCCGTTCAGGCCGTATTGCCGCCGGTACGCCTGTAGCATGACCAGCAGTGCTTTCTTCGCGATGCCGTACGGGGCGTTCGTGTCTTCCGGATAGCCGTTCCAGAGATCATCTTCCTTGAAGGGTACGGGGGTCGACTTGGGATAGGCACAGACGGTCCCGACCTGCACGAACTTCCTGATGTTTGCGAGCCTGGCCTGCTCGATCATGTGCAGGCCCATGGCCATGTTCGCATAGAAGAACCGCCCGGGGCTGTTCTGATTCGCGCCGATGCCCCCGACTTCCGCCGCCAGGTGGATGACCACGGTCGGACGCATCTCGGTGTACAGCCGCGCGACATCGTCCTGTTGCGTCAGATCGAAGTCCCGACGGCGCGGCACAAGGATGTTCGCGGGGGCGACGCCGGCCTTGCCCAGTGCCGTCTGCACAAAGGTCCCCAGGAACCCCGCGCCCCCCGTGACGACGATTCGTTCTCTGCTCAGTTCCATCAAGAACCCACCTCCTTGGTCATCCCCGGCGACCACCGACCCCACGGAAGCAACGCAATTGAGCGAGAGGAGACACCAGAAAACCGTCGAACGCAAGCGAAAACTCCTGACCCGTCGCCATTGGGTGAACAGGCTGGCCGGGTGACACGACATCAGGCACGGGCATCACCACGGCCAGGCGTCGCCGGCGCGGAGCCAGCCCGCGATTTGCTCGTCGAGTTGCACGAGGGCCACACCGGTCACCCCGAGGACAACAGCCGTGAGCTTCCGCCGACTGAAGCTCTCCTTCAAGATCAACGTCGCGAGGATGATCGCGAAGACCGAGGACGTCTGGTTGAGAATGGCTGCGATGGAGGCATCTATGTATTTGAAGCCGGCGACCCAGAAGACCATCGAGACGTAGGCGCCGAGAAAGGCGCCCGGCAGGCTCCACTTCCAGACGGCCGCGGGCCGGAAGGCTGACCACAGGGCTCTGCGACGCGGCGAGGCCAAGGCGAAGATGGCGAGCGGAACCGTGCCGCCGAGCACGCGTAACGTGGTCGTCCACAGCAGCGGTGTTCCTTCGATGACCGGTTTGGCCAAGACGATGCCAAATCCCATCAAGGCCATCGCCAGCGCGCCGAGCAGGATGCCCGCGATCAACTGTGCGTGCGTTCTGTTCGCCGGCGGTTTTAGTCGCGACGAGACGAGGACGGCGGACAGGATCATCGCGGCGCCGAAGTACTGAAACCCACCCATCTGCTCTCCGAGCATGATGAACGAGAAGAAGATGATTGAGGGGCTGTAGAGACAGTCGACGACGGCGACGATGCCGACGCCGATGAGGTTGAGGCTGTGGAAGAAGACGGTGTCCGCCAGGGCGATGCCAATGAAACCGCTGGCAAGGAGAATCAGGGTGTCTTCCCTGGAATAGCTCCACAGCGCGTCGAGGCCCTGGTCCCGCCCGACGATCCAAAGGACGAGCAGCGTGAGAGCAAGCAGGACAAGCCCAATGACGTTCTTGAACAGATTGAGCGCCAGCGGCCCGACGCGCTCACCACTGAGCTTGAAGAAGACCATGGCGATGGCCCAGGTCAGCGCAGTGAGGATGGCGGAAGATTGGCCCCATAGCTGTTGCTGGGCGAGATCCACGTGGTGCGGCGGCTCCTTCTCTCGTCAGTCGTTGCGTATTGCTCGTAAACCTTCAATCGTCGATGGTCAACCGTCGATCACTCAATCCCCGGATCCCTTGGTCCCTCGATCCCTTTGGTTGCGGCCGAAGGCCGCGCCAAGCAATCAGCCCTTCGCCAACTCGGCCAGGACGGCCTGGAGGTACTTCCAGGACTTCTGCACCGACGCCACGTACACGCACTCGTCCGGGCTGTGCGCTCCCGTGATAGTCGGGCCAAACGAGACGGTGTCGAGCTTGCCGCCGACGCGTTCGCCGATGATGCCGCATTCCAGGCCGGCGTGAATCGCCGCCACCTCGGGCTCCTCCTTGAACATCGTCTTATACACGCGCCGGCAGGTCGCCAGCGTCGGCGAGTCCACGTTCGGTTCCCAACCGGGATACTCGCCGCCCTGCTTCACCCCCGCGCCGGACAGCCGGCCGATGGCCGCGAGCTGTGCGGCCGTGACGTGCAACAAAGACCGTGACGAACTCCGTGACAACATGCTGACGTCAACGTGGAACCGCTCGTTCGCTTCAACGGCGACCCTCGCGACGTTGTTGGACGTCTGAACCAGGCCGTCCACCTTCGGGTGCATTCCAACCACGCCATGCGGCAGCGCCGCCAACACCAACAACAGACGAGCCGAATCACCGGCCGACATTGCGTTCGCCGCACCCTCTGCGCCGCCGCTTTCGACAACGATGTTCACGTTTTCCTCATATGATTCTGCGACGGCATAACCGCGAACCGTTCCCGCGGCCTTTTCCAACGCGCTGCGCAGCCCCGCTGGACCACACACAACCGCCGATGCCTCGCGCGGAATCACATTCCGCTTGCTGCCGCCGGCCATCGTCACGATCCGCAGCTTGGCCTGATCCACACCCGCCAACGTCCGCACCAACAGCTTGATCGCGTTGCCGCGGTTCTCGTGAATGTCCCCGCCGGAGTGCCCACCACGAAGGCCGCTCACCATGACTCGGCACGACTCCTCCCCTCCCGCTACGGGCGAAACATCGAAATCCCACATCAGGTTGGTGTCCATGCCACCCGCGCAACCGATGTAGATCGCGTTGTCCTCCTCAGAATCGAGATTCACCAGCCGACGGCCCTGGAAAAAATCCGGCGCGAGCGCCTTGGCGCCCGTCATTCCCATTTCTTCGTCGATCGTGCACAGCAACTCCAACGGCCCGTGAACCACGTCCTTCTCCGTCGCGGCCGCCAGCGCCATCGCCAGACCGATTCCGTTGTCCGCACCCAACGTCGTTCCATCCGCCCGGACGATCTGCTTCCCCGTCGCCTCGTCCTTGTCCACGATCAGCCGGATCGGGTCCTTCTCGAAGTCGTGATCCGTCCCACTGTTTGCTTCCGGCACCATGTCCAGGTGGCCCTGCAATACCGTTATCGGGGCTCCTTCGCACCCCGGTGTCGCCGGCACCTCAATCACCATGTTCCCCACAGCATCCTCGCGCACCGTCAACCCGCGCTCCCCGGCAACGGCCCACATGTGCGCCCTGATTTTTTCTTCATGCTTCGATGGCCGGGGCACCTCCGCCATCCCGGCAAAAAACCGCCAAACACTCGCCGGCTCCAATCCCTCGACGGCACTCAACTGCTGACTACTCATGGTTGATCTTCCTTTGCATAATCCACGTCTCTCCGCTGCATGGTACCGCCCCTGACGGGCTCTGTCACTTCATCTAGGCCGTCGCAGAACCTTCCGGTCCATAACAGATTCGGTGGCTTAGCTCAGGAGGGTCCAACGGGTGCCACTGGCGGCTTGTCCGCCAGTGCCGTCAACGGATAGCGCCATACACGGACACTGGCAGGCAAGCTGCCAGTGGCACACCACCGCCAATTGCGTCATGCCCGCGGAGCCTTCGAGTGCAAACGCGAGGAAAGCTGCCGCTCCCAGTTCGTTATATACGATAGGCGGCGGCACCGTAGCCGTGCGCCTGCCGCTGGCTCGCTTGTACGCGAGACTTGGTCCTTGTCCATCGCAACGTTGACCGTCACACAGGCCCACATGAGGAGCGAAAACGATGACCCAAAAGGCATACCCGG
The DNA here is from genome assembly GCA_030593565.1 of Phycisphaerae bacterium. Taxonomy (GTDB): domain Bacteria; phylum Planctomycetota; class Phycisphaerae; order UBA1845; family UTPLA1; genus JAFGQA01. The sequence continues at coordinate 1,835 of JAUVGW010000119.1, read as the reverse complement.
AATTCATCACACAACTGCCACAGGTCGATATCCCGCTGCCCGGCGTGCGCGGCTGGATCTCACAGGCCCCGAATCAGCAAGTCGTTTTCTTTGACATCGACCCGATCGGCGAAGTCCCCCCCCATAGCCACGGCGATCAGTGGGGCATCGTGGTCGAGGGCGAGATGGAGCTGACCATCGACGGCACGACCCGCCGCCTCGGCCCCGGCGACTCCTATTTCATCCCCGCCGGCGCCACTCACGGCGCGAAGTTCCTGTCCCATTTCCGCGCGATCGACGTCTTTGCGGATGCGGATCGATACAAGGCCAAGGCTTGAACGACTGATACCACATCACAGCACGGCATCCGGCCTGAATCTCCAATGGCAGGTGTGGCACGGACAAGGATCGCCCTTGAGGTGACTGCGATTCGACCAAACGGGCTTCACGGGCGATCCTTGTCCGTGTTCCGTCTCGGTTGGCTGCATGGAGCGTCCACGGACAAGCTCCATTTTCCGATTCGCCGAGCGCGTGCTTGAATTGAACACCGGCTCCCGATTCAAGACCACCACGTCTCGACCGCTTGTCCGTGCCACCCCTGCGTGGTACTCCCGGGGCTCCCGTCATCACGACGCGAGCCCAGGTAGTCACTATTCCCCCGCCACCATTCGCCGAATCTCATTCAGGCTTTCGTCTGGATTCTCGTGGCTGAACATGCCTGACGAGACGACGAGGATATCCGCGCCGGCCTCGACGAGCTGACGCGCGTTGCCGGCCTTGACCCCGCCGTCCACGGTAATCGTCGCCGAGGAACCGGTCTTCTCGATCAACGCGCGGACGTCTTCGGTCTTGATGTAAGTGTAGTCCAATAGCGGCTGACCCGCGAAGCCAGGCGCGTAGCCCATGATCAGCACGTTGTCGACATACGGCAGCAACGGCTCGACGGCTGTGGCCGGCGTCTCGGGATTCATCGCCACGCCCGCCTTCCAACCTTCGCGTTCGATCAACTGCAGAATACCCATCACGCGCGTGTCGGCTTCGACATGGATGATCATGCGAAACTGTCCACCGTCCGCCATGCGAGATAGCCAGTCGCCCGGCCGGCTCACCATCAAGTGAACCTCTGCCGGCAGCTTCGATTCCTGGCACGTCCGCCGCACGACCTCCTCACCGAAGCTGATCGTCGGCACGAAGTGCCCGTCGCAGATGTCCAGGTGCAGCATGTCCGCGCCTGCACGCTCGCACGTGCGGATCGCCTCGCCCAGGTTCAACAGGTCCCCGGCCAGGATCGACGCGGAAATCTTGAACGAGCTTGTCTCAGCCATAAACGCTCCCTGTAATGTCCTTTATCCTCATGTCGGACTCCGTGCCGTCTTCGCCACTGGCCGCGGCGTCTGGATTCGCCCGTCCGACACGGGTTCCTACCCCCCCCCCACATGCACCAACAATCCCCGCGTCGCGCTGCGATCGCGGTGTTCCCACAGATAGATGCCCTGCCAAGTGCCCAAGCCGAGTCGGCTGTCGACGATTGGGATTGACAGCGTCGTTGCCGTCAGGGCCGCCTTGATATGTGACGGCATGTCGTCAGGGCCCTCGGCCGTGTGTGTGTACAGCGGGTCGTCCTCGACAACGAGCCGGCTCAGCCAAGCCGCGAGGTCCCGCCGCGCCGACGGATCGGCGTTTTCCTGGATCGTCAGGCTGGCCGACGTGTGTTGCACAAACACCGTACACAAACCCTCGCGGCACCGCGCCTCGCGGACGACGGCCTCGACCTCGCCGGTGATTTCGTATAGCCCCTGCCCCCGTGTCGCGATGGTTATTCGCTTGACCATGGTCTTCACCGTGACTGTGCATCC
>JAUVGW010000055.1 GCA_030593565.1 Phycisphaerae bacterium | reverse complement strand
GAAGTTATTCTGATGATGCGGCAACTGTGGGTGGCTTTGCCGGCAGGCCGCAGTAAACCCCGGAGTACTGATTTCCGTTAACCTGTTGAAATTGGATCCCTGAAGATGCGCATTCGCTGGAAACTGCTCATCCTGCTGCTGGCCATCGCGCTTGTGCCGCTGGGCTTCATCAGTTGGGTCCAGCACAGATCCCTCGATGGCTTGGGCCGCGAACTCGGGTCACATGCCAGCGCCGATCTGATCGCACGGGCGGGACGGCAGTTGCAGCAGGTCGCCGACCACGACGGAGCGACGGTTCGGCGAGAAACCGAGATCATCGAGCAGGTCTTGCGCGCCCAGGCGCGAGAAGTCGAGCGTTGCCTCGCCACGGGGCCGCCGAAATCGCCGGAAGTGTTCTGGGCCGAGGATTACGACCGCGGCGAGGTCCTTCCCGACGGAATGGTCCTGTCCACCAAGCACTTTCGCATGAGTGATCGTGGTACACGTGAGGCCATGCCGGTCACGTATCAACAACAGGTATTCATACTCGCGCCACGTGTTGACCGAGGCGATGTTGCGGACGACGTCGCCCGCCTTTCGCTGATGCCGTCGGCATACCAGTTTGTCCGCCAGGCGCAGCCCGGCTTGATCCACTGGCAATACACAGGCATGGACGCCGGGGTCCACACCTCCTATCCCGGCCACGGCGGCTATCCGGAGGGCTTCGACCCGCGACAACGATCCTGGTACACGACGGCCATCACCGAAGGTGACCTGGTCTGGAGCCCGCCATATGTGGACGCCTCCACGCGACAGGTGATGCTGACGGTCTCGATGCCGGTGAAATACGCCGACGGCACGATGGCCGGCGTGACAGCCATCGACGTCGAGCTGCTCAGCCTGGTTCGTCGCCTCGAGGTGCCTTCGGCCTGGTCATCTGACGCTCGAACGCTCATCGTCGAGACGCGAAATCGAGCCGGTGGGGGGACAACCGGAATTCTGATTCGCGCCCAACAAAGTTACGCGAAGGAGGGGCAACACTGGAATCTACCCATCGATCTCGAATGGCTCGACTCCGGTGATGAAGCACAGATGCGAGAAATGACCGCGAACATGGGGGGCCACCGGTCAGGGTTGTACAAGATGTCCTATCAAGGGCGCGATTCTCTGTGGGCTCACGCATCGGCCGACGATCGGAACGCGCACGTCCTGTTGATCGTTCCATACGAGGAAATCATCGCACAGGCGATGGAGGCCGAGGCCGATGTCCTGTCTCGAACGCGGCGGCTGCTGCGGACCGCGGGGATCATGCTGGTGGTGGTGGTCGTGATCGTCCTGCTGGCGGCCTTCCGCGGCTCGAAGGTGGTCACGCGTCCTGTCGCGGATCTCGCCGACGCCGCCGGCCGCATCGCGGCGGGAGATCTCGAAGCCTGCACGAATATCACCACCCGCGACGAACTCGGCGAACTCGGCCGGGCGTTCAACGACATGGTTCCCCAGTTGGCGGACCGGATGCGCCTGCGTGAATCGCTCACCTTGGCCATGGAAGTCCAGCAGAATCTCCTGCCGGACAGCCCGCCGCGGATCGAAGGCCTCGATGTTGCCGGCAAAAGCCTCTATTGCGATGAAACCGGCGGAGACTACTACGACTTCATTGAACTCACGGAGATGTCTCCCTATTGCCTGGGTGTGGTGGTCGGCGACGTCACCGGCCACGGAATCGCGGCCGCATTGCTGATGGCGACGGCCCGCGCCCTGCTGCGGAGCCGGGCCGACCGACCGGGCGGAATGGCCGACATGATGGACGACATCAACCGCAGACTTTGCGCCGACACCGGCGGCCGCCGATTCATGACACTTGTCTATCTACTGATCGACGCGAAGAGCCGCACGCTTCGGTGGGTCAACGCCGGGCACGACGCGCCGATCATCTACGATCCGAATTCCGGGCGGTTCGACGAGCTGGTCGGCGGCGGCATCCCACTGGGTATCGAGGGAGCGTGGTCCTACGACGAATACAGCAGCGAAGCATCCCCCGATGGGCAGATCATCGTCATCGGGACCGATGGGATATGGGAAGCGCGAAACCCCCAGGGCAACATGTTCGGCAAGGAAGCCTTGCGCGAGATCATCCGCGAACATGCCGATCGCAGCGCTGAGGACATCAGCCTGGCCGTGACCGAGACGCTGACCGCGTTCCGCAAGACACGATCGCAAGAAGACGACATTACGCTCGTTGTCGTCAAGGTCCTACCACGGGATGCCGCGGCTCCACCGACGAGCAGCGCGTAGCTCCCGCCACACGCACGCCTGACGACATTCGGCGATCGACAATCGCAAACCTCCAATCCCTGATCACCCTCCGGATCGCCGTCAATGCCGCACGAACGATGATCGCGCTCCCCCTTGTGCGAAATATGGGCCTGGGCGCCTCCTGACAGGGCAATAGGCTCAAAAACCGGTTAGAAAAGTGTTGGTTGTTTGGAATTGCGAGCCTGTGGGACGCGAGTATGATTAGGTTGATCGAGCGATGCTCGCTTTCGCGACGATCTGTCTGTTTCGCGCGCGGCTCGCCCTGGTCGGCGATGACGATCGCGTCCATGTTCCGTAGGAAGGAGTTTCGATGATGAGACCGATGCGGGTGAAGACCATCACGTCGTTGATGATCGCGGGGGTGGCGACAGTTGTTTTCATGTCGCCGGCGTCCGGTGAGGAGCCGTTTGCGAAGGTGGTCGGGGATGTGCAGGTCGGCGAGGTCAAGGGACTATCGCCGCTGCAAGTGCCGTTCATCACATGGGGCGGCGACCTGGCCACGTTCCATGCCAATGGCGGGCTCAGCACAAAGCAGGATACCATCTTCCAGAAGCAGGGCTTGAACCTCAAGCTCGTTCCCGGCGACGATTTTCCGCGACAGGTGCGGGATTACATGTCGGGCAAGAGCCCCTTTCTGCGCGGCACGTTTCGGATGATCGGGCTGGCGTCGGAGGTGATCGCGCAGGATCCGCGGACCAAGGGTGTGGTCATCATGCAAATGACCTGGTCGGCGGGTGATCACATGATCGTTCGACCGGGCGTGAAAAGCGTGACGGACCTGAAGGGCAAGAAGGTCGTGCTCCAACGGGGTGGGCCGCACATCGGCCTGCTGGACGACATCCTCCGAACCGGGCGGCTTGGCTGGGACGACATCAAGGTCGTCTGGGCGGACGACCTGACGGGCACGCCGAAGAGCCCGGCGGAGATGTTCAGAAAGGACGCGTCATTCGACGCGTGTCTCGTCATTACGCCCGACATGATCGGGCTAAACGGCGGTCTCCAGAACACCGGCAGCGGCGCCGAAGGCACGGTCAAGGGGGCCCGCGTACTGGTGTCCACGGCCGAATTGTCTCGGTCGATCGCGGACGTGTACGTCTGTCGCAAGGACTTCTACGACGCGCACAAAGAGGTCGTCATCAAGTTTGTCGCGGGCTATTTCAAGGCGTGTGAAGAAGTCGTCAAGCTCAAGAAGGCGTATGAGTCGAAGGGCTCGCCTGTGTATATGAAGCTGCTCCAAACGGCGCAGGACATCTACGGCAAGGAGGTGATCCCCACGCTCGAAGAAGACGCCCACGGACTGGTGTCCGACTGCACGTTTGTGGGGTATCCGGGCAACGTGGTGTTCTTCGAGGACGAGAAGAACCTTAACGGGTTCAAGGCGTTCGAGAAGGCGGCGTTGGACCTGGCCACATCACGCGGGTACGCCAAGGTTCGGGCGGGCCTGTTCCCGTCGGGATTGGACTACCGCTCGCCGTCATTCATCGATTACCTGAGCGTGACGGATGTCAAGCGGAAAGAGGGGCGGTATCGGGCCGAAGCCGTGATCGAGGAGATTGAGCAGCTCAGCGCCGGCGGCGGCCTGGACGATCGGACCATCGTCTCCTTCACGATCAACTTCCAGCCGAACCAAAGCACCTTCAGCGCCGAGCAGTACGGCGTCGAGTATCAACGGGTCGTCGAGATGGCGAGCAAGTACGGCAACGCGGTGGTCGCGATCCGCGGGCACTCGGACCCGACCAAGACGCTCCTCGAACTCGTGCGGGCGGGCATGAGCAAGGGAATCCTGAAGCGGACCGGCAGCAGCGGCAACTATCGATACTCGCTCAACGGGCGGCCGCTGAACCTGGACGCCACCGCCGAGATTCAACGGCTCGTCGAAGCGGGTCAGTTTGACGGCGTGAGTGAGCACAACCCCCGGGCGACCATGCAGGCGGCCCTGAATCTGTCGCGCCGGCGGGCCGAGGCGGTCCGGGATTCCGTGATCGCCTACGCAAAAGACAAGGGTCTGTCTTTGGATGTGACGCAGATTCAGCCGGTCGGTGCGGGTATCCGCGAGCCGTTCATCGCCAAGCCGCGTAACGCCAACGAGGCAGGGCAGAACATGCGCGTGGAGTTTAGACTGCTTCGGATCACAGCTGAGGCCGCCAGTCCGTCGGACTTTGACTACTAACGCTGTTGGTAAATGCGGAAAGCCGAAAGTCGAAAGGGCGCTGCATCGCGATGATTGGATGCTGTTTCAGGACTGTGGCACAGGCGTCCTGCCTGTGGCCTCACCGGCGAGACGCCGATGCTCCCCGGGAAAATCACCGGCGAGACGCCGGTGCCACAGTTCCGCCACGGGCTGCCAAGGAGCCGCGCATAAACAAGTTGCACATTTCATATGGGTGGTACGGGCATCTTGCCCGTATGGCCACGGGCGGGCCCCCCGTACCACCCTACGACAATCTTGCAGCTTATTCATGTGCTCGCCTTAATTTTCGCGGCCAACGGCCGCGTAGGGAGGCCAGTAAGATGATACACTCGTTACGGTTTGCTTTCGTCGGACTCCTGATACTGGCTGCGACTCAGGTCGCCGCCCTCGGCCAGGAGGTATACAACGACAATGTGGTGATCGTGCTGGATGGATCGGGTTCCATGAAGGAACCGATGGATTCGCACGGCACGACGAAGATGATGGCGGCGAAGCAGGCGTTGCACTCGGTTCTGTCGCAACTGCCGGGGACAACCCATGTGGGGTTGCTCGTCTTCACCAACAACACGAGCCAGGACTGGCTCTATCCGCTGGGGCCGCAGGATGCGCAGCAACTCGCGGCGGCCATCGATTCCATTCAACCGGGCGGCGGCACGCCGTTGGGCAAGTACATCAAGAAGGGCGCGGATCGGCTCCTTCAGCAGCGGGCCAGGCAGTTCGGCTACGGTAGCTATCGGTTGCTGATCGTAACTGACGGAGAAGCCCGAGACGATCGGTTGGTCGATCGCCATGCCGGCGAAGTCATGGCACGCGGCTTCACGATCGACGTGATCGGCGTCAAGATGAAGAAGGACCATACGCTGGCGACGAAGGTTCACTCCTATCGCCGCGCCGACGATCCGGCATCCTTGACGAAGGCCATTGCCGCCGTCATGGCCGAAGTGTCCGCCGCGGACACGAGCGACGCGACGGGCGAAAACGCATTTGAGATCCTCGCTCCGTTGCCGGCGGAGGTCGCCCGGGCCATGGTACAGTCCTTGGCCGCTTCGGGGAATCACGGCATCGGCGAAGCGCCGCCGGTCCAGTCGCAGGCCGACGATGGCGGTCGGAGGACTGCGCCCTCGCCTTCGACGACAGGTGGCCCTCCACCGTTGTCGGAGATTGACTCGAGCACCCCGGGGATCGTCGGGTTTGTGGCTGTTGTGTGCGTGATAGCGATCATCGCGGTCGGACTGGCTGTTTGGCGAATCAGGAGCCGAATGTGATGAAGGAACGCCGTGCAAAGACCGTCCTCGTGCTGGCGGTCGTGTGGATCGTCATCATCGTCGCGCTCGCGGTGGCCTACCGGTATTTTCTGAAGCCGGCCTCGGACAAGGAGCTTGCCGGCCAGACCGGCTCGGGGAGTCGTTACGAGCATCACATCACCGTGGCGATGGATTCATTCTCGGGCTATTCGATTCTCCGCTCCGACGCGTTCAACAGTGGGCTTCAAGACCATGGCGTCAAGCTGTCGATCGAGGATGACGGTGCGGACTATGTCCAGCGCGTCAAGACCCTGCGCGACCGAGACGTTCAGATGGCCGTTTTCACGGTCGATTCGTACATCGCTGCCGGGACGGTCGTCGGGGAGTTTCCCGGTTCGATCGTGCTGGTCATTGACGAGACGAGGGGCGCCGATGCGATCGTGACCTACGAGCAGGGTGTGAAGCAGGTCACGGATCTGAACCACGGCGACGCCCGGATCGTCCTGACCCCGAACTCGCCGAGCGAGTTCCTGGCCCGGACGGTAATCGCCCACTTCAATCTGCCACAGTTGTCGGAGAAGTGGTTGGTGGAGGCGGATGGAGCGGAGGACGTTTACGAGAAGTTTCGCGCGGCGGACAAGACGGCCCGTCGGGCATACGTGCTGTGGGAGCCGTACGTCTCGAAGGCGCTTGGCGAAGCGGGGGCGACGGTGTTGCTGGACAGCTCGCGGCTGGAGGGATACATCGTTGACGTGCTTGTTGCCGAGCGTTCGTTCCTGCGAGATCACCCCGACCTGGCGAAGGCCGTTCTGGAATCGTATTTGCGAGCGGCGCATTCATATGGGGCGGGGTCGGACGGGATGACGCGCCTCGTCATGGAGGACGCCGAGAAGACGGGCGGCGAGACGCTCGATCGTGATCGGGCGGCTCGGTTGGTCGACGGGATTCTGTGGAAGAACACGCTGGAAAATTACGCCCACTTCGGGCTGCTGCCCGCCGATGCCGCTCAGGGTTTGCCGCACATCGAAGATATCATTCTGAATATCACGAACGTCTTGTTGCAGACGGGCGCCCTGGACGGCGATCCGGTGAAAGGCGGCGCTCATACGCTGTTCTATGATCGGATCTTGAAAGAACTACAGGCGGACGACTTCCATCCGGCGAGGAAGCTGAATGTTATGTCCGGTGTCGGCGCCGGGGCTCACGACCTCGAGGCGGTTCGGGGAGACACGCTGCTGCCGGCCTTGAGCGACGCCCAGTGGGAGGGACTGGTCGAAGTCGGCGAGATGCGCACGAGGCCGATCAGCTTCGCCCGAGGAACGGCGAGAATCAACATTCAGAGCCGGCGGGAACTGGCGGAGTTGGCTGGACGGCTCGAGGCATGGCCGCATTATTACCTGACCGTAGTCGGCCACGCGCGGGCAGTGGGCGATCCGGAGGCGAATCTCAGGTTGGCCGAGCAACGGGCGGCGGCGGTGATCGCCATCCTCCGCGAGGCCGGGATACACGAGAATCGCATCCGGTCCGAGGCGATGACCCTGCCGGGACGCGGCGGGGAGGCACAATCGGTCTCCTTCGTGGTCGGCCAGGTGCCCTATTAGTCCGGGTTTGTTATGATGCCGCCCGAACGATGTTGGACGAGAATAAGCTACGCAAGAAAGTCCTGTTCGGCCTGCTGTCGAGCCCGATCACGCTCGTGCCGCTGTTGTCCGGCGCAACGCTGCTGGCCGGCGCGCTGGCCTTCAGCAAGAACGCCGGGATGATGTTGTTCGGTGGTGTGGTCTGCATTCTGGCGGCGGCCGGCACGTTCGTTTCACGGTTGCTGCTTGGCAGCGAACGACGAACGCAGAATGCTGCCGAAGAATTGCGCCAGGAGGCCGCGGCGGACCAGGAAAGGCGCCTGGACGACCTCGACCGCCGGCTGTCGGTGGACCGTGATCCACGGACGGAATCGACGCTCCGCGACCTGCGCGCCTTCGAGAAGGCGTTTCGAGGCGGCGGCGGCTGGATGGCGAAGCTCAATGCGACGTCTGCGTTCGATATTGTGACCGGTGTGCAAGATCTGTTCGAGGGCTGTGTGAAGTCGCTGGAGACGTCGCTGGAGCTATACGACACGGTCCGGTCTTTGCGGACGCCGTCGGCAAAGAAGCCCATCCTGGAGCGCCGAGACGAAATCGTACGCGACGTGCAGAAAAGCACGGAACAGCTCAGCCGCATCCTGGTCGGCATCCAGGCACTGGGATCAGGCGACGATTCCGAGACTGGATTGACACGGATTCGGACTGAACTGGACGAAAGCATGGCGGTCGCGAAGAAGGTCGAAGAAAAGATGCGATCCTGGCAACAGCAGTCCGCGGAGTTTGAATGACGAATGGGCATCGGAGCCGGCTCGTGTCGAGCCGGACCGGGGCGACACGCCCCGGCTCTGAATCCTGCCGAGACGGTGGTGCCACAAGGGTTTGGGGGCGCACCTGAGAGGAAGTCAACAGGAGAAACGTTATGTTCGGAGCGATTTGGCGATACTTCAGGGCACTCGGCTACCTGGTGACTGGCCGGCTCGATGCCGCGAGGAAAGTGTTGGACACCAACCCCCATGTCGTACGGGCCACCTTTGATCACATCGTCCGCGACAAGAAGGGACGTGTGAATCACTACAAGGAGGCGGTCGCGACGTTGATCGCCCAGAAGGAGAAGAAGGTCCAGAAAGTGAAGAATCTCACCGAGGACGTTCAGAAGCTGGAACGCCTCAAGACCGGCGCCATGGCCAAGGCCAAACAGCGCGTCGCCGAGCTTCAGGCCGCCGGCAAGTCGATCGAGGAGATTCAACACGACGAGGACTACGTCCGGTGCCAGAGCGCGTTTCAGGATTTCCGCACGACGCTGGCGGAGAAACAGGCGCGGATCACGGAGCTGGAGGCCGAGATCGAGGACGGCACCGCGCGCATCGGCGAACACAAGGTGCAGTTGCAGCACCTGTTGCGTGAGATCGAGAAGGTCAAGGAGGAGGCCGCCGATACCGTTGCCGACATGATCACGGCGAAGGAGGAAAAAGAAGTTGCTGATCTGTTGACGGGCCTCAGTGAAGATCGGTCGAGCCTCGAGCTGGCCCGGATGCGCGAGTTGCGCCTGGAGGTCAAGGCCGAGGCTCAGATATCGAAGGAACTTGCCGGCACCGACACGCGGGCACAGGAGGCCGAGTTCCTCGACTATGCCCGGACGCACGAGTCCCAGGACGAATTCGCCGCCCTCGTGGGCCTGGCGGAGGAGGAGGACACGGCGGGGCGCGAGGCTCCCGAGAAGGATGCCGATGCGCCGCTGCCGGAGTAGTGTCGTCAGGGTGGCACGGACAAGCGTCTGAGACATGGTGGTGTTGACCAGGAGAACAGCGTCGATGACAACGGTACGCGCCACAATCAAGGCAACTGAGCTTGTCCGTGGGTGTTCGACGCAAGTCAATGTCGAGAGAACACGGACAAGGATCGCCCCTGAAGTCTATTCGGTTCGACGGAGGCCTTCTTGGGGGCGATCCTTGTCCGTGCCACACCTATCGCTATACGCATACTGGCGACTGACGCATCAGCGAGCGATAGCTCCCACAAGGTTTACGCTGGCCACGAGGGGGCGACGCCACGTGGAAAGCAGAGCCGGCTCGTGTCGAGCCGGTCCGGGGCGACACGAGCCGGCTCTGAACCCCTGTGAGCGAGCCGGCCTTGACGCTGGTATCACAGCGGGAACGAAGACCACGGCCAAGGCCCGTGGTGCTGTGGATTACCGAGAAACATCACACAATGAGAAAAAAGGAGCTTGCGATGAAAGCGATTATGACTATGGCGTGTGTGGCTGGTGTGTGGCTACTGGCGATGGCGGCGACACCGGTCTTGGCCGGGGACGATGCCCCGTCGTTCAGCCTGGCGTGGAGCGAGTATCCGTCGTGGAGCGCGTTCGGCGTCGCCCACGAGTTCAAGATCATCAACGGAAAGAAGGGCAAACTCGGGAAGATCGAAAAGAAATGGGGCGTGGATATCGTCCTCAAACAGGCGGACTATGACCCCTGTCTCGTGATGTACGGCGCCGGGCAGACGGATGCCGTTTGCATCACGAACATGGACGTATTGAACCCGAGCCTGTCGCGGCCATCCGTGGCGATCCTGCCGACGTCAACGAGTCACGGCGCGGACGCCTGCATCGTGACCAAAGACATCACCGACGTGAAACAGCTCAAGGGAAGAAAGGTGTACGGCCTCGCCCAGACGGTGTCGGAGTATTGCTTCGTTCGGAATCTGGAGGAGCTCGGCGAGAAGCCGGCCGATTACAAGTTCGTCAACATGGACCCCGGCGCGGCGGCCGTGGCGATGCAGCAGAAGCAAAAGGGCTTCGACGCGATCGTCGTGTGGAACCCGTTTGTTCTGGAAACGCTGAACCGGCGCAAAGACACGCGGGTCTTGTTTGACTCAACATCGATTCCGGGCGAGATCATCGACATGGTGGTGGTTTCGCAGGATGTGCTCGACAAGCCGGGCGGCGAGGCGTTCGCCTGTGCGGTCATCGACGCGTTCTATGAACTCAACAAGCTATTGGCGGCCAAAGACACACGGGACGAGGCCTTGATCGCTTTGGGCGAGAAGTTCTCGAACCTCGACCTTCAATCCATGCGCAAGGTCGTCCAGCAGACGAAGTTCTACGACACGCCCAAGAAGGGGTCGGAGCTGTTCAAGTCGAAGGAACTCCAAAAGATCATGCAGAAGGTCGTCGCCTTCTGCGCAGACAAGGAGATCGTGCCGAAGAAGCCAAAAGTCGGATTCGGCGACAAAAAAGACAAAGACGTGAATCTGCGGTTCGACGCGAGCTACATCCATAAGGTCCGCGAGAAGAAGTAGCGTTTAGCAGTACAGCGCAAAGTCGTTCCGTCGCCCCCGTTGGGGGCTGCGGCGTGCGTGATCCGTAGCCCCAGGGCTCGCTGCGCTTCGCCCTGGGCTTTATTCCGCCGCCGCTCCGCGGCTGAATTTGGCTGGCGCTCCACGGCTGGAATCCAGTGAACGAGGCGACGATGATTCGACGACCGATCAACAAGCGGTGGCGGTTTGGGTTGGGAATCGCCTCCATCGTCGTGTTGCTGCTGAGTTACACGTGGCTGTCGGGCCGCATGAAGGAGGAGAATCCCAACGACACGACGATACCCTCCTGGAGCCAGCTCAAGGACGGCGTTGTCCGTTCGCTGGAACTCGGCAAGCGAACCGAGGAGCGATGGCTCGCGGTGGATGCGGTGGCGACGGGCTATCGGTTGTTTGTCGGCATGTTCCTGGGTGTTTCGGGGGCGGTCGTCCTCGGCTTGATGATGGGATGTTTCCCCCGAGTGGAAGCGGTGTTGTCTCCGCCGTTGACGTTGTTCGCGAAGGTACCCGGCACGGCCGCGCTGGCCGTGTTCTTCGTCATGGTGGGGACGGACACGGAGATGTATGTCGCGATGGTCACGTTCGGCGTGTTGCCGTCGATGGCCTTGTCCGTGCATCTGGCGGTGCGCGACGTCCCCGACGAGATGCTCAACAAGGCCTACACGCTCGGGGCGTCGCACGTCGAGGTGATCTGGAACGTGATCGTCCGTCACATCATGCCAAAGCTCATCGACGCGGTTCGGCTGCAAATCGGCCCGGCGATGGTATACTTGATCGCGGCGGAGATGCTCGTCGGCGACGCCGGTTTCGGATTCCGCATTCGCCTGCAGCAGAAGAAACTGGACATGAGCGTGGTCTATTTCTACTTGGCCCTGCTCGCGGTGTTCGGGTTCGGCATGGACTACATCCTGAAGAAACTCCAGCGGCTCCTGTGCCCCTGGTTCAACCCCGTCAGGCAGTGAGCTATGTCCGAGATCATCGTCCACTGTGACAAGGTGCATCACTGGTTCGGCAGCGCGGGGGTGCTGTACGACGTGAATGTGCGCGTCGCGCGGGGCAACATCGTCGCCGTCGTCGGCCCGAGCGGCTGTGGAAAATCGACGCTGCTGCGTGCGATCGTCGGCACGCACCCGCCGCGGCAAGGCCGCATCCAGATGCACGCGCACGGGAAGCCGCCATACGAGGTGCGACGACCCGGCCGTGATCGTGGGATTGTGTATCAGCGGTATTCGCTGTTCCCGTTCCTGACTGCGCGGGAAAACGTTGCCATCGGCCTGATGCTGGACGAGACCAGCATCCCGTTCCGGCTGTTTAGGTTTTTGCAGTGGCGACGGATTCGCAGGCGTCACCTCGACGCGGCGGCGGCCTTCCTGGAGAGAGTCGGGCTCGAGCACGCCGTAAAGCTGTATCCGCACGAGATGTCGGGCGGAATGTGTCAACGGGTCGCCGTCGCGCAGGCGTTGATCATGAAGCCGCAAATCCTGTTGCTGGATGAGCCGTTCGGCGCACTGGACGAGGCGATGCGCGAGGAGTTGCAGCGGATGCTGCTACGGCTGCACGCGGAAAACCGCGTCGCCAAGAAGGCCGGCGAGCCACCGCCCCACACGATCCTGATCGTCACACACGAGTTGAACGAGGCCATCTACGTCGGTGACCGCGTCATCGGCCTGTCGCAGTATTGGAATTGGGCGGAGAAGGGACACGTTGCGTGTCCCGGAGCAACGGTCGTCTATGACGAGGCTGCGCCGGTGTCCGATCCCGACGGCCCGCGCGACTTCGAGGAGTTTACCAAGCAGCGTGATCGGATTCGCAAGGCCGTGTTCGAACCGGAGTATTTGCAGGACCGCGAGGAGTTCCGTCGCTACTGGACGGCCTGTGCCGCTGAAGCACCACACAGAGAGTGAGAGGGTCTATGACAGTTTCGGCTGCTCGCGAAATAGCGAACTGGCGAGTGACATCACCCGCGTTGGGTACCGGATCAGAGCCCCGAGCGTAAGCGAGCGGGTCCGAAGACCAACAGTCTGTCCACGAAACCCCGCGCTGACGCTTGGGGCTCTGATCAGCTGTGCCGCTGAAGCACCGCAATGAAAGTGAGACACCATGGCTGTGCCGCAATACGAGTTTCTCCGAAAGGCGGGGCGAATTCTGAACTCGGGTCAGGCTCGCACACTCGTTCTGACGGGTGCGATCCATGATCTGTTCTATCTCGCCGGGGAGTCGGCGGATGACTCGGCGGACGACGGATCCTACGTACCGCTACTGCAATACTTGACGACCCACTGGGATCTGCAAAACCGCATCCTGGCCGTCTATGAATTGAACGGTCCCATCCGATTTCTGCATGAAAAGGACTGCGAGAAAGTCCGGGATGCCTGGCTGAAGCTCCGCACCGGCCTGGACGCGAATCAGTTGGCCGTCAAGGAGATGTTGCACGCGGGCAGGGTCCAGGCGGAACTGTCCGTCATGAGTGGCGAGTTCGATGCCAACATGCGACGGGCCATCGGCAAGCCGACGATGGCGCTCGAGTTGATGCGGCAGATGTGCCTGGCGTCCCGTACTGTGTTGGGCGGAAAGCCGCTGATGGCGGAAAGCCTGATCCTGCTCGTGGAAGGAGCCGACATGCTCATTCCGCAGGCAGAAATCACGCGGATGAGTGACAGGGACCGCCATCGCGTCGCCATCTGCAACGACTGGTTTTCCGATCCGGGCTTCATGGACAACGACGATGCGGTCATCCTGCTTGCCGAATCGCGCAGCATGCTCAACCGGCACATTGCCCAGTTGCCGCAGGTCCTGGAAGTCCCCGTCGATTCGAGCGCCAGGCCGGTTCGGCGGCACTTCATCTCCTGGTTCAACAAGCGGCAGCCGGTCGGCCGGGGCATTCGCTTCGAGGGCTCGCACGATGATCTCGCCCGGCTGACGGCAGGTCTGTCGATCCACGCCCTGCGGCAACTCCTCAAGGGCGCCTCGCACGAGAACCAGACGCTCACCTCCGTCGATGTGGTTGCGAAGGTGGAAGAGTACATCAAGAGCCAACTCGGCGAGGACATCATCGAATTCAAGAAGCCGCGGCATTCGCTCGAAGACGTGGTGGGCTTCACCGACATCAAGGAGTTTCTGCGGGAGGAGTTGATCCCGAGATTCCAATCGACGGGACCCGACGCGCTGCCGGGCGCGGCGGTGGCGGGGCCCATCGGCAGCGGCAAGACGTTCCTGTTCGAGGCCGTGGCCGCCGAACTCGACATGGTCGTGCTCGTTCTGAAGAACATCCGTAGCCAGTGGTTCGGCCAGACCGATGTGATTCTCGAACGGCTCCGGCGGGTCCTCGATGCGCTGTCGAAGGTGCTGATCTTCGTCGACGAGGCGGATACACAGTTCGGACGCGTGGGTGCGGACGTCCACGCCACCGAGCGGCGTCTGACGGGCAAGATCCAGGCGATGATGTCGGATCCGAAGCTCCGCGGGCGGGTGATCTGGCTTCTGATGACGGCCCGAATCGAAATGCTGTCGCCCGACATCCGCCGGCCGGGCCGGACGGGTGACTTGATCATCCCCATTCTCGATCCCGAAGGCGAGGACCGCGAGGCATTCCTGCGATGGGTGGCCGAGCCGGCGTGTGACGCTGAATTGGGCGAAGATGACCTTCGCGCACTGCACCTCGCAACGGAGGGCTATTCCCCCGCCAGCTTCGCGTCGTTGCGGTCGGAATTGATCGCCAAAGCGGTCGGCGGAAAGCTGCCGGTCGACCGGATCATAGAGGTGGCGACCGACATCCTTTCGCCGGACATCGGCCGAACGCGGCGCTACCAGACGTTGCAGGCGATGCTCAACTGCACGCGGCGAAGCCTGCTGCCCGACCCCAACGTCACCGATACCGAGCGCAAGGCCTGGCAGGAGGAGATTAAGCAACTGGAGAAGGAGGGCGTGTGATGACGACGATCACGGACGGCCGCGACGCGCCCGGCGGCGTGGAATCGCAGATCGCCAAGGCTACCGGCCGGGCGGGCAAGACCTACTCATTCGACGAAGGGCACGAAGCCGGCCGCCCCGCCGACTGGTGGTTTCAGGAATCGCACGAAGGCTTGATTCTGTTCGCCGTCTTCTATACGCAGGCGTGTCGATGGTCGTTGTGTACAGGCTGCAACCTACCGTCGGTGTCATCCTGCCGGCATGTCGGGTGGCACTCGATCATCGAGCAGGTCGACACCATGCTTGGCGACCCGGCGGTGCGGTCGCGTCGGAGAGACATCACCAAGGTCATCGTCAGCAACAACGGCTCGGTCCTCGATGAGGAGACGTTCTCCTCGACCGCGTTGATGTACCTTGTCGTTCAACTGAACCTACACCTGCCGCGGATGAAGGTCCTGAGCATCGAGACACGTGTCGAATACGTGGATATGGCCGAGTTGGAGTTCCTGTCCCGTGCCATCAAGGAACGAGAGGAGCCGGCCGAGATCGAACTGGCGATCGGCTTCGAAGCGTTCGATGACGGGATTCGGAACGAGGTCTTCATGAAGGGCCTGAGCTTGGAAGCGTTTGAAGGGCTGGTTCGGAATATCTCCCGGCCCCATTTCCGGTTGAAATGCTACCTCATGCAGAAGCCCATCGTCGGCATGAGCGACGAAGATGCGATCCGCGACATCCAGCAAGGGATTGATTATCTAAGCGAGCTGGCCTGCAAGTACGGCGTCGCCATCAATATGCACTTGAATCCGACATTCGTCGCCCGCGGCACGCTGCTGGAAACGGCCTTCCGCGCCGGCGACTACACGCCGCCGATGCTGCTCGATGTCGCGCGGGCGGTGATGCACGGGATGGGCAAAAACATCTCGATCTTCGTCGGCCTGTGCGATGAAGGCCTGGCCGCGCAGGGCGGGTCGTTCATCCGGCCCGGCGACGAAGCAGTTGCCGGGCACTTGGAAGCATTCAATCGGACAGGGGATTTCAGTAGGCTGATGGAAGCCTGCTGTCTGGGTGACCATTAGGCATCGCGCAGAAATAACATGCCCGATTGGGCCGATTGGCTTACTCGCTGGCTTGCCGTTTGGCCGATTGGCTTGCTTGCTTGCCGTTTGGCCGATTGGCTTACTTGCTGGCTTGCCGTTTGGCGGATCAACCGTTTAGGTTATTTCCGCGCAATTCCTTGGTCGCGCGCCGGATCGACAAATGGGAGTAGCGCTTGCTCCTCGCTTGCGCGTTCGTTCCGGGGTGGCGGCCCGGCGATGCCACATCCAACTGAGGTGAGCTCAGGATTCTTGCAGCGACACGCACTGATCGCAATCCCCGCCTCCTTGCCCAGCGTCTGGAGCAACTCGAACCGACTACGGCGCTCCGAGGTGCTGATCATTCTTCCTCCACCGCAACCGTCCAGGAATCGCTGATATGGCCAAGCATCGACGTTGCGACACAAG
Organism: Phycisphaerae bacterium; assembly: GCA_030593565.1. Lineage (GTDB taxonomy): Bacteria > Planctomycetota > Phycisphaerae > UBA1845 > UTPLA1 > JAFGQA01. Next base: position 4,271 of record JAUVGW010000055.1, on the reverse strand, counting down.
CCCGTGATCGCTTCCAATCCTGGTGCCCTTGATGCGAACTGCGGCCGAAGGAACAGATAGCTCGCCGCGGCGTCGCCGATACCCGCTCGCCGCAGCGCAGACAGCAGAGTCACAAGACTCTCTGTCGTGTCAGTCACGCCCGGGATGAGCGGATCGAGCCGGGCCGCCACGGATACTCCCACACCGGTGAGCGATGCGATGCCGCTGAGCCTCTGCGATGGAGAGGCGGCGTTCGGCTCGATCTTGGCGGACAGGCTATCCTGAAGCGTCGTGATGCCCACTTGAGCGAACGTCAGGTGCGGTGTTCGAGCGAAAAGCTCGATGAAGCGTTCACCAACAATCCCTTTGGTGAGAAAGGCAACTTCGACGCCGGCCTCGAGAAGGACGCGCATCGTTTCAAGACTCACGTCTTGCACCTCCGGCGCGTTCTGGAACGCGTCACTCGATGAACTGAAGTAGACGCGCCGAGGCTTCTTCCGCTTGCGGGCAAGTTCCTCTCTCACCAGTTCGGCCGTGTTCTCGTAGAGAACAATACGGTCTCGGCCCGGGTAGTTCGCGTATCCTTGGATGTAGCAGTAGACGCACCCAAGCGTGCAGCCCCAAGTCACATTGATTGTGGGAAGTTGCCGAAGGCAGGGAATCGTCGAAGGGGTGAGAATCGGTGGCTTGCGTTTCCTCCGTACGATCTCTACCACAGACGATCTCCTGGCAGATTGTCCACTACATCAGGCCTCGAAACGACGTACTGATAAACTTTCGTCACGAAACCGTCCCGACGATATTGTACGCAAGCGGTGCCCGACAGCCCAAACCCCCGCGCCGGTCACACCGCCGCCCAGCAAGCCAATGTGGCACAGGCGTCTCGCCTGTGACGAGTGACCGACGCCCAGCGAACCGGGCCGTCCTCGGGCCGGTCCCCCGAGCGATCCGGGCAAGCTAAGGTTCCTGCAACTGAGCACGCGAACGCCGGCCGTGACTGAGTTCACGAGTGTGGACGGTGGAAAGACCGCAGATTACATAGCAAGATGGCTCAGCACCTGCGCCTATCTGGTCCACTCGCAGCGCCTCGGATAGACTATCGCCATGGCCCACAAACGAACCGCCAAGAAGAAAGCGTCCGCCAAACGACCCGCGGCCTCGCCGACTCGCGCCGGACGGCCGTCGGCGCTGCTCGACACGCGCATCGTCTATTGCGGCGATTGCGTGGACCAACTCGCCAAGCTCCCCAATGGCTGCGTGGACCTGATCTATATCGACCCGCCGTTCAACAGCAACCGCAACTATGAGGTCTTCTGGGGCGAGACGAAAGAGAAGCGGGCCTTCGAGGACCGGCACGCCTCCACGGCGGCCTACATCGACTACATGCGGCCGCGCTGCATCGAACTGGCCCGCGTGCTCAAGAATACCGGCAGCTTCTACTACCACTGCGACTGGCACGCCAGCCACTACGTCAAGGTGATGCTGGATCAGATCTTCGGCGAGAACAACTTTCGCAATGAAATCGTGTGGAAACGGAGTCACGCCCACAGCGACACGAAGCAGGGTATGGCTCAATATGGGCGCATTTGCGACTATTTGTTCTTTTACTCACCCGGAACCGAATGGACCTGGAACCCGATCTTCACGGAATATAGCGACGATTACATGGAGAGCGAGTATCGTCACGTTGCGCCGGATGGTCGTCGCTACAAGGAAACGGATGTAACGGCCGCAAAACCGGGCGGCGATACCGAATACGACTGGCGAGTAAAAAGGCGATCAGATGCGGGAGAAATATGGGTCGCCGATCCCGAGGACGAGTGGAAGTCTCCGAAAGAGGGCATGGACTACCTTGCGGTCGGGCCTTATCAGAAGCGCTATTGGGCATACTCGAAGCAGAACTTGATCGAGTTCTGGAAGGTAGGCAAGCTGACGCATCGTTCAACTGGAATGCCGAGGTTGATGCAGTTTGCAGACGAGATGCCTGGAATTCCTCTCCAAGACCTCTGGACTGACATTCCCCCAATAAGCGCACTGGCGGCTGAGCGCCTCGGTTATCCCACGCAGAAGCCGCTCGCGCTCCTCGAACGAATCGTCAAGGCCAGCAGCAAACCCAACGACATCGTCCTCGATGGGTTTTGCGGCTGTGGCACAGCCCTCGTCGCGGCGCAGAACCTCGATCGGCAGTGGATCGGTATCGACATCTCGCCCACCGCGTGCCGCGTGATGGCCAAACGGCTTCGCGACGTGTGCAAGCTGCGTGAGGACGAAGACCTGTGGCGGGCCGCGCGCGGCTTCGTCGTACGGGGGTTGCCGTGGACCGAGGAGAAGCTCCGCAAGCTTCCGCCGTTCGAGTTCGAGAACTGGGCCGTCATCGCCCTGGGTGGTATCCCCAACAAGACGCAAGTCGGCGACATGGGAATCGACGGTCGCATCTTCCCCGTCTCCGCCGCACCCAAGAAGGCCGCCGCAGCCAAGGGCGAGACGCCCGCATTCGAGCAGTTCCTCGACCACTGGTACCCGATCCAGGTAAAGCAGAAGGACAAGGTGGGCCGCCCCGACATCGACGCCTTCGAGGCCGTTATGACCCGCGAGGACCGCGACAAGGGCTTCTTCGTCTCCTTCGACTATACCCGCGATGCCCTCCGCGAAATCGACGCCTTCTTCCGCAAGAGCGGCAAGGCGATCATCGCCCTGACCGTCCACGAGATACTGGAAGAGGAAATCGCGAAGAAGCTGGTTTGACGCCGCGCCGGGTGCCACTGGCGGCTTGTCCGCCAGTGTTTTGTGCGGAATCACCTGGAAGATCGCACTGGCAGCAAGCTGCCAGTGGCACCCGTGCGTATCACCCCGCCTCCACGTCTCGTCCCCGCGCCCCGAATGGAGCGGCGGAGAGCAGCCACGGGTAGAGCGAAGCGGAGGCCGTGGACCGCCTTCAAGCAAAAAAACACCCAAAAACCCGGAACGATGAGCCCTACTAACGAATGGACGCGATGCGGTCTTGTGCAGAACAAAAGACACCGCCATCCAAAGACTTTGCGGCAATTTGCGGCAGTGCGCACTTTTTCTGCTGCAATTTCCCGCGACAACGTCAGCCGAGGGGGTGATTCGCAAGCGGCCGGCATCAGAAGTTGCGGAAAGTTGCACTTTTTCGCACTTGGGCGCGCGCCGGGCGCCGCTGGCGGCTCGCCCGCCAGTGTTCACGGGCAGACAAGCTGCCCGTGGTACCCACCGGGTCCATCAATTGGCGGGCGATAGAGCACTTGCAGGAGCCCGATGATACGACGCACCACAAGGCACCCGCAGGCCGCGCACACGTTCTCCTTGAGGAGAATAACTTGGCACCGGATCGCCCCGTCGTGAACACGGGGCCGGACACGTGCAAGCGTGCATAGACGCGCGAGGTACGCCGCAACTTGTGTCAGCATGGAGAGAATGCCAGCCTTCTGAGCTGTCGCTTGCCGCCGCCCTGCGCGGCAGTACATTGAGGCTTGCTATTCGGGCCCAATCGGTTACTTTGTTGTGCTTGGGGTCGGACACCCGTCCGACGGCGATCCTAATGTCGTGCAAGATCGCAAGAAGCCGCATTTGCGGGCGTAATTCAGTGGTAGAATGCCAGCTTCCCAAGCTGTTCTTGGGGCAATGTAAACCATTGACACGTAAGCACTTAGAATAGCCTGGCAACATTCGCTGACCCAGGCATGGCAACATTTCCCATGGGGAGGCCTCCGTGTCAGGCGTGAGGCATCCGACTGCAGCGCGTCTGTGGGACCGTCGGCCGCGCCTCTTCAGCCACTCGGACGCCGCTACCTTTGTTTACGCCGGATGGCCGTCTTGGCACGGTAGCGGGAGCCAGTGCGCATCGCTGGCCTCGCGCCGCTGGCCTGCCGCTTCGTTCCGTCGCCTTCCTCCTATCAGGAGTCCCCTTCCTTGTACTCCTCTATTGGGCGCATTTTCCGCTGCAAACGCTGCTTCGCGTCGTGATCGACCCATTCATAACGGCTGCTTCGCTGCTCAGCTTGATCAACATGGTCATTGTTGCCGAGGTCTGGCGCACGGCGCTCGATGATTTTCGTCACGAGTATCGAAGCACACCAACCCGCACGCCGGGAGCTATCAGGTCTTGCCCTGACACAAGGTGGCTACTTTACCGGTAATCAACCACGCCCATAGGGCGTGGCTTTAGGAAGGCCCGCCCGAGCGGGCCGAGCGCGTCGTGAAGCCCCCGTTGGGGGCGATCACGTGGGAAGCCCCGTTGGGGCGTTGGTCAATAACTTTACTTCAGATCGAGC
>JAUVGW010000216.1 GCA_030593565.1 Phycisphaerae bacterium | reverse complement strand
GGCGGTTCCAGCGTCGCCGCCTGCCTCCTCCGACGTCTCGCCGGTCTCGTCGGCGTCGGCTCCGCAGCCCGCTCTCCACCACGAGAGCGCCACGATCAGCGCGACCCCAAAAGCCGCCCGACGCGCAATAGAACAAGCGGTTGCCGGTAGTATACCGGTTTGCCCTCGGTGTCGAACAGCAGCATCCCCGCCCGTAAGTCCGTCAGCGTAACCTTGCCGTAGACGATCCCCGCCGGCGGGCCCACAAACGCCTGGATCGCGGCCCTGATTCGCCGCCGATCCTTGCCGGCGGCCCGGTCCTGCAACCTGACTAGCACCGCCTTCCCGATCGGCGAGCCTGCACCTGTTAGCGCCAACGCCGCCTCCAATCGCACTATGGCATCCGGCGAGCCCAGCAAATCCAGTAGCACGGGCTCCGCCGTATCGGCGTGTAACCGCAACGTCATGTCCAGGAGCGAACCATGTTCTCGTGGGTCAACCCGAGCGATCCGCTTGCGCATCTCCGCCGGGCCGATCAACCCGCGAGGCGACATGTACGCCGGCACATAACGGTAGTAGATTTCCAACGTCAGCACATTGATCGCGGTGGAATAGATGCGGCTGCCGGTCCGTCCCCATTTGCCCCAGTTCCGCCCAAATGCCGGCCAACTACCATAGGCGTGTCGCCGCGTACCGTCGCGTCGCGTTGGTCGTTCCTGATATTCCATCACCGTGCGACGCAGCGCCTGGTTCCACCGCCGCCAGTCGTCCCCACCCATGTTGAACGTCGCCAGCGTGCCGTAGTACCAGTAGTATTCATTGTGCAGGCCGGTCGGATCGGCGCCGCGCAATCGAGCCAGGCTCGGCAGGTCGCCTGACAGGAGCGCCGTCTGTCGAACAGCGATTTGATCATCGAGTCGATAGCCCAGCGCCCCCCGCGCATACAGCCCGATCGCCGTCATGGCCGGCCCGTATCGTTTCACGAGCAGGCTGGACTGCCGGTCGCGCCCCGTGCCCGTCCCCTTATCGGCGTACCAGACGCGGCCGTCCGACTCCGTCGCCCGATCGAAGTGCGCCGCTAGCCGAAAACGCGTTTCCACCGACGGTGCCACATCTGCCGCCTGCGCCGCCTTCAAAGCCATCACGGCCCAGCCCGTAACAGACGTGTCGTTGCGACCCGTTTTCGATTCCGCCAGGTAGTCCCACCCGCCGCCGGGCTGCTGCGCCTTCTCGATATGACGCACCGCCCGCGCAAGCGGCTCAGCGAAGACCGGATCACGCGTCAGCGCGTATGCCTCGGCTACCGCCAACGTCGCGATGGCATCGTTGTACATCTGTAAACCGCTACCCGTCGAGAAGCTCCCGCCGGCATCCTGCTGAGCCAGGATGTACTCGAACACGCGCTCCAGCGTCTCGCAGTACCGACCGTTCTCGTGCGTGTAGCCTGCCCCGAGAAACGCCAGCGCCGCCAGCGCACTGACGCCCACGTTGCAATCCTTCTGTTCGCGAGCCAACGCCACCTGACTGCACCGATCATTGGCCGGGCACAGGCGATTGAAGCCCACCCGGTCCCAGACACCGTCGCGCCGCTGATGCGCGGCCAGCCACGCGAGCCCGTCCGCCACCGCTCGTTCGGTTTTCTTGTCCCCGCCGAACGTCTCGAGCGCGTCATCCCGCCGTTGTTTCCCGCGGTTCCCGAACGGATTGTCGTCCACCGGCACGGACGCCGCACGCTGTGTGGTCGCCGGAGTCGTTTGCTTACGAGGATCGTCCGACCCACTTTCGTCTGCGAACGATCCCAGGCTCGCGCCCGGTCCAGCAAGCACAACCAACGCCATGAAGCCGACAAGAACAGATGCTGCAACGCGCGCGGGCCGCAGCAATCTGAGACGCACAGCGCGGCCTTTGGCCGCAACGAAACTGTGGCACCGGCGTCTCGCCGGTGGGTTCACCGGCGAGATGCCGGTGCCACAATTCTGATCGCGAGCCGAGAAGATCCTCAGCAGCAATAGTACCGAACGAGCAAGACCCGCACATCGCAACCGTTGTGTGAATGCATTCTCCATTGGCGCCGATTCTAGCACGCCACGCCGGACGGGACGACCAACCGCCAGACATCGCGGATACGAGCCAGGACCGCAAGCTCACAAGTGTAGCACGACAGGTGTTGGCCATATCCACACCGCATCCCACGCCCGTGTCCCGCGAATTGCGCCAAGTGCCGAATCGTGCTCACTCGCTTGCGCATTGGCACGACGCCGCAGACGCCGAAGCACCTGCCGTCGATTTCCGATTGACTTCGTGGTCTGCCATGGATACCGTCGACCACCTTCCTTGCGGTCTCGGGGCGTTTCTGAACAATGGTGCCTGATCGCCGCGTTCGACCCGTTGAGGAACCCATGGTGCCCGTCGCACACAGCCGTGTTTTCGGACCGAGCATCCCGGTCAAATCCGGTACCCGCCTGACGTGGTGCGGCATCGCGGTGGCATGCGCCGCCGTCCTGGGAACGGCGATCTACTTGAAGCCCGACGATCGTGGTTACGGAACCCACGAACAGTTCGGCCTGGGACCGTGCAGTTGGGTCATCGTCAGCGGCTTGCCGTGCCCCACCTGTGGCATGACGACGTCATTCTCGCTTCTGATGCACGGCCACCCGTTGGATGCCCTCAAGGCGCAGCCCGCCGGAACGGTGCTGTGCATCGGGACGATCGCCATGTTTCTCCTGTCGATCTACGTGGTGGTCTCCGGGCGGGTCGTGTCGATAAACTGGTATCGAGTCGGCCCTGTGCGGCTCATGGTCGGGCTGGGCCTGTTGATTCTCGGGGGCTGGGCGTTCAAGATTGCGCTCGGCCTGATAACCGGCGAACTGCCGGCGCGTTGAAAGGAACGACGCATGTTACGCAGCTTGCGCTTCACCAGCCGGACCCCGGCGCGGCCGATCCTGGCCGGTCTCATCGGCGTCTTCGCGCTCGCCGCTTGCGGCGGTTGCCAGATGGCCTACTTCCTCACCGATCCTGACAAGACCGAGGAAGTCAAGGCCGAGTACGGCAAGATCGGCGACCGCACCGTCGCAATCTTGGTCTGGGCCGACCGGTCAACGCTCGACATCTACCCGCGAACCCGATACCGCATCGGCAAGGCCGTCGAGTACTGGATGAAGAAGAACCTGCCCGAAGCCCGGTTTGTCCGCGCTGAGGAGGTGCGGCGGCTTCAGGAAGGCTCCGGGGCGAACTGGGAAGGCATGACGGCCAGGCAACTGTGCGAGCGACTGAAGTGCGACATGGTGCTCCGCGTCGACCTGCTGGAATACACGACGCGCGCGTCCGGAACGCGCGAACTCCGCAAAGGCCGTGTCCGCGCGACCGCCAATCTGTACGATGGTGGCGAAAAAGGCGGCGAGGAGGCCGTGTACGAGACGGTAGTGCTCGCCACGTATCCGCCGAAATCCTGGCACGGCGTGCCGGACATGGACGAAAACCAAATCCTGCACGAGACGGTCGAGACGTTTGCACAGGAAACCGCGAGGAAGTTTTATGACCACGGAGTTCTGTTGCGCGAAAAGCCGGCTCGCTAGCGTGCTCGTCTTGCCGGCATTGCTCGTCCTGCTGCCGTCTGCGGGTTGTGTACAGACGGCCGCCCTATGGGCCAACATGACAGGCGGCGATGTCGTCGAGGCGAAATACAAGCTCATGATCGAGCCGTTGCTCATCTTGATCGACGACCCGGAAAGCCTCGTGGCCGAACCGCGCGCCCTGCGCCACGTGCACAAGAAAATCTCCGACGAATTCCTTGAAATGAACGCGAACCGCCGCGTCGTGCCCTTCGAGGACTGGCGGGCTTTGCAGCGTTCGGCGAAAAACTACGACAAGCTGAGCATCCGCCAGATCGGCGAGAAGCTGGGCACCAAGCAGGTGCTCTACATTCGGGTGAAGCGGTTTACCCTGCACGCCGAGCCCGGCGCACCACTGTTCAAAGGCGATTTCAGCGTTCGCGTCAAGGTGCTGACCACCGAGCGCAAGCCTGACGTGCGGCTGTGGCCCCGCGACGAAGCGGGCCACCGCATCAGCGTCTCCACCGATGCCATTCCAACCGACGGCGACAAGTCCGCCGACGATGTCGCCAAGGACCTGTCCGACAAGCTGGGTCATGCCGTCGCCAGGCTGTTCTATCAGCATCGAGAGCTTGAAGAGTGACCCAGGTCCTGCACGTCATCGATGCCGCCTGCGATGAAACGCAGTTGCAGGTCCTGGACCTGTTGCGGATGCGACGGGACACAGGCGATTACCGCCCCGCAGTGTGCAGCATTGACGGGCCGATGGCCGCACGTGCGAGTTGCTATTGGGGCGAAACGGTCATGCGTGCCGAACGTCGTGGAACGATCGCGAGCTGGGCGCCCCAACTACCCGGCGCCACCCAACAAACAAAAACGCGATTGCTGCACACCTGGGGCATCCAGGCCGCCAGGGCGTGCAGTTCGCAGTTGCCGGACTTGCCGCTCGCCTTGACGCTTCTGGATCCGCAGGCGGCGCGCAACGCCGCGAGATGGCTGCGATCCTTCCCGACCGACGCCCCCGTTGTTGTCGCAAGCCAATCCATGCGGGCACGACTCCTGACCGCCGGACTGATCCCGGAGCGCATCGTCGTCATCCGCGGCCCGGCCGATTTCACCGCCATAAACAAAGCCCAACGACTGATCCCACGCGGATCCGTTTCAGGCGATGCGAAGCCCGTCCTATTGATGCCCGGCCCTCCATCGGAAAGCGGCGGACAGTTCTATGGCATCTGGGCGGCCGCAGTATTGAAGCAAGTCCATCGCGACCTGCGAGTGGTCATGCCGTATGACTCCCGCGAAAGCCGCCGCCTGCATCGCTTCGCGGAGAGCACGCGCATTCCGGGTCTGGTGACCGTCCCCGACTCGCGTCTGACTTGGCCCGAACTGCTTGCCTGTGCGGACGTATTCGTCGTGCCCGCTGTCGACGACATCTGCACCGAGCCGATCGCCATGGCCATGGCCGTCGGCGCGGTTGTCGTCGGGTCCGCCGTGCCTTCCGTGTCCGAGTTGATCACGAGCGGACGCAACGGCCTGTTATGCAAGGCGGGTGACGCCCGCACGCTGGCGGGCCTGGTCCTTCAGGCGATCGAAGATGACGACCTGCGACGCAGGCTCACCGACACAGCCAAGGCGGACGCCTACGAAGTCGCGAGCCTCCGCGCCTTCCGCGACAACTACGCCCGTCTGTACGACAACATCCTGTCAGGCCGAGCTCCGGGCGACGGCATACGCGACACCGCGATGGTGGCATAGCAGACCATGGCAAGACTGGTGGCAAAACTGGGTAGTGGTTCACTTTGAGTGCCACTGGCGGCTTGACCGCCAGTGCCGACACTGGCAGCAAGCTGCCAGCGGCACCCGTCGATCAAAGTGAACCACTACGCACGGATTGCTATCCGTGGGCATCAAACGACGGTCTGCGAACAACGTAGCGCTGTCACACTAAACTGTCATAGACCCCGGGGGCAGGGACAAAACACCTACTCCCCGACAAGGTCCAACATGGACAACGACGAAACACGGTCCTTCGCTTCTTGCGCCCAGCAACTGTCCGGATAGCCCTTGGTCAGTTCATCGAAGCGCGTCCTCGCTTCATCATGGAGCGAGTCCTGTTGAAGCGCGTCGCCCAAATAGTACAACGCCGTGGCGCCGGCCGGGCTGCCGGACAGCGACGTCGCGGCGTTTTCAAAACGCTGAATCCGCCGGCTGATCGCGCGTTCCAACAGGGCCAGACGGATTTCCACGTACCCCCGCGTCACGGAGTCCTCGAAGTGTCGCATGATCCCTTCGAGGTTCGCCTTATAGCGCGGATCGGTATCGTCCAGCCACAGCAACAACTGCACAGGGTGAAGCGGCTCACTCGTGTTGCCGCACGACTCGCCGAATACTTCGCCTCGCGGCCTGGCCGCATCCGCGCGGCAGGCCGCCAGCATTTCTCGCAATCGACGAGCCCGACGAACCAGCGTCGTCAGATCCACGCCCAATCCATGTGACGCCGGCAGCCTGCCGAACACCGACGGCTTCTCACCAGCCCCCGGAGCCTGGGGCTGCGTCGTCGATCGCGCCGCCTCAAACCGGCGTACCAGCTCATCCAAGTGCGCGATCGCGGCGTCGATCCTGCCGTCACGCGTATCGAGTGTGGCCAGTTTGTACCGTGCCGTCCCCGTGATGTCCTGTTCGGTATGTGGGAATTGCTCGAGCAGCGTCTCCCACGTCCGCTGCGATGCACGATTAGGCAGGTCTGATCGATATTCCACCACCCGGTGCCGTTCCAGGCTAACCCGCTGCAAACGTTGATCCTGCGCCCGGCCCTTGAGGAACAACACCGCCGCAACATGGCGCGACTTCGGAAAATGGTCGAGAAACGAATCGCACATCGAGACCGCACGCGCCCGGTCTTGTTCTGTCTTCAGGAGCGCGTATGAGATCGCTCGCTTCAGCATCCGGCGATGCACCTCGTCGTATAGTACGTCCTTCGCACGGCTCCACCGTCGGGTCGCTTCACGTGCCGCCTCGGCTCCGACATCCTTCGTTTGGAATAACATCCGGCTTCCAGGGCCGACCTCCTGCTCCAGCAGCCGGTACTCCAGTTCGTCGCGCCCCACCTGAGTATGAAACAGGAATACCGGAACCGCGAAAAGCATCGCCAGCACCGGCGGTATCCCGCCGGGCCTATAGTTAATCAGCCGCGCAATCGCCAGCGCCACTGCACAAATCACGCAGGAACCTAGAACCGCCAGGACCCACGGCGCATACAGCAATGCCTGGTGTTGCACCAGTCTGGGCAAGGGCGCCGCGGGCTCCCATGACGCGCTAACGAAGTACACGGCAACCGGGATCAAGCCCACCAATGCCGATGCATACCGAAACGAGAACCGGAACGGCCGCAACGCCGGCACCGCACAACCCAGCAGGATCGTCGCCCCCAACCAGGGCATCGCCGCCAGGAACATCACCATCACCGCGAAGACAATGGAGAACGGAAACCGGTACAAGATCGCCACCAGGATCGGGATCGAACTCAACGAGGCCAACAGCAGCCCCATAATCAGCCCGTGGATCGGCACCTCCTTCACGCTGATCGGCGCCGACAGGAAATCCGTCAGCGTGATCTGACTCGTGCCGGACGGCCGAAGCGACTGCGCGAGCAAGTTCCCGTAGGCCTCGCTCGCCCACGGAGCGTAATCACCCGTCCGCAACCAGAATGTAAAGCAGCACAACCCCGCGAACAGCAGCGCGAGCAACGACAGCATGATGATGGACCGACGCCGATACCGACGAGACGTCCGCGACCATACGTCCACGATTAACGGCTGGTCTTCCGCGTCGCTCGCTGTTTGCTCGGCGCCCGTCATCAGTCCTTCCACGCCACAAAGACCGTCACGATCCCGATCGTCAGCCTGCGGTGTTCGACGCGGCCGAATCCCGCGGAACGTAACCGCTCGATCATCTCAGCCGGCTTGACGAACCTCGATACCGATTCCGGCAGGTAGCGGTATGCACCTGTGCGGTCTCGGCTGATCAGCGTCGCCAAACGCGGCAGGATCTTCCGAAAGTAGAACACATACAGCGGCCCCAGGAAAGCCGCTCGCGGCATCGAAAACTCCAATATCACCGCCCGGCCGCCGGGCCGCAGCACGCGATACATCTCGTCGAGCCCCCGCGCGAGATCCTGCCAATTCCGGACGCCGAACGCACAACTCGCTACGCTGAACGACCCGTCAGCGAACGGCAACGCCAGCGCGTCGGCCCGACACCATCCGATTCGGGGGCCGTCCCGGCTCGCCGCCAATGCCAGCATCCGCCACGAAAAATCGCACCCAACGACATCAGACGGTGACGCTGCCGCGAATGCCCTCGCGAAATCGCCCGTCCCACAAGCAAGGTCCAGCACCTCGTCCGCCGGCCCGATCTTCGCCATCTCGACCGCAGTGCGCCGCCAATACCCATCGCGCCCGGCCGACAATGCGCGGTTCACTCGTTCATACGTCGGGGCGATGGCATCGAACATCGCCTCCACTCGCGCAGCCTTGTCACGCTGCCCGTGTGGATCCGCCAACCGCCTGTCGTCCCAGATCGTATTGTCCGCTTCGCCACGCATTTTCGGGGACCATTGTAGCAGCGATCGGCGTACCGAAGGCGAAGATTGCAAAATCGGCTTCGGCAACAGCGCTCTGTTTAGCCGCGATCCACAGGGGAGCGCGTGGAGGGCGCGCTCCCCTGTGGGTCGCGGCTAAACGACGCAATCGGGGGGGAACGGACAAGCAGGCGAGACGATGTGACGGCGACTCGGAAGACGGCGTTCAACACGAGCACGCGTCCGGCGAACCGGGAAACGGAGCTTGTGCGTGGACGCTCCATGCGTAGGTGTGGCACGGACAAGCGTGAAAGGCAAGGCGGTGTTGACTCGGAAGGCAGCGCCATGGCGACAGCAAGTGCCACCAGTTGAGCATCGGAGCTTGTCCGTGGACGCTCCATGCAGCCAACGGCAACGGACACGGACACGGACAAGGATCGCCCGCCAGGCCTGTTCGGTCGAATCACAGCCTCCTCACAGGCGATCCTTGTCCGTGCCACACTTTGGTTGCGGCCGAAGGCCAAGCTGCATTGCAAACGATCGATTTCTTCGCGAGCCGCGCGGATTTGCTGCTGTTGCCAGCGATCCCTCAGTCCCTTGATCCCTTGGTCCCTTCGGCGCGGCCGGAGGCCGCGCCGTCACGGTAATCAACCACGCCCATAGGGCGTGGCTTTAGGAAGGCCCGCCCGAGCGGGCCGAGCGCGTCGTGAAGCCCCCGTTGGGGGCGATCACGTGGGAAGCCCCGTTGGGGCGTTGGTCAATAACTTTACTTCAGATCGAGC